>JAHBUY010000001.1:1045000-1256220 GCA_019637795.1 bacterium | reverse complement strand
ACAAGCCGCTGGAGCCGACGGCGGGTTGGAGCTGCGCGCTCGGCATGCAGGTCTCGTCGCCCCGCCGCGGCTGAGCGCCCGCGTTAGGCCGCGAGGCGAAGATCCGGTACTCTGCCCGCATGACCTTCAGCGTCCAAGTTGATCGGGAGAGCGATGGGCGGTGGATTGCCGAGGTGGCCGAACTGCCGGGCGTGCACGTGTATGGCGACAGCCAGGAACAGGCGCAGGCCAAGGCGCAAGCGCTGGCGTTGCGAGTGCTCGCTGATCGGCTCGAAAACGGCGAAGCCGTTCCCTTCGAGAGCGTTCTCTTCTCGGCGGCATGAGCGCATGGCCGAGCGCCCCGGCTCGTCGCGTCCTCCGTGCCCTCCTGAGAATCGGGTGGGTCGAGAAGCGTCGGGCGGGCGGCTCGCACCTCGTCCTCTCGCGTCCGGGGTGGCCAGACTACGTTTGGGCATTCCACGACCGCGACGAAATCGGCCCGAAGATGCTTGCGCGCATCTCGAAACACACCGGCCTCGAACCGCAGGATCTGTAGCGCGCCTAACTGAAGCGGTGCAGCCGACGCGGGCCTGCGGCCCGCGTGGCTGACCGCTGGCGTTAGGCGAAGTGTCTTATGCCGGATACGTCGATCGGACGCGCCGCGATATTCGCCACCCCGCTCTGCGCCCTCGCATACGTCGTACTGATCGCGTGTTGCCCGACCCTCGCGGTATCGCTACCGCCCTGCGTCGGCGACTGCACCGGCGACCGGCGGATCGACATCAGCGAACTGGTGCTCGGAATTACGATCGCGCTGGGAGAACACGCGCCAGATTCGTGCAGCGCCTTCGCAAACGTGGAAGGAGAGGTGACCATCGATCAGCTCGTTCTAGCCACGGGCTACGCGCTAGACGGTTGCCCGGCAACACGCTTCGTCGACAATGCTGACGGCACGATAACCGACACCGCCACCCGTCTGGTGTGGGAGAAGAAGGTCGGTCTGGGCGCGGGAATGGATCTCGAGAACCTACACGCCGCCGACAATCAATACTTGCTCTTCGGGGGCTGCGGCGGTGGTTCCGACTACTGTCAATCCAACGAGGCGGCGCAGGCCGCGTGCCTGAAAAGCGATCTGGACGAGGAACTCTGTTCCTTCTGCGCGCCAATCCTCGACCTCCAATTGAAATGCGATACTGGCCCATTCCAAACGGTGTGGGACTGGATCGCGCAGCTCAATGCGACGCGGTTTGCTGGACAGTCTGATTGGCGCATTCCTACCGTGGACGAGCTCGCGACGTTGGTTGATTATGCTGCGGTCGACCCAGCCGTCGATCGCGCCTTTCTCGGCTCTAAATGTGGCGGCGACTGCATGGACATTGCCAGCAGCGCTTGCAGCTGTAATCAAACCTGCGGCAGTTCCAATGGACTGCCTACATACTGGTCGGCGTCGAAGACCGTGGCAGGCTACGACGATGAACCTTGGTACGTGGATTTTTGCGCCGGCGGGATCGGCAACATAGGGGCCGCGGGAACCCTCTTTGTAGAACGAGCTGCGCGAGCAGTCCGTGGGAATTGGCTTCAGCCTGTTCCGCGTTTTCTGGACAACCACAACGGAACGATCTCGGACCGGCGATCGGGCCTGATGTGGCAGAAGGAGCAGTGTGGACGGTTCGTCTGGGCCGGTAAATGTGAACGCGCTCCCGACGTTCTGTGCCAACCCAACGTCGGCGCTGCTGCGACCTGTGCCGCGGCCATGGGTGTCGGAAGCCTCGGATGCGCGATGTGCGGGGAAGGTTCCTGTGTCCTTGATTCCTACGATGCGGGAGTCATCACTACCGTCTGGGACCGGCTCACGCAGGCGAACGAGAGCGTACTCGGTACACACAGCGATTGGCGCGTACCTACCATCGAAGAACTCGAATCGATCGTCGACTATTCCACAGCGAAACCGGCTTTGTTCGAGGCGTTCGGCCAGGGTTGCAACGTTCGCTGCAGCGCTGACGACGACAGCGGGTGGCACTGCCTTACCGTGGGCGCGTATTGGAGCTCGACGAACCTGATGTCTCACGATGAACTCGCTTGGATAATTGACGACGGCGAGGTCTATAATGGCGACAAGTACTACGTGGCCGGGCTGCGGCTTGTCCGAAAGGAACTGCAGTGATTCAGGGCGCCGCCACTGAGATCTGCGCGAAAACCCGCTTGCGCAGCCTAACAAAGCGGTGCAGCCGAGGCGGGCCAGCGGCCCGCGCGGCTGACCGCCGGCGTTGGACGGACAGGCTCAAGGGTCCGACATGAACACTGCTTTGGACTACTTCAGTAAGCTTCGGGCAGCGTCAACTGCTCGAGACTCGCTGCTTTGTATAGGTCTGGACCCAGAGCCGCGGATCATCGGTGGTGGGATCGAGACGGCAATCGAGCTTTCACGTCGAATTATCGACATTACGTCGGACATCGCCTGCTGCTACAAGCCGAACTCAGCCTTTTGGGAACAGTACGGCCCAAAGGGATGGGAGGCGCTTTCCGTCGTCCGCGATTGTGTGCCGCCCGATATCCCAATTTTGTTGGACTGCAAGCGAGCTGATGTACCAAATACGATGATGGCCTATTCGTCGGCGGTGTTCGAGGCCATGGAGTTCGACGCGGCGACTGTACATGCATACCATGGCGCGGATTCTATCGCCATGTTCGCCAAGTACGCCTCTCGGGGGGTGTACGTCGTCTGTCACACTTCGAATCCTGGTCGCACAGATCTTCAGCATCTAGAGCACTATGAACAACCCCTGTTTATGGCAGTTGCAGAACTGGCTCCGAAGTGTGACAAAAGCGGCAATGTAGGAGTGGTGATGGGAGCGACAGCATCACGCGAGATCGCGCGGGTACGCCAGCGATTCCCCGCGCAGCCTTTCCTTTTGCCGGGCATCGGAAGGCAGGGTGGTGATGTCGAGGCAGCGGTACACGCTGCTTTCACAGGAGACCCTGCCTCGTGTGTAATCGCAATTTCCGGAGCGATAATGTGCGCAGAAGAGCCCCGCGCCGCAGCAATCAGATGGCGAGACCGGATTAGGGCCGCTACCGAGGCGGCGTCCAAGGTCTTGTAGCTGGTGCCGTCCAACAATGCAGGTGCAGCGGACCGCTCGAACCGCCACGCCCTTTGCTTACGCAAAAGTTGCGCCGTTTCGCTCGGCCGCTGACCTGCGACGTTGGGCGGACGTGCACGAGGGGGGTAGGATGGCGGCGTGCCGGTCATCTCAGTCTTCTTCGGCATCGTGATCCGCATGTTCTACCGTGAGCACGGAGTCGCCCACTTCCATGCCGACCATCAAGGTCAACAAGCGACGTTCACGCTCGACGGCGAGTTCCTGGCTGGCACGCTTTCGTCTCGCACCGCCCGACGATTGATCAAGGAGTGGACGTTGGCGCACCGTGATGAGCTGCAAGCGAACTGGGACCGCCTCACCGTGGGTGAGGCACTGGAGCGGATTCCGCCGCTGGAATGAGGTAGCCGCATGGCGTTTCTTCCAACCGTGGTCGCAGCGGAGTACCGAGGGGCGTATCGGATTCACCTCGTCTTCAATGACGGGGTTGAGAATACCGTCGACTTCTCGGCGTGGCTTCAGGGGCCAATCTTCGAACCGCTTCAGGACCAAGCGTACTTCGAGCGCTTCTTTGTCGACGGAGGCACCGTGACCTGGCCCAACGGCGCCGACATCGCGCCAGAGACGCTGTACGAGCGAGCCAAGTCGAGTGTCGCCGCCTAACGAGGCGTTAGCCATGCTGTGCCGACCCCGCATGGTCCAAGTAAGCGTGCTCGCTTCTGCTCTGCTGATTGGGTGCGGCGCGCGGCCCTCTCCGCCGGGACCGGACGAGCGAGGCGCTGAGCGCTCGGAAGCGATCCAAGTCGATCGTGCTCAGGTTGTCGGGTTCTTCCCGGATGTGTCCGAGGCCGAGGTCGAGGCAGATCAAGGAACGCAGTCGGCACTTGAGCACTTCGGGTATGCTCTCGAGGACACGGAGAAGTGCCTGCGGCCGAGCGGAATCCCAGTACGGGCTGTGTACGCGAACGAGATAGTCTTTGAAGACGATGGCCGTCGAACAGTCTTGGACCTACGTGAGCTCTCGAACGAAAGTGTCGGGTGCGCGTTTGTGGCACCTACACGCGAGCCCAAGTTCGTCCGGGCGACAGCTGGCCCGAGTTCCCTAATGCTTCTCTGCCCGGCTGCCGCATCACTGTACTTCTCTGCCCCGGAGTGCTGCCCCAAAGGATGGAAATGCTGTCCAGATGGAAACGTTGTGGGCGCGGAGCACCCATGTCCTGGCTAACAAACCGGTGCAGCCGCGCGGGCCTGCGGCCCGCGCGGCTGACCGCTGGCGTTAGACCGCTCGGAGCAGTCGAGGTAGTGTCGCGAGCGAGGAGCCGACGATGAGGTATAAGGTCTTGCTGCAGCGGTCCGATGAGGGCTTTGCCGTATCGGTCCCGGGGCTACCCGGATGCTGGTCGCAAGGAAAGACGGAACAGGAAGCACTCGAGAACGTCGCCGACGCCATTCAGGAATACCTCGCTGTCGTCGACGAAGAGCTCAAGGACGGCGATATTCGTGAAGTCGACGTTGCGGTGTGAGCGGTGGGGAGGATCCCCGGGATTCCGCACCGTCGGGCGGTGCGTGCCCTTGAGAAGGCAGGGTTCCGCATCGCACGCGAAGGTCGCAAACACATCGTGCTCTCCGATGGCAAGCGCATCGTCACCGTTCCACGGCACGATCCGCTGAATGCCCTTACGTTGGGCGGTATCGTGCGCGATGCCGGGCTGACCGAGGATGAATTCCGCAAGCTTTTGTGAGCCGCGTCTAACAAGCCGCTGCAGCCGACGCGGGCCGCAGGGCCGCGTGAACGACGGGCGGCCTCGCGTCGCCGGCCCGCGCGGCTGAGCGCCAGCGATGCAGCCGACCGGCTTGAACAGCGCTGCTCGCCGCGAGCTTCAGTGCGCCGGCGGCTCATCGCCAACGCGTCAGGCCGGCAGGAAGTCGGGAGACGAGGGGCAGGTTGAACGGGTTGCGACCACCGCGACGATCCAGCTCGTCGCCGGCCCTGTCGTCGCCGGCGGGCGCGGTGGGCCGTCGCTCCGGAGGTACGGCGCTGCTCGCGCGAGCACGAATGGCGCCGCGTCTCGTCGTCGAGTGCCGCGCGCGAGCCGTCGCGAACGGCTCCTCACTCGCACCGCCGCCCTAACTGGCGTGGCCGGACGACGGCGGGCGCCTGCGCCTGGTCGGCCATCGCCGCTCCGCGCGCCATCGTCCGCATCCTCGCCCACCTCGGGCTGCCACAGCAACGCCGCTGCCCCCCTTGGCACCCGAGCTGGCTCTCCGCCGACCCGAACTGACCCCGCCGCCGCCGGGCTCGGTCCCGGCGTCGCGTGTCGCCGCCGCGCGCCCTGACGCGGCCCGGCAAGCGGCCGCGACGGCTCTTCATCGACCAGTGTACCGCTGCGACCGGCCTCGGGTGCCGACCACCAACGTCTGATACTGGTGGGGGGCTATCTGGAATAGCCAGCTCATGCGTAGCAATAAAGACGGGCTGCCCGCCTCGAACCGCGAAAGGTTCGCGGCGAGGGGCAGGTCAAACTCACCACACGAAGCGAGAGGAGTAACGGAGTATGCGTAAGCCGAGACTGATGCTGGCATCAATGATGGTGGCAATGGCGGCAGCGCCGATCGCTGTTTCAGCGCAAGTGGCACCGGAGGAAGCGGTCGCGATTGCCACCGACGCCTACGTCTACGGTTATTCGCTCGTCACCACCGACGTGACGCGCATCCAGATGTCCAACGTCGCCGACGCCACCGAACTGCAGGCGCCGGTGAACCAGTTCATCAACGTCAAGCGCTATCCCCCGGCGGACTACCGCGGCGTCTCGGCGCCGAACGCGGACACGCTGTATTCGTTGGCCTGGCTCGACCTGAAGGAGCCGCAGGTCTTCAGCCATCCGGACATGGGCAAGCGCTATCACCTGTTCCCGATGGTCGACCTGTGGATGACGATCTTCGCCAGCCCCGGCACCCGCACCGGCGATAGCAAGGCCGCCAACTACCTGATCACCGGACCGGGATGGAAGGGCGAGGTGCCCAAGGGCATGAAGCACATCCCTGCGGCGACCCGGTACATGGTGATCCTCGGCCGCACCTACGCCGACGGCACCGACGCCGACTACGCGACCGTCAACGCGTTGCAGGCGCAATACAAGATCACGCCGCTGTCGGCGTGGGGCAAGCCGTTCACGCCGGTGGCACCGCCGGTCGACGCGAACCCCGGCATCTCGATGACCGACAAGCCGCAGGCGGTGATCCTGGCGATGGGCACCGAGGGCTACTTCAACTGGCTGAGCAAGCGCATGTGCGATGTCGCCCCGGCGTATGCCGCCGACGCGCCAGCGCTGGCGCGCTTCGCGAAGATCGGCTTCGAGCCGTGCAAGCCGTTCGCGCTGTCCAAGCTCGATCCGGCGGTGCAGGCAGCGCTGAAGGATCTGCCCAAGACCGCGCTCGACAAGATCGGCGCCAACCAGAGTGCCCTCGGCAAGATGGTCAACGGCTGGGAGGTCACCAAGGGGCTGGGTCAGTACGGCACCGACTACATGAAGCGTGCCGTCGTCGCGGCCTTCGGCTGGCCGGCGAACCTGCAGGAGGATGCGGTCTACCCGTACACGCTGATCGACAGCACGGGCGCGAAGCTCACCGGTGCCAACGAGTACACGCTGACCTTCGCCAAGGGCCAGACGCCGCCGGTCAACGGCTTCTGGTCGATCACGATGTACATGATCGACCAGGGTTGGTGGTTCGTGCCGAACGAGCTGAACAAGTTCACCGTCAGCCCGCGAGACAACCTGAAGGCCAATCCCGACGGCTCGATCACGCTCTACTTCCAGAAGAATTCGCCGGGCAAGGACAAGGAATCGAACTGGCTGCCCGCGCCCGCAGGCGAGTTCATCCCGATGCTGCGCATGTACTGGCCGAAGGACAAGGCCCCCTCGATCCTCGACGGGAGCTGGGCACCGCCGAAGGTGCAGAAGGTCCAGTAGCAGCGCCCGGCGGAAGCGCGCAGGCATCTAACGACCGCATCCACCTGCCGGCTACAGCGGGCCTCACCCGCTTCCGCCGGCAGGTGATGCGGGGGCGTTAGCCCCATCGAGAATCGGATGGTACAGGCGACCGATCCGCATGGAGTTCGAGATCCTCGGTCCGCTTCGCAACCCGGAGACCATCGCAACCGGGCCGTCGGTCCGCGACCGCGCTCGACTGCGACGGCTGTATGGTCGCGGTCGGTGACGAAAGCGGAAGGGCATCGCAACGGTTCGCCTGCCCGACGGCGTGGTCTGCGAAGCGGAGTTGCATTGGTACGAGGCCACCGGCGTTGGTAGAAAGGAAGTGAAGGTCAAGCGGTTGCTGGGGTGACGACGATGGCCAGAGCGGGACAGAAAAAACGATTTGTCGTATGCGTGCGGAACACGGGTTATCCAGCCTCACTTGAGTTGCGGAAGATCTACCAGGCGCTAGCCGATCCCGCGGCGGAGACGCATGGACTGCTCCGCGTCATCGACGAATCGGGCGAGGACTACCTTTATCCCCAGAAGTTCTTCATGTCTCTGGAGTTGCCGCAGCGCTTGGAGAGCGCTCTGCGGCGGGCTGCCGGATGAACGCCGGTACGGCACCCCGGTCGGCGCCAACAACACGCTGGAGCCGAGCGGCTTGAACTTCCCGAACCAACGCGAGCCTCGCTGCGCCGACGGCTCAGCGTGAGCGCTAGTGCACCGTCGTCGAGATAGGCTCACGCATCTTGCCGGCCCTCGACGTCCCTCGCAGCGTCACGCCTCCTTGGAATATTCCCGATATTCCTGCGTCGGCGTTCCTCGCGAGGACCGCCGATGACCGGCAACCTGCTCAACCCTCAACCCTATCTCAACGACGGTGCACTAGAGGCTCGGGTCCGAACGGCCGCCCAGAATCCGTCGCCTTCCTACAGCCGATCGGGTACCGTCCCGACGTGAGCCCGACGGTGCTCCGCGAAGGAGGTTTTCGCCTCTTCTTCTTCTCGCGCGAGGAGCGGCCGCCATGTCCAACATGCCGACGGCGAGGCGAAGTTCTGGCTGGAGCCAAGAATCGATCTGGCCGAAAACTACGGTTTGAGCAGGCGCAGGCTCGCCAGAGCGCTTCAACTCGTTCAGGGAAACGAAGATGAAATCCGCAGCGGGTGGGAGACCCACTTCGGACGTTGAGGTGGCCAACGCTTCGCAACGCGGGTTCTGGCTTCTGATCCACGATCGCGAGTTGTTCGTCTCGTCCAAACAGTTCCCGTGGTTTCGTGATGTCTCAATCGGTGCGCTGTGCAACGTCGAACTGCCGCACCCTCGCCATCTGCATTGGCCCGATCTGGACATCGACCTCGCAGTCGAGTCCCTCGAGCATCCCAGGCGCTTCCCGCTGGTAAGCCGCGTGCGGCCCAAGAATGCGCTGCAGCCGCCGCGGGCCGCGGGGCCGACCGGAAAACGGGTGGCCTCGCGTCGCGGCCCGCGCGGCTGAGCGCTCGCGCCAGGCCGCGCGGCGCGGGCCCGGAAGGTGGCGCGCCGTCGCCGACGGCGACCCCGAAGCTTCCGCCACCCCGCTGGTAGTCGTCGGGAAGGGCGCGCCGATCGGGCTGCAGCTCGGCCGCGATGTCGATGCCGAAGTCGTCGCGCTGGATGGAGACGATCGGGCTCAGCGCCTGCGCGCCGAACGCCGGCTCCAAGGGAGCGCCGCGCGTCCTACGACGCGGCCTGCCCCCGTCGACATTCTTCGATCTCGCGCCGGTACCCCAGCGCGACTGCGAGCGGGGCGAGCAGCGTGAGCAGCAGGCGGGTCCCGGGCGCCGCGAGACGGATCGTGTCGCTGAACTCCGCGAACAGCGCCGCGCTCAGAAGCAGCGGCGGGAAGCCCCTGGCGTCCGTCCTCCCGCTCTGCGCGAGCCGGAAGAGGACCCGGAAGAACTCGTGCAGTCGCGCGGCCGGGTGCATCTCCTCGACGACGATCGCCTCGACGTCGCCGGGATTCCACTGGAAGTGCGGCGCCCCCGTCGGGATGGTCGCCGACTCGCCGGCGCGGATCACCCGATGCGCGCCGGCGATCCGCACGTGCAGCTCGCCCGAGACGACCGATACCGTCTGCTCGCCGTAGGGATGAAAGTGCGCGCCGGCGATCTCGCCGCGCGGGCGGAGCGCATACTGGACGCGGAAGCGTTCGGGCGACGACTCGAGGACGCGCATGGACTCGCCCGTGACCGGATTCTCGAGCCGTTCCTCGCTCACCAGAACACCCTCTCAGGCGGCCCCGCGGCGCGCCACGGAGCGCCGCACGTGCATCGCTTGCGCTGCCCAGGGGCGGACGTCCCCTCCGCCGCCCGCCAGCAGCGGCGGCAGCGGGGCCGCGCCGACGGAATCGCCGTGGCGGTCGAGGTGCGCGGCGCAGCATCGCCAGATCCGCCCGGCGTCGCGCGACGGGCCGGCGTGGACGGCGGGCAAGGCGTCGACGCCGCCCGGGTCCAGCTCGGCGCCGATGCGCCAGTCGTCGCTGGTCTCGCGGAAGGAGGCGACGAGCTCTGTCGCGGGGCGCATCGGGGACGCCCTACCGCCGCCTGGGGCCGTGAGCAAGCGCGGGCCCAGCGGAGCGCGCCCGCGCTCGGGCGCCTCCAACTCGGTCGCGCCGCGATCGAGCCCAGCGCCTCCCCGGTCCCCAGTCGGGTACCACCATCGCCGCGCCGCGCCGCAGGGCGCGATCAGCGGCGCGGCCCGCCGTGAGCGGACCTGGCAGTCCACCGTCGGCCCCGTGCACTGGCCCGCGGGCGGCGCGGCGGGTACGCTGGCCTCGGCGCGCCGTGCCGCGCCGATCGTGTGACCGCGATGGAACCCAAGACGCGATACGCCCGCAGCGGCGAGGACCACATCGCCTACCAGGTGCTCGGCGAGGGGCCCGACCTGGTGTTTCTCTGCGGCTGGATCAGTCACGTGGAGGTGGCCTGGGAGGTGCCGCCGCTGGCGCGCTTCCTGCGCCGGCTGGCGAGCTTCTCGCGCCTGATCTTCATCGACAAGCGGGGGACCGGCCTGTCCGACCCCCTGCCGCAGGGGCGCCCGGCGATGCTCGAGGAGCGGATCGACGACGTGCGGGCGGTGATGGACGCGGTCGGCAGCGAGCGCGCGGCGCTGCTCGGCATCTCCGAGGGCGGGCCGATGAACATCCTGTTCGCCGCCACGCATCCCGAGCGCACCGCGGCGCTGGTCCTCTTCGGGACCTTCGCCCGCATCGTGAGCGGCGATGGCTACGACATCGGGATTCCGCCCGACGCGCTCGAGAACGCCTTCGGGATCATCGCCCAGACCTGGGGCGAGGGGTACCTGGCCAAGTTCGTCGGCCCCAGCCTGGCGGCAGACCCGGCGATGGTGCAGGCCAGCGCCCGCTACGAGCGCATGGCGGTGAGCCCGCGCATGGCGGTCGAGCTGCTGCGCCTCAACACGAGCATCGACGTCCGCCACGTCCTGCCCGCGATCGCTGTGCCGACGCTCGTCGTCCACCGCCGCGACGAGCACTTCGTGCCGATCGAGAACGCGCGCTACCTCGCCGCCCACATTCCCGGCGCCCGCCTGGTGGAGCTCGAGGGGTCCGATCATCTGTTCTTCGCCGGCAACAGCGATCCGCTGCTCGACGAGGTCGAGGAGTTCGTCACCGGCCAGCGCCACGGCGGCGCCGTCGATCGCGTCCTGACGACGCTGGTGTTCACCGACATCGTGCAGTCGACCCGGCGCGCGGCCGAGCTCGGCGCGCGTCAGTGGCGCGACCTGCTCGACGCCCACGACGCGTTCGTGCGGCGGCAACTGCAGCGCTTCCGCGGCCGCGAGGTGAAGACCATCGGCGACGGATTTCTCGCCAGCTTCGATGGCCCGGCGCGGGCGTTGCAATGCGCCGCCGCG
The DNA here is from genome assembly GCA_019637795.1 of bacterium. NCBI lineage: Bacteria > bacterium. The sequence continues at coordinate 1,245,257 of JAHBUY010000001.1, read as the reverse complement.
ATCGCCGAGGGGGCGCGCTCCCTCGGCCTGGCGATCCGCGCCGCCGTGCACACCGGCGAGTGCGAGGTGCGCGGGGACGATCTGGCCGGCCTCGCCGTGCACGCCGCGGCGCGCCTCCTGTCGCTCGCCGGACCGGGCGAGGTCATCGCCTCGAGCACGGTGAAGGACCTGGTCGCCGGCTCCGATCTGCGTTTCACCGAGCACGGCGAGCACGAGCTCGCCGGCCTCCCCGGCCGCTGGCGCCTCTACCGCGTCGCGACCGGCTGACCGGCCCGCGGCGCGTCGGGGCGCGCGTCCGCCCAGGCGAGGCCAACGCGCCGGTTCCCCGGGCAGCCCGGTCGAGCGCGAACCCGCACATCGGCGCCGGCGACGCTGGACGCCGGCACCGGATGCCGGGTGCGCCCGCCGCCGTGGCAAAAAGGCTCGGCTCGCCGGCATAGGGCGGTGAGAGGACTGGTGCCGGAGACCGGAATCGATCGCGCCCATGGACCGAGACACGCCGGACGAGGGACCGCCCGGCGACGCCGGCCTGGTCCCGCGCGCCGCGGTCATGATCGACACCCAGCGCGGCCGCGCCACGCGCATCCACGCCTCCGCGTGGTCGTTCAACAGCGGCAGCGTCGCCGAGCAGTCGATGACCATCAACAGCATGATCGACGCGGCGCGGTGACCGGCCGCGCCGAGCGGTGGTTCCTGCGTTCGCCGAACGGTGCGCGGGTGCGATACTGAGCGCGCGTGGACGGACGAAAGGACCCACACGGCGTCGCGGCGGAACCCGCTCCCGGGCGCCGAACCCTGCTGGTCGTGGCGATCCTCGCCGCGGCGATCTTCGCCGTGGATCTCAACACGGCGTTCTGGAGCCCCGACTGGGCCTTGTACGTTCTGCCGGTGCTGTTCGCGTCGTCGCTGCGGCGGCGACAGATCATCGCCACCGCCGCCTGCTGCACCGCGCTCATGTGCCTCGGCCTGGTCTTGTCTCCCGGCGGCGGTCTCACCGTCGGGCTGGCCATACTGGATCGGGTGATCGGCGCGATCGTTCTCTGGATCGCGACGGTCCTGACGCTGCAACGCAACCGGGCGCAAGCCGTCCTCGCCCATTCCGAGCACCGCTACCGTCGCCTGTTCGAGACCACGACGGATGGCATCATCATCGCCGACGCCCGCGGCACGGTCACCGCGATCAATCCCTTTCTGGAGCAACTGCTCGGCTATGCGGCGCCCGAATTGGTGGGTCGGCCCCTCGCCGGCATCCGCTGCTTCAGCGATGCGGTGCCGCCGCAGCCGATTGGAGAATGGACGCGGATGGAGCGCTTCCACTGCGAGCACCTGCAACTGACGCGCAAGGACGGCCGGCGGGTCGACGTCGAGCTGGTGGGAAACGCCTTCTGGGTGGAGCGGGAGAAGGTGCTGCAGGTGAACGTCCGCGACATCACCGCGCGCAAGCAGTTGGAGCGCTATCGCGGCGATTACCTGGCCATGCTGACGCACGACATCAGAAACCCGCTCGGCGTCATCTACGGGTACGTGGACGTCCTGCAGCGCCTGCCGCTGCCTGCGGAGGCGGAACCCCTCGTCGCCGCCATCGGTGGCAATGCGCGATCGATCGTGGGCTTGATCAGCAACTATCTCGATCTCACCAACATCGAGCTCGGCGAGCTCAAGCTCGAGCGGCGGCCGCTTTCACTCTCCGCCCTGTTGGCCCGAGTGAGCGCGCCCTACCGACCGGAAGCGAAGCTGCGCGACATCGCCGTGACCGTCGAGTGCGACGACGCCCTGCCGCGCGTGCTCGGGGATCCGCGCGCCCTCGAGCGGGTCTTCGCGAACCTGCTGCACAACGCCTTCAAGTTCACGCCGGATGGCGGAGAGATCCACTTGCGGGCGACGCACGGTGCGGACGGGGTCCGTGTCGCGGTGATCAACAGCGGGCCGGGCATCGCCCCACACGAGTTGCCGCTGCTCTTTGGCAGGTATCAGCAGACAGAGACCGGGCGCGCCCGCTCGGGGATGGGGCTCGGCCTCTTCATCGTCAAATCGCTCGTGGAAGCGCAGGGCGGCACCGTTGCCGTCGACAGCACGCCGGGGGAGCGCACCGAGCTGACGGTGTCGCTGCGGGCCGAATCGTCCGCCGCGGGCCCGGCGCCGGAACGACAGTGAAGACGCTCGCCCCCCCGGGGGGGGCGCGCTGAGGTGCCGGGTCCGGCCGGCCCTCAGGCGGCGTCCGGCGGCCACAGCGGCCGCACCTCGATCGTCCCGTGCCGCGCCGCCGGGCAGCGGGCCGCCCAGGCGATGGCGGCGTCGAGGTCGGCGACGTCGATGAGGAGGAAGCCGCCGAGCTGCTCCTTCACTTCCGCGTAGGGGCCGTCGAGAACCTGGGTGCGGCCGCTCTCGACGCGGACCGTCGTCGTCGCCGAGGTCGGCCGGCAGGCGGATGTTCGTCCACACGTTGGTGATGCCGAGTGGCGAGGCGCCGCGGTGCCTCGCGCGGCGGTGGATGAGTTGGGGCCGGCGGCGGTCAGCGCGCCTAGCCGCAGCCGTTGAGCGCGTTGCCTACTGCGGCGATTATCTCGTTGATACTCACGAGAAGATCGCCGTTCGTATCGAGTGTGTCGCAGGCGTTGAGCGGCTGGTTTCCGAGAGCGATGTTTACAGCCGTGATCAGGTCAGAGATTCTGACCCTCGCCGACCGGCTGCAGTCTCCAACGCAACTCGGTGGTGCCAGGGATATGACCAAGGCACCGTCGACGCCAGCGGTCGGCCAGCCGGCCGCACCGCCCGCTTTGTAGGCGACTACGTCGTCAACGTACACTGTATAGTTCCCCGGAAGCAGCGCGGACCCAGCGGCAAATGCGCAACTGTAGAGCGGCCCATCGGGAAGAGGGTTGTTGTTGGAGGGTGATTGCACGAATACGCGCGCGGTGTTCTCGGACAGTCTAGTCGCAACCAGTTGCTTATTTGCGCTCGTTTCTAGCCGGCACCCTTCGAACGAGAACGCCTCATCGAAATACAGATCGTTCGATGTTGCGACCGTAGGCAGGTCCGAGGTGCGGATCGAGACGAACAGCCGAACGGTGCCGCCAGGAACCCCCCTCCCTGCGCCGAGAGTCATCACGACTCGCCGGGGCGTGGCCGTCGGTGTCGGCGTTATCGTCGCGGTCCGTGTTTGCGTCGGCGTTCTCGACGCCGTGCGCGTAAACGTGACGGTTGGGACGGGTGTGGGAGTGCGCGTGCCCGTGACGGTCCGAGTAGGTGTCCCTGTGCGGGTGGCGGCCGGCGTGGTGTTGCCGATGGTAATCAGTCCATTGAGGCAGTTTGTCGTAAGCGCGTTACCGTCTGGGTCGTGGGCTCCGGCATTTCCGCACTCGATGTCGAGCTCTCCCGCCTGTGCGATTACAAGCATCCGGCATGTGAACATCGTCGCGCCATCGGGAATCGGGTCTACGTTATCCAGCGCCAAGACAAGTGCCCGGATGCTGCTGCAATCCCTTGCCGGCTGACACCCGGCCGGTTGAAACATGAATGAAGAGCCGCCTTTGTCGATCGTTGGGTTTATGCTGCAGTCCGGTTTGCCATTAGCGCGAGCGTCGATCTGGGCATCTACGGGAAAAAGAATGTCGATTTGTGCCCCCGCCACGAACGCGCCTTCCGTCAGCAACACCACCGGGAGTTGGACGCTCTCGCTGACGACGACTACCGAGCCAACCTCGATCGTTACCGCCGATGTGGTGAATGGCGCGGCCAACGTGGCCAGCGACATGGTCACGACCAGTAAGGGGAGTGATCGTGTGAGCATGGCGCAGCTTCCTACCACAATCGGGCCCGGCTTGGCCCGCCGCGGTTCGCCGCCGCCGATTTCGACGGCGACGGCCACCTCGACCTGCTCGCCGACGTGCCCAGCCGCGCCGTCGACGCCTCGTGTTGCGCCAACGACGCTGGCGGTGTGGCCCCGGGGCGGCGCGCGCAGGCGCCGGGTCCGGCCGGCCCTCAGGCGGCGTCCGGTGGCCACAGCGGCCGCACCTCGATCGTCCCGTGCCGCGCCGCCGGGCAGCGGGCCGCCCAGGCGATGGCGGCGTCGAGGTCGGCGACGTCGATGAGGAAGAAGCCGCCGAGCTGCTCCTTCGCTTCCGCGTAGGGGCCGTCGAGAACCTGGGTGCGGCCGCTCTCGACGCGGACCGTCGTCGTCGCCGAGGTCGGCCGCAGCCGGCTGGCGCCGATCAGGGCGCCGGCCTTGGCCAGCGCCTGGCGGTAGGCGCCGTACTCGGCAGCGGCCGCCGCCTGCTCGGCCGCCGACATCTCCGGCCAGCGGGTCTCGTCCGAATACAACAGCAGCAGGTACTGCATCGCGTGTCTCCTTCTCCTCGCCGGGGCGAGGCGCCGCCGTGCCGACGCCGCGCCACGACCGAATGCGCCGTACTCCACGCCCCGATGTCGCGCGAGCCGGACCGGGATCGACAGGGCGCTCGGGCGGCTGGGCGGATGCGCCCGCGCCTCGGCGCGCTGGCTGCCGCCGACGAAGCTGGAGCGCACCGCGCCGCGCAGAAGTCGTTTCAGAAAGGATTCCGGTTGCGCTAGGGTCGCGGGCGATGCCGGCCAGCAGCAGCTCCAGTTCCGCGTCGGCCGCGGCGCCGCGGGCCGGCGATGGCGAGAGCCGGCTGCGGCGCGGCGAGGGGGTCGCCATGAGCGCGGCGCGCTTCCGCGACCCGGTCGACATCGAGACCCGCGGCGCGGCGCTGCAACTGGAGATCGCGCGCGCCCTGGTCGGCGCGCCGGCGGTGCCGATCGAGCTGCCGGCCTTCGACCTGACCCTGCTCGCGGTCGCGACGACGCGCGGCGCCATCGATCTCGTCCTCGGCAAGAGCGCGCCGCTCGCCCGCCTGCGCCTGGAGGAGAACGGCGGCGGCGCCGCCATCCGCGCCTCCGTCGTCGAGCTGCACGCCGACGCGCGCCGCTTCGACCGCCAGCTCCAGACCATGGCGCGCCGGCTGCAGGCGGCGATCGGCGCCGACAAATGGCAGCGCGCGCTGGCGCCGGCGCGGCAACTGGCGACCCTGCCGCTCGGCGTGCCGATGGCCTTCTACCGCCAGCTCGTGCCCGGCATCGGCGACCAGGGGCTCGTCCGCACCGGCTTCCTGTGCAACCAGAACTGCGGCATCTGCTGGCAGGACCGCGCCTGGGGTCGGTTCGATGCCGAACAGGTCCTGACCTGGATCGAGGACCTGCGCGCCGCCGGGGCGCGCAGCCTGATCATCTCCGGCGGCGAGCCGACGCTCGACCGCCGACTCGAGGACTACGTGCGCCGGGCGCGTCAGCTCGGCTTCGAGTCGGTGACGCTGGAGACCAATGCCATCCAATTCGGCAAGGCGGACCTGGCGTCGCGCTTGCGCGCCGCCGGGCTCTCCAGTTGCTTCGTCTCGCTGCACAGCGGCGACGCCGCCACCTCCGATCTGATCACCCGCGCCCCCGGCACCTTCGCCCGCACCGTCGCCGGCATTCGCGCCCTGCTCGAGGCGGGGGTGCCGGTGCGGCTCAACTGCGTCATGACGCGCGAGGGCATCGACCACCTCGCCGACGTGCCCGGGTTCGTGCACCAGACCTTCGGACCGCACCCCAACCTGCAGGGGCTGATGCTGTCGCAGCCGACCGATCCCTACGACCGCTCGCTCCTGCCGTCGATCCTCCCCGAGCCCGAGCGCCTGCGCGCCGTGCTGCGCACGGTGATCGATCGCGCCTTCGCCCTCGGGGTGCGGGTCAGCGGCCTCGACGGCCCCTGCGGCCCGCCGCTCTGCGCCTTCGCCGCCGATCCGCGGGTGGCCACCCTGGCGCCGATCCCGGAGCGCCTCGACGGCCGCACCTATCTCCCGGCGTGCGCCGACTGCGCCGTCCGCGGCGCCTGCTTCGGCGTCCGGGTCGCGGACGTCGAGCTCTACGGCGACGCCTGCGCCCAGCCGCTCGCCGCCGCTCCGGCGGCGTGAACGCCCGCCGGTGACCACACCCGCCGCGCCCCCCTGGCGCCGCCGGCGCGCGATGCGCGTCCTCGGCGCCGGCATCATCCTCGGGCTGGCGGCGCTCGGCGTGGCGGCGGCGGACGGCCCGCCGTCCGACGGCCTGCCGGTGATCGCCGGCGGCCGCGAGCAGGAGGTGGTCGCGCTGCTGCGGCCGTACGGGGTCGGCAGCGAGGTGGCGCCCGGCTGGGTGCTGTGGGGGGTGTCGATCGAGGCGGACCGGATCCGCTGCGTGCTGGCCGGCCCGGGGCAGCAGACGCGGACCCTGATCCTGACCCATCCCGGGCGGGCGCCGGCGGGGAGCGCGCGCAGCCGCAGCTTCGCGCTGCTGCGCGAGGCACCGCCCGGGGCGGCGCCGGCGCCGGATCCGCTCGACGTTCTGGCGGCGGCGGTCGAGCAGAACGACGCCTCAGACTTCTGGCCGCCGGATGCGCCCGACGAGACGACGCGCGACGCCGGCTCCGGTTCGGCTCCGGCGCCGCGCTTCGACTGGCGGCGCATGGCGTTGGGCCTGCCCGGCGACGGCATCGTCATCATGCTCGTCGGCCTCGTCTTCCTGCTCGCCCATCTCAGTCGCCAGATGCGCGACGATCCGCCGTGGGTGGCGCCGGCGCTGCTCGCGCTGCTGGTGGTCGGCGCGATCCTGCGCGCCGCGCTGCCGAGCTCGAACCTGATGGAGGCCTGGGCCTACGAGCGGCTGGCGCCGCTGCCGGCGCGCATCTGGGACGGCGAGATCCTGCGCTGGCTCAACCGCGTCGGCGGCGGCCGCCTGTTCCTCACCGACGTGCTGTTCGCTTCGAACTACCTGATCGCGATCATGACGCCGCTGGCGATGTACGCGCACGCCCGCTACATCCTCGGCGACCACCGGCAGGCGCTGGCCGCCGCCGGGCTGCTGGTGATCCTCCCCGAGCACCTGCGCTTCTCGCGCAGCGACGTCTACATGATCCAGTCGATCGCGACGTCGTCGATGACCTTCGTCGTGCTCTACACCGCGCTCGGCGATCGCTCGCGCGCCTGGCGCGTCGCCTCCTTCGCCATGCTGCCGCTGCTCTGCACCGCGACCTACTTCGTGCGCCCGGAGAACATCGTCTTCTTCGCCCTCGACCTCGGCGCCATCTACATCTGCACGCGCGGCCGCGGCATCCCCGGACGGGCGGCGCTGGCGGTGGCGATGGTCAGCGCCACCGCGCTGCTGGCGGCGTGGTTCAACCTGCGCGCCCGCTACAGTGGCAGCGTCGAGCAGGGGCTGGCGCTGCAGACGCTGTTCAACGCGCTGCGCATCGCCGTCAATCCGCGCCTCAACACCCTGGTCAACCCGTGGATCATGCCGCCGCTGGTCAGCGTGCTGGCCATTCTCGGCGCGCGCTCGCTCAGCCGGCGCGGCGAGCGGCCGCGGGCGATCTTCCTCGTCGCCTGGCTGGTCGGGTTCTTCCTCGTCCACTCCTTCGTCTACCCGTACCACGCGGCGATGCAGGCCCGGTACCACATGAACCTGGTCAGCCCGCTGGTTCTCCTCGCCGCCGCGGCGACGCCGGTGGTGCTCGCCTGGCGGCCGCTCTTCCGTTGGGCGGTCGCCGCCTACCTGGCGGCCGTGCCGCTGCTGCATCGCGATTTCATCGGCGACGCGCGCTTCAACGAGATGCGCGAATTCGACTTCCTGCGCTCGCTGCGCACCCAGATCCCCGCCGGCTGCACGGTGCTCGAGTACCGCGGCGCGCCGGGCGATTTACAGCACCAGTTCGCCTCGCGGCTGCGGCGGGTGGCGGCGGTGCTCGAGGGGGGCCAGGCGGGCGACTACTGGACGGTGGTCGACGCCGACGTCGCCGGCGACGGCGACGGGCCGGCGCGCGAGCAGCTCTCGCCCGCGGCCGCGGCGCTGCTCGCGCAGCCGCCGCACTGCCTGGTGTTCTACGAGGGCCTGAGCTGCGCCAGCCTGCGCCGGCCGGGCGAGACGTCGACGCCGGTGTGCGCGGCGATCCGCGAACGGCTCGAGCTGACGCCGTTCGCCAGCGCGACGTTCGCCTCGCGCATCTACGACCCGGTCAACTCCGGCTATCTCGGCCCCGACGCCGACGGCGGCATGCGCTCGCACATCGTGCTGGGCGAGGGGACGCCGGTGGCGCTGACCGCCTACCGGGCGCGCGCCCCGCTCAGCGGTCGCTGACCGCCGCCGCGGCCCGGCCGTCGCCGAGCCGCGCCGCGATCTGCGGCGCCAGCCAGTCGGCGAGCAGCGCGTGCCCGGCGGGGCTCAGGTGGACGTCGCCCGGGTAATCGCCGGCGAACCACGGCGGCACGCCCTGGCGGGCGATGGCGGCATCGAGCAGATCCCACGCGTCGAGGACGTCGATGCCGAGCCCACGGGCGCCGGCGGCGACGCGCTGTTCGGCGGCGCGGCCCGCCTCCAGGCTGCCCCACGGATCGACGTTGCTGGGCGCGACGCCGTGGGCGCGCTCCAAGGTCTGGCGAAAGGGCAGGATCACCAGCAGCAGGCGGGCGTGGTCGCGCGCGAAGTCGTCGCGCAGGGCGCGCAGGATGCGCTCGACCTTGTCGAGGCGCTCGTCGACCGCGCCCCCTTTGTCGCGGCCGAAGTTCACGTTGAACAGTTGCCGGCCGAGGATGGCGCGGTTGACGGCGTCGAAGGCGGCGGTGACCTGGGCGGCGAACGCCGACTGGCGGGCGGCGACGCGGAACGGATACGGCGCCGGGCTGCTGGAGAGCAGCACGCCGGTGGGGAAGGCCCACTCCAGCGCCGTGCAGCGCGGCCGCGGCTCGCCGCCGCTCCAGTCGAGCAGCGGCCCCATGTCGCAGCACGTGTAGGCGCGATCGACGTCGTGCACGTCGTTGCCCATGAAGACGTAGACCACGGTGAGATCGGGACGGAGCTGCCGCCGCCAGTGGCCGCTGGCGATCAGGTCGGTGTCGGGACCCGCCCCGGGCGTGCCGCCGTTGACGTGCGCGACCTCGGGCTGGCGGGCTTCGAGCAAGGCGGTGAAGGTCTGGTCGCGCTGCACGCCGTTGCCGAACACCATCGAATCGCCGACGTGGACGACGGTGAACGGCCGCGCCCCGGCGTCGGCGGCGCGCCCGTCGATGAAGCCGCTGGCGTCGGGGAAGAGCGCGTCGCACGGCGCGTCGCGGTTCGAGAAGCTGACCACCAGGTGCGCCGCGCGCGGCGGCGGAAAGCGCGGCGGCGGCGGCAGCGCGACGCGCGACAGGAGCTCGAGCGCCAGCAGGCTCACCGCCGGCAGCACCAGGAGCGCGACGCGGTTGCGGGCCCGCGGCGTGTGCGGGATCGACAGCGCCATGGCGAGCGCGATCCAGGCCATGCACGCGATGACGTCCCAGGAGCCGATCGCCGGGATGGCGTGCGCCGCCGGCACGGCGAGGAGCAGCGGCAGGGCGGCGAGCGCCACGATCGGCAGGCGGCGCCAGCCGCCGGCGCGGCGATACAGCGGCCGCAGCGCGCCGCCGAGGATCCAGCCGAGCAGCAGCGGCACCGCCACCAGGAGCAGGCCGAGCACCTGCGCCTCGGCGTCGCTGGCGAGGGCGTGCGGCGCGGCCGGCGGCATGCCAGGGGGAGCGGCTACGGCCGCGCCGTCCACGCCCGGACGCGGCCCCACACGTCGGCGCCGACCTGGCGCCCCTTCGCCGCCAGCCGGCGCAGCCCCGGGCCGACCGGCCGCGCCGTGTAGAGATCGGCCGGGGTGACGGCGCGGAATTCGTCCAGGCCGAAGTGTTGCGCGTAGGCGGCGTAGTGCTCGCGCGGGCAGACCGGCGCCAGGGCGCAGGTCGCGGCGTGCGGGCACTCGACCACCGCCACCGAGAACGCCTCCGCCTCGCCGCTGGTGCCGCTGGCGTGCATGAAGGCGTCGCTCCGATACTCGGTGCCGGCGAGCGGGAAGGCGCGCTCCGGGAAGGCGGCGCCGAGCACCGGCAGCGCCGAGGCGCGCTCGGCCTGCCAACGGATGCAGGGGTGGCGGAAGGCGCCGCCCAGCACCGCCAGCGCCCAGGCCTGTTCGTCGGCCGGCAGCGCCTGCACGTCCGCCAGCACGTCCGCCAGCAGCTCCGTCTCGCGCATCGCCGACCCCATGTAGGGATCGCGGGTGGTCGGCCGCATCGGGTAGGGCAGGTGGGCGCCGATGTGCGCGCCGAGGCCGTTGCCGCGCAGCCAGCGCAGGAGCGGCACGATCTCGGCCGCGTTCTGGCGCACCAGGATGGTGCTGATGCGCAGCGCCCCGGCCGGCGCTTCGGCGCGCAGCGCGGCGATCGCCGCCAGCACCTCGGCGTGCGCGCCGGGGGTGCCGGTCACCGCGTCGTGCACCGCCGGGCTGACGCCGTACAGCGGCACGTAGATGGTGAAGCGGGTCGGCATGGCGGCGAGGAAGCGGCCGCGGAAGTCCGCGTCGGCGAGGCGGCGGCCGGTCGAGAAGACGTCGAGGTCGCTGAACCCCATCGTGCGGATCAGCTCCAGCACGTCGAGGACGCGCGAGTGGCGCAGCGGGTCGATGCCGTTGAGCCGCACCTGGCGGACGCCCTGATCGCGCGCCTTCTCCAACTGCACGCGGATGTCGTCGACGTCGACCGCGCCGGCGTCGGTCGGGGTGACGTACGATTTCACCGAGCAGAAGACGCAGCGCTGGCCGCAATCGGGATCGAGCGCCAGGTTGAGCGCCGGCGGCGCGCTCACCGCGGCCACCACCTGCTCGCCGCCCCGGCCGTCCGCCTCGCGGCGCGTCTCCAGGGTATCGGCGCGCGCCGGGTGGGAGATGGCGCGCACCTCGGCGAGCTGGCCGGGGACGCGGATCGCCAGCGCGGCCGACGACTTGAGGCGCAGCAGCGCCGCCACCCACGAGGCCAGCGAGGCGATCTCCATCGGCACCGCGTCGACCTCGCCCTCGTGCAGGATGGCGAGCGACAGCCGGCCGCAGCGGGCGAAGGCCTTCGACTGGTCGCCGTCGACGCGCAGCCCCAGGCGCGCGATCTGCTCCTGCTCCCGGTGCGTGAATTCGAGGATGTAGGCGCCGAAGTCGGCGCTGCTGCGGCGCGCCACGCTCGGCAGGTAGATGCCGCGGAACACCCAGTCGAGCAGCGGCGGGCCGTCGACCACGAGCTGCGGCGCGAGGAACTCGGCGATCCCCGGCGGGTCGAAGTAGAGCAGCGTCGGCAACTGCTGCGCCGGCAGGGTGGCGAAGTCCTCGTGCTGGCCGCCGAGCAGGCGCGTCGCCGGCTCGACGAGCGCCGCCAGGCGCAGCCGCGCCGCGTCGTCGTCGGCCGCCGCTTCGGCCGCGAGATGCGGGAAGTGGCGGGCGATCGGGACGCCGTTCGCGGTCACCGCCGCGGCGAACGCCTGCGTGATCTCGGCCGCCTCGCGTTCGTCGAGCCCGACCAGGCGGTGGTACGACACGTCGCCGAGCGGCGTCGCTTGCAGGCAGCGCCCCTCGCCGCGCTGGCTGACCACGATCTGGATGCGCGCCGCGCCGTCGTCGCGCTCGAGCCAGAAGCTGACCGCGGTCGGCAGCGAGCCGGTCACCCTGGCGATCCGCCAACCGTCCAGGCCGCCGCCGTCGCCGCGATCGTCCTCGGGCCACGCCGGTCCGGCGGGCAGACCGCTCGGGCCGCTATGTTCGCTCACGACGCCTGGCGCCTCCGACTGCGACGCGTAGCACAGCCGGCGGCGGAGAAGCGACGCAAACCGTGCGCCGCTGTCGCTGCTCAGTGATTCTGTCCGCCCTCAACTGCTCAGTGATTCCGTCCCCCCGGGGTTCATCGTGGTGGTGACGGGATCATGTCGGTGGGGGAAACGGAAGGAGCCCGCAGGGCGACTGGAGTTTTCCCCACCGAGGCGGCGCTCGGCGGCCGCCGCCGCCGGCGCTTGAGCGTGCGGAGGGCGCCGGGCGAGGTGGCGGCGGCCGTGGCGATCACCGTGTCGCCGCCGTAGACGCGCCAGCTGCCGTCGAGGAGCTGGCGCACCTCGACGCGCGTCTCGCATATACTGCGCTTGCGCGGGCCGGGCGGGATGTCGAGGACCAGCCGCCGATCCGCACGGTGTTGTCGTTCAGCACGGTCGCCTCGTACTGGAAGCTGCAGATCCGGCTCAGATCGGTCCCCGTCGGCACCGGCCGCCACGCCGGGGTGGCCTCGGCCGGGGGAATGGCAAACCGCTGGTTGTGCTCCGCCCGAAAGGCCTCCAGCACGGCATTGGCCTCCTCCACGGTCGTGGCCCCCACCAACCGGTTCGGAGCAACCGATCCTGCAGCGTGCCCCACAGCCGCTCCACTCGGCCCCTCGCCTGCGGCGACAGCGCGCGTAGATCACCTCAATCTCCAAGGCCGCGAGCGCCCGGCCCACCTGCGTCGGGTCTTGGACCCCGCGTAACTCCTCTTCCAGCGTCCAGTGCGCGTCGTTGCGCTTCAGGCTCCGTGCCGATCCACGTAGGCGCTGTACGGAAGTCCTTTCGCCTCCGCGATCGCTCGCAGCACCGCAGGTACCCTCCTGCCGCGCACTCCCTGCTCCACGAACGACGCCCCAGGCAGCAGCTCGCCGGTCGCGTCATCGATCGCTCCCATCAGGCACAGCATCGGCCCGCGCCCCCGAGCCACTCGTGTCGGCTGCCGTCCCAGAGGATCATCAACCCCGCCTGGCGGTTTGCGGTCTCTGGCGCCGGCGGTGTTTCGGGCGCGCCGCCGGCGCGGCGTGCCCGCCGCCGCGCAGCAGCCGCTGCATCGCTGGCCCGAGAGACCTTGACCCCTTCCACGTCCCCCAGCTTCTCGGTGAAGTGCTGGTCGTTGAACCCGTCGTACTTCTTGCGCCGCAGCTCCAGGATCTGCTCCCGCACCGCTTCCCCCAAGCGGTGCTTCGGCGCCCGCCCCGTGTTCCCGTGCTGCACTCCTTTCGCCCCACGCCGCCCCACCGCCCGCCGCAGCCGTCGCACCTGCCGCTTCGACAGTCCCAGCACCTCTGCCGCTTCTCCCACCGTCAGCGCCCCTCGCTCGATCCGCTCCACGGCGTCCAGCCGCTTCCATTGCCGCTTGCTCATCCTCTCCATCCCTCCTTCTTTGCCGCGGAGGGGCGGACATTTTCACTGAGCAGTTAGGGAACCTCTGCACAGGTCCCGTCAGTGAATGAAATCGTGAAAACTTGGACGGCTCCCGGCATCAGCAGGGCTCGACGAGCGAGAATTCGCCGCCAGCCGGGTGGAATTGCCGGGGGCCCGCGTATCGCCGGAGTGTCGAGGTTCGTGGCATTGCGTTCACAGTCCGCGTTCGCCCATTCACAGCGCGCACCGCGCCCCCGCGGGCAGGAGGTGATGACGGACACTGTACAGATTCGCCAATGCGAACATCGTCTGCGCTCGCGCCAGGTCTGGCAAGCCGCGGTAGCGCGCACCTTGGCGAACCACAGCCGCTTCACGATGGGAAACGGATGTTCGCCGCGCGCGCGAATGCGCGAGCGCGCCCCGGTTGATCTGGCGCCACCGCTCGCTCAGCGGCTGACGACCGCTGACGCCGATTCATGCGGTACCGCACTCCGGCCGCCTCGAACGCCTGGCGATCGGCTTCCTTCCAGTACGCCTTGTCCCCGTACACCGCGCTCTCTCGCCATGGAGCAGCTCCTCCATGCGTGATGTCCGCGGTCGCCGTATTGGTGGCCACCACGCTGTCACGCGGGCCCCGCGTATCGGTCCCAATGTGCAGCTTCATCCCGAAGTGCCACTGGTTCCCCTTGCGCGTCTGCTTTCATCTCGGGATCGCGCGCTTTGTCCGCTTTTGGTCGAACTCGGCGCGGCGATGATCGTCGCATCCACAATGGTGCCGGCCTTCAGCAACAGCCGCTTCGCCTGCAGCAGCTCCTTCACCAGCTCGAAGAGCTTCGCCGTCAGGCCCTGCTTCTCCAGCAGGTGGCGGAAACGCAAAATCGTCGTTTCGTCGGGGACGACATCTTCTCAACCTCGATGCGCACAAAGCGCCGGATCGACCTCGCTGTCGTACAGCGGAGTCCTCTGTTGCGGGTCGACAGGTTGAACCACTGCTGGACGAAGTAAATCCGCAGCATTTTCTCAACCCCAGGGGCTGCCGGCCGTTGCCCGCCTTCGGGTAGTGCGGCGCAATCACCCGCAGCAACTCGGCCCACGGCACCACGGCATCCATTTCCGCCAGGAACCGTTCGCGACGCGTCACCTTGCCCTTCTGGCTCCACGCCACCGACGCAAACGTTTGCTGCTTCTCCATCACCACACCACCTCCGCACTCAGCTGCGGCGCACTATACATGACGCCCCGGCCTTATGCAGAGGTTCCTTAGGCGGACAAAATCACTGAGCTTCAACACGCAAACCGTGCGCCGCCCGCCGCCGGGCGGGAAGTCGTTTCAACTCGGCGGCGCGCTTGGTAAGCCTGCGGCTGGCCGGCCGGTCGCATCATGGCGTCAAGCCCGACACAGCGCGCGCGCACGGTGATTCCACCCGGACAGGAGGCGGTGGTGTCGCGGATGCTGAATCCGCCGCACGGCCTGGGCGGAGGCTGGCGGTTGGCGCGCGCGGTGATCCAGGACGAGTCGATCGCGGCGCTGTACCGCGGGCCGGCCGGCGAGCGGGCGCGGGTGGTCCTGCGCGCCCGGGACGGCGCGCCGCCGAAGTGGGGGCGCACCGAGCGCTTCGCCGTCGGCCTCGCGGTCGAGGCGCCGGGGGCGGCGACGGCGGCGCTGTACCGCGCCGTGCTCGCCGCCGTGCGCGCCGCCGAGGACGGCTTCGCCTGGGCGGCGGTCGACGGTCCGCGGGACGTCGACGCCGCCGGGCCGAGCGCCGAGGCGGGGCGCGCCGCGGAGGCGGAGATCAACCTGCACCTCGATCTCACGCCGTACATCGATCTCGGCCTGCGCTTCGATCACCAGGCGGCGTACGCCGAGGCGCTGGCGCTGCAGGACCGCTTCGTCGCCTACCAGAGCGATCCGACCTACGGCATCACCGGCTGGCGCGGCCTGGCGCTGCACGCCCTCGACGGCGATCCGGCGCACGTCGCGACCACCGCCGACGACGCCGGCATCTTCGAGGACCAGTCGCGCTACCGCCGCACCGAGATCGCCGCCCGCTGCCCGCTGACCATGGCGCTGCTCGACGCGGTGCTCGATTTCGACCACTGCCGCACCGTCTCGTTCCTCATGCTGCTGCCGGGGGCGCGCATCGCCGTGCACGTCGACGGCGTCGGCCCGCCGGTGATGCGTTCGCTCAACGTGGCGCTCAACATGCCGGACGACTGCCGGCTGGTGATCGACTGCGCTGCGGACGGCGCCGACACGCCGTACACCCGGGTGGCGCCGTTCCGCCCCGGCACGGCGCTGCTGATGAACGTCGCCAAGCCGCACTACGTGGTCAACGACTCGCCGCAGCCGCGCATCCACGTCGTCGCCCGCGGCTCGCTGCGCATCCCGGCGCCGCGCCTCCTGGCGCTCGCCGAGGCGCAGAACGGATTGGCCGGCGCCGCCGCGCTGCAGGCGGCGCTCGAGCGCAAGCGGCGCGCCCTCGGCATCGCGGTGAGCGCGCCCGCGCCGGCGCCGGCGGTCGAGGCGGCGGCGCCGGCGTCGTCGCCGCTGTCGCCGTTCGTGGCGACGCTCGCCGCGGCGGCGCGCGACCGCCTGCTGGCGCTGCTCGATTGCGGCGACGCGGTGCGCACGGCGACGGTCGGGCCGGCCGAGGCGGGCGCCGGCGAATGGCGCGGCGCGGTCGAGCTGCGCCTGCCGTCGGGCCGCGCCGCGACGCTCGATTTCGCCGCCGCCGACCCGACGCGGCCGGCGTGGTGCCGCACCGCGCACCTCGCCTGTTCCTATCGCGCCGACGGCGGCGATCCCTTCGCCGATCCGCGCGACGCGGCGGCGCTGCACGCGCTGCGCGACCGCCTGGCGGCGCGCGATCCGTCCGGCCCGCGCCCGGTGCCGGCGGTGGCGGCGCTGCTGGCGGCGCTCGACCGCTACCGCCCCTTCCTGGCGGTGCGCGACGAGGACTTCCGCATGGTCTTCCACGGCGCCGGCGATCCGGTCGGCATCGTGTGGCTGGGATTCGCTTGCAACCAGGACTGCCGCCCGTGCTGGCAGGGGCGCGACTGGCCGGCGCCGCCGGAGGACGTCTTCACCCGCTGGATCGACGAGCTGTGCGCCCTCGGCGTGCGCGGCCTGATCCTCAGCGGCGGCGAGCCGACGTTGCAGCCGCTGCTGCCGGCGTGGCTGCGGCGGGCGCGGGCGGCGGGGGTCGCGGTCACGCTGGAGACCAACGCCGTCCGCTTCGGCGAGCCCGGGGTGCTCGACGCGCTGCAGGCCGCGGGGCTGGAGACCGTCGTCGTGTCGCTGCACGCCGCCGAGGCCGGCGCCTCGGACGCGCTGACGCGCAGCCCCGGCGGCTTCGCGCGCACCGTCGACGGCATCCAGCGGGCGCTCGCCGCTGGGCTGCGGGTCGGCGTGCACTGCGTCGTCGAGCGCGGCAACGTCGCCGGCCTCGCGGCGCACGCCCGCTTCGTCGCCGAGGAGCTGCGCCGCGGCGGGCAGCGCATCAGCCACGTCAGCTACAGCTTTCCGATCGGCTACCGCGACCGCGCCGCCTACGGCGAGGCGATCGTGCCGCTCGACGAGCTGCGACCCCACCTCTCGGCGGCGCTGCGTACCCTCGCCGCCGCCGGCATCGAGGCGCGGGTGCTCGGCACCAGCGGCTTCACCCCCTGCGCCGTCGACGAGCCGGCGGCGGTCGCCGCGCAGGCGCCGCCAGGGGTCGGCGCCGACCTGCGCGCCGGCCGCGCCTTCGTCGACGCCTGTGACACCTGCGACTGGCGCCCCCGCTGCCTCGGCCTGCACACGGCCTACGTGGCGGCGCACGGCTCGCGCGGGGTGACGCCGATCCGCGGCTGACGCGCGCTCAGGCGCGGCAGAGGGCCAGCAGCCGCTGCTGCTCCTGCCGCTCCCACTGCGGCGGCGACGTCGGGCGGTGCGGCGCCAGCGCCCGCACGGTGGCGGCGCCGGGGGCCATCCACAACCCGCAGCTCGAGGAGCGGTTGCCGCGCATCGCCGCCAGCGCCTGGGTGGCGACCGCGACCTGGACCGCGGCGGCGGCGGGACGCGGCCACCAGCCGTCGACCCCGGCGGCGCGCGCCGCGTCGGCCAGCAGCGGCGCGGCCACCAGGTCGAGGTGGGCGAAGGCGGCATCGCGGCCGGTGCCGTCGCCGCGCGCGTCGGCGACCAGCAGGCGCAGCAGCCAGGCGGCAACCCGGCCGGGATGGCGCGCGCACGCCTCGTCGAGCTCCGCCGCCGCCTCGTCGAGCTGGCCGAGGCGGAAGAGCGCCTCGCCGCGGTAGACCGGCAGGGTCGCGCCGCGCCAGCCCATGGTGCGGATGCCTTCATCGAGGGTGCGCAGGCCGCTCGCCGGATCGCCGAGACAGACCAGGCTGGCGCCGAGGCCGATCCACGCCCAGGTGGTGCGCGGCGCCCGCCGCAGGATGTCCTCGAACGCCGCCCGCGCCGCCGCGTAATCGCCCGACCAGAGGTCGATCTCGGCGGCGTAGCACTCGGCGATCGGATGCGGCCCGATGCGCGCCAACTCGGCGCGCAGCGCGGCGCGCGTCTCGTCCAGGCCGAGCCAGGGGGCGCGGTGCTGGATGACGCGCACCCGGTGCCGGACACTGGCCGGAACCTGGACGCGGCGCAGCGAGCCGTCGTCGCCGGCGATGCTGGGATAGGGCGTCCGGTTGCCGCCGAGGATCGCCAATCCCCGCGCCGCGCACGCCTGCAGGGCCTCGCCGCTGATGCGGCCCTGCGCCCAGACGACCTCGACGCCGAGCGCCTGCATCTGCCCTTCCAGCAGCCCGTCGAAGACGGTCGAGGTGGCCATCGGCTCGGGCGCGATCGCGCCTTTGACCACCACCGACATCAGCTTGGCGGCGAGGTAGTCCGCCACTTCGTTCTGGACCCGCGACAGCTCGTCGAAGGCGCGCTGGGCGTCGCCGCGGCGGAACCACAGCTCCGCCCGCCAGCAGCCGAGGGCGGGGCTGATGGCGCCCTGCCACTGCGCCAGGTCGCGCTCGGCGCGCTCGAGATCGCCGGCGAGGAGCGCGGCGGCGACCATCACCGTCAGCGCCCGCTGGCAATCGCCATCCCGCTGCCGGGCGGCGGCGGCCTGGGCGTAGGCGTCGTCCCAGCGGCCGCGAAACAGCGCCAGCTCGGCGAGCAGGGCCTCCGCCGGCGGCGCCGGGCGGCGGCGGGCGGCCTCCTGCTCGACCACGTCGTAGCAGCCGAGCTGGAGCAGCGATTCGACCACCTCCAACCACCGATCCGGATCGCGGCGCAGCGCCTGCTCGGCGGCGCGGCGGGCGGCGGCGACGTCACCCGCGCGCGCCGCCAGGCGCACCTGGGCGCGATAGCGGTCCGCCGCGCTGGGGTCGGAATCGAGGGTGGCGTCCATGTGCTGGAGCGCCGCGGCGGGCCGGTCGGTTGTCTCGTAGTGGACGAGCGCGGCCTTGTGGGCGTGCAGGTCGCCGTGATCGCGCAGCCAGGCGGCGAGGGCGGCTTCGGCGTCGGCTTCGAAGTGCAGGCGCTTCAACCAGGCGAACTGCAGGCGGCGGACGAACTGGTCGCCGTCGTCGGCGGCGAGGCGGCGGCGCAGCGCCGCGAGGGCCTCGTCGTAGAGCCGCAGGAGGAAGAGCAGGCGGGCGCCGATCAGCAGCGCGCCGCGGTCGGCGTCGCCGGCCAGGGCGCGGGCGACGGCCACCGCCTCGGCGCGCTGGCCGGCGGCGATCGCCTGCAGGGCGCGCCGCAGCGCCTCGCGGGTCGCCGGCGAGAGCGCGCCCTCGCTCATGAGGTCCGCCGCCCGGCCGCCGCCGCATCAGCCACGAGGTAGCCGCCCATGGGCTCGCCAAGTGCGCTGGCCGGCGCCGGCGAGTCAACCGCGAGGGGGCGAAAAAGGTCCACCGCCGGCATGAACCCTCCGCCCCATCGCTTCCCCGATGGAGACGGACGACGGAATTTCTTGACTCTATCGCCGCCGGCTGACTACTGACTGACTGTTCAGTAGTGCGCGGCCGGACTGTGGCGCGCGGGGGGAGTCCAGATGATGTCAGTTCGATGGGTGATCGCGATCGTCGCTGCGGTCGGGTTCTACGTTGGCGCGATGCCGGGCGCCGCGGCGGCTGCGACGCACACCGTCAAGGAAGGCGAATCCATCCAGGCGGCGATCGACGCCGCCGCGGCTGGCGACACCGTGAAGGTGATGCCGGGCGACTACGTCGGCGTGCCGGCCGGCTCGTCGGCGGCGGCCATCCGCATCACCAAGTCGATCAAGCTGGTCGCCAAGAGCAAGATCAAGAAGGGCGTGAAGGTGCGCATCCTTCCCGGGCCGGGGCAGACGCAGGGCATACTCATCGAGCCGGCCAACCCCGGGGATCCGGATGTCGAGAAGGTGCTGATCAAGGGCTTCACGGTGGAGGGCTTCCAGAAGAACGGCATCTGGCTGCGCCACGTGAACAACTTCAAGCTCATCGGCAACGAGTCGATCAACAATCTCGAGAACGGCATCTGGCCGACGTTGTCGGCCAACGGCTCGGTGAAGAAGAACGTCTCCTACGGCTCCGAGGACAGCGCGCTGTGGGTCGAGGCGTCCGAGAACGTGCGCGTGATCAAGAACGAGCTGCACTCCAGCCCGACCGGCCTGGAGGTCAC
Organism: bacterium; assembly: GCA_019637795.1. Taxonomy (NCBI): domain Bacteria; species bacterium. The sequence goes on along the minus strand of JAHBUY010000001.1, from coordinate 1,225,567 downwards.
GGTCTCGAAGAACATCAAGATCCTCAAGAACAGCGTCCACGACAACACCATCGGCATCGGCCTCTACCATCCGTCGGCGGCCGGCCTGCCGCCGCTGCAGCCTCTGAGCGACAACGGCTACTGGACGGTCAGCGGCAACCACGTCTACAACAACAACTCGCCCAACAGCGCCCCGCCGGGCTCGATGTCGGCGGCGCTGCCGGCCGGCGGCGGCATCCTGGTGCTCGGCGTCGACCACGTGGACGTGACCAAGAACCTGGTCGAGAACAACAACTTCTTCGGCATCGCGATGATCGACTACTGCGTCGCGGTCGACGGCACGAGCTTCGATTGCGATATCAATCCGCCGCAGGTCGCGGACACGGCGCCGGACTACAACCGCTTCATCGGCAACACGCTGACCGGCAACGGCGGCAATCCGCCGCCCGGTCCGTTCGCGCTCTTCGCGTCCGATCTGTTGGCCCTGGGTGGGACGAACAACTGCTTCAGCGACAACACCTTCACCTCGTCGATCATCTTCCCGGCACCGACCGGGTGCTAGCGTCGACGCCGCGCGCGGGCGGTCGCCCGCGCCGCGGCGCGCACGTGGCGCGGGGGTGACGGTGTCGCCCCCGCGCGCCGTCTCGCTCTCGCTGCGCCGCTTCGCCGGCCCGCTGGCGGACGAGCTGGCGATCCTCAGCCGTCCGCCGGATGCCGGCGACGACCCACTGCGGCAGGCCGAGAGCGCCTACCGGGCGCTGGCGGAGGCCCTGGCCGGGGCGGGCGTGCCGCTGCGCGCCCTGACCAGCGAGACGCTGTTCCTGCGCGACATCCGGCGCGACCTGCCGCCGGCGCTGGCGGCGCGGGCGCGGGCCTTCGCGGCGCTCGGGCCGGTCGCCGATGCCGCGCCGCCCGTCGTCATCGAGCAGCCGCCGCTCGCCGGCGGCGCGCTCGAGGTGGCGGCGGCGGCGCTGCTCCCCCGCGATGGCGCGACGTGGTCGGTGCGCGACGTGGCGGCGGCGCCCGCCTGCGGCTGCGACGGCTGCGCCCGCAGCGCGGCCCGCGTCGTCCGTCTCGGCCCGCAGACCGCGCTGTGCTCGAGCAACCTCTACGGCGCCGGCGGCGACCTCCACGCGCAGGCGACGGCGATGTTCGAGGCGGCGGGGCGCCTGCTGGCGCAGGGCGGCATGGGGTTCCGCGACGTCGTCCGCACCTGGATCCACCTGCGCGACATCGACCGCGACTACGACGCCCTCAACCGCGCCCGGCGCGACTTCTTCCGCCGCCAGGGCATCGAGGTGCGGCCGGCCAGCACCGGGGTGCAGGGCGGGCCGCTGCCGGACGCGCACGACGTCTCGCTGACCCTGCAGGCGCTGCAGTCGACCCGACCGCTCGCCATCGCCGCCGTGTCGACGCCGACCCTCAACGAGGCCTGGAGCTACGGCGCCGATTTCTCGCGCGGCCTGCGGGTGGGCGACGCCAACAAGGTGGCGCTGCACGTCTCGGGGACCGCCAGCATCGACGAAGCCGGGCGGACGGCGCACGTCGGCGACGTCGCGGCCCAGGTCGAGCGCATGCTGCACAACATCGCCACCCTGCTCGCGCGTCAGGGCACGAGCTTCGCGACGCTGCACGCCGGGGTCGTCTACCTGAAGCGCCGCGGCGACGCGGCGGTGGTGCGCGCCATCTGCCGCGAGCGCGGCTTCGACGGCTTCCCGTGCGCCCTGGTGGAGGCGCCGCTGTGCCGGCCCGAGCTGCTCTGCGAGGCCGAGGCGGTGGCCTTGCTTCCTCTTCCCGACCCGCCGGCGTAGGGAGGAAGACATGCGGAGAGGCCGTCGTTCGCTCCTCGCCCTGGCGCTGCCGGTTGCGCTCGCCGTCGCGCCGCTGCTCGCCGGGTGCAATCGCGAGCCCGAGACGCCGGCGCTGGTCGCCGCCGCCGAGGCCGCCGGCGGCACGGCGCGGATCAGCTACCCGCAGGAGGGGACGCTGTTCCCGCCCGAGATCGTCGCCCCGACCTTCGTCTGGGAGGACGCGACGGCGAACGTCGACCGCTGGTACGTGGTGGTGCGCGACGACGCCGGCGGCGAGGTGCTGCGCGAGGCGGTGGACGCGCCGCGCTGGCGGCCGTCCGAGGAACGCTGGCGCGAGATCAAGCAGCGCAGCGCCGAGCGCGATGCCGAGGTGCTGATCGCCGGCGTCAACCAGGGCCGCCTCGGCCGCGTGCTCTCCTCGGCGCGGGTGCGCATCCGCACGTCGAAGGACCCGGTGAACGACTCGCTCTTCTACCGCGAAGTGCCGCTGCCGTTCCTCACCGCGGTGCAGGACCCGTCGCGCATCCGCTGGCGCTTCGGCACGGTGGACCAGGAGGGCGGACCGCCGATCGTCCTGCAGAACCTGCCGGTGTGCGGCAACTGCCACTCCTTCGCCGACAACGGCAGCGTGCTCGGGCTCGACGTCGACTACGGCAACGACAAGGGCGCCTACGGCATCCTGCCGGTGTCGGAGCACATGGTGATGAACGACGAGAAGATCATCACCTGGGCCGACTACAAGCGCGAGGACGGCGAGCTCACCTTCGGCCTGCTGTCGCGGGTGTCGCCGAGCGGGCGCTACGTCATCAGCACGGTCAAGGATCGCTCGGTGTTCGTCGCCATCCCCGACCTGATGATCTCGCAGCTCTTCTTCCCCATCAAAGGGATCCTGGTGGTCTACGACCGCGACACCAAGACCTTCGCGGCGCTGCCCGGGGCCGACGATCCGCAGTACGTGCAGACCAACGCGGTGTGGAGCCCGGACGGCCGGGAGATCGTCTTCGCGCGCACCACGGCCCACCGCGCCGAGCACCTCGAGCAGCAGAACAGCGCCCTGGTCGACGAGAAGGACGTGCCGGAGTTCACGGTCGAGAAGCGTCCCTTCCGCTACGACCTGTACCGCATCCCCTTCAACGACGGGAAAGGCGGCACCGCCGCGCCGCTCGAAGGCGCAGCGAACGACGGCATGAGCAACTACTTCCCCAAGTACTCGCCGGACGGGAAGTGGATCGTCTTCACCAAGTCGAAGAGCTACATGCTGCTGCAGCCGGACAGCGAGCTGTGGATCGTGCCCGCCGCCGGCGGCGAGGCGCGGCGGCTGCGCTACAACACGCCGCGCATGAACTCGTGGCACAGTTGGTCGTCGAACAGCCGCTGGCTGGTGTTCTCCTCGAAGGTGAACGGGCCCTACACGCAGCTCTTCCTCACCCACATCGACGAGGACGGCAACGACAGCCCGCCGGTGCTGCTCGAGCGCTTCACCTCGCCGGACCGCGCCGCGAACATTCCCGAGTTCACGCACCTGCCCGGCAACGCCATCGCCGACATTCGCGAACAGTTCCTCGATTCGTACTCCTTCCTGCGCGCCGGCATGGCCAACGAGCACACCGGCGACCACCGCGGCGCCGAGCGCAGCTACCGGCGCGGGCTGGAGATCGCGCCCGACAACGTCGAGCTGCACAACGCGTTGGGGTGGACGCTGTTCCAGGACGGCCGCACGCCGGAAGCGGTGGCCGAGTACCGCCGCGCCCTGGCGCTCAATCCCGGCCACGCCAAGGCGCACAACAACCTGGCGCTGGCGCTGGTCGAGCTCGGCGAGATCGCCGAGGCGGCCGACCACTTCCGCCAATCGCTGGCGGTCGAGCCGAAGGCCGAGATCTACAGCGACCTCGGCTTCGTGCTGGCGCAGCAGGGAGACATGGAGGCGGCGGTCGCCAACTATCGCCAGGCGCTGGCGCTCGATCCCGACTGCGCCTCGGCGCACTTCAACCTGGCGGTGACGTACGTCCGCGACGGCGATTTCGCGCAGGCCGAGGCGCACTATCGGAAGGCGCTCCCCGGCCGGCCGTCGGCCGAGACGCACAACGGGCTCGGCTACGTGCTGGTGCAGCAGGGGCGCACCGACGAGGCGATCGCCGAGTTCCGCCAGGCGATCGACGCCGATGCGCAGTACGTGCCGGCCTACAACAACCTGGCGGACGCGCTGGCGCGACAGGACCACCTCGACGAGGCCGCCGAGACCTACCGGCGCTCGCTGGCGCTGAAGCCGAGCGCCGCGGTCCACAACGCCCTCGGCGGCATCCTGCGCCAGCTCGGCAAGCCGGCGGAGGCGGCGGAGCAATTCAGCAAGGCGAGCGCCATGAGCCGCGCCCGCTGATCCGATCGCCCGGCCGCTGGCGCTGGGGAGCTGTCCCCTCGTCCCGCCAGTCCTGTCTTGACAATGAAGGAAGCGGACGGGAATGGTCGGAGCTGGCGCGCAGCGCGGGGGCCTGCGGTGCGGCGCCGGAAGACGTCTACGACGCAGTGCTGCGAACCGGCCGGCCTCGCAGCGGGGGAGTCCATGAACCGACTTGGAGCGAGGATGATCGCGCGCGGCGCCGCGCTGGCGCTGGTCGTGGGGTGGGTCGCCTCGGCGGTGCCGAGCGCCCATGCCTACCCCTACTACGACAACGGGGCCGGGGTCGGCTGCGTCTCGTGCCACAACCAGTTCCAGAGCGGCACCGGCGTGCTGCACACCCAGCACCGCACTCGCTTCGCGGTCACCACCTGCAACGTCTGTCATCCGAGCGGCGGCGGATCGACGCCGGTGCGGACGTACTGGAGCGGCACCGGCGGCGGGTTCGGGTGCGCCGGCTGTCACGGCCAGGACTACGGCGAAACGTCGCCCAACAGCGGTCAGGCGAAGGCGACCGCGTACGGCCTGCGCCAGTTCCACGTCGACCAGGGCGTCTCCTCCTGCGGCCCGTCGGGGTGCCATCAGCCGGGAACGCTCGGCCATCCCAACCCCTTCCCGACCCGCTATGGCGAGAACGTCGCCCCGCCGTACTACAACCCTCTGTTCAGCAATCTGACCGACCCGTGTTCGAGCTCGCAGGAGGACCTGCCGTTCGATCCCGACAGCGTCGGCCTCGACAACGACGGCGACGGGTTCGCCGACTATCCGGCCGACAGCGACTGCCCGGCCCCGGCGGATACGTTCACGCCGACGCCGACGGCGACGCCGCTTCCGGGCACGCCGACGCCGAACATCGGCATCGCCTGCGGCACCGCGCCGGCGCTCGCCTGCGTCGCGCCGGCCAAGGGCAGCCTGCTGGTGGACGAGAAGACGGCGGGCAAGGAAAAGCTCAAGGTCACGTTCTCGAAGCTGCTGCCGGCGGTGACGCAGAGCCAGTTCGGCAATCCGGTCAGCGGCACCACCGGCTACCGGATCTGCATCTACAACGGCGCCAACCAGCTCAAGGGGGTGTACACCGTGGCGCGCGCCGGCCAGACCTGCGGCGACGCGCCCTGCTGGGCCGCGGTGTCGGACAAGGGCTACAAGTACAAGGACAAGAGCGCCACCGCCGACGGCATCACGACGATGAAGCTGAGCGGCGGCGATGCCGGCAAGGGCAAGATCAAGATCAAGGGCAAGGGCGCGGATCTGCCGTCGGGGATCGCCGCGGCGTTGCAGAGCCAGACCGCGGCGACGGTGCAGATCCTGTCCAGCGACGCGTCGTGCTTCGGCGTCGCGCTGACGACGGTGAAGAAGGCGGACGGCGTCGCCTTCAGCGCCAGCGGTCCCTGACGACCAGCGGGTCGGCGGCCGGAGCAGGGCCCGACCGGCCAGGCGAATGACCGCCGCTCGCCCGCCATGGAAGGAGCGCGGCCGCCTCGTGCGCCTGGCGAGGCGCGCCGTGTTGAAGACGGCGGCCCTGCACTGGGGCACGAAGAGCTTCGAGTGCTGGACGTTCCTCATGGCGTTGCTCGCCCTCGTGCGACCGCGCGGCATCGTCGAGCTGGGCAGCGGCCGCAGCACCTCGTACCTCACCGAATACGCGATGAAAGCGGGCGTTCCCTTCGCCTCGGTGGAACAGAGCTGGTTCCACGCCGTGCGCATCCGGCACGGCCTGCGCCACAGCTTCCTGAGCGGGCGCTACGTGTGCCACGTGCCGCTCGCCGCCGACGGCTGGTACGACGGCGACCGCCTGCGCCGGGCCGTCGACTTCGCCTGCGACTGCCTGTTCGTCGACGGGCCGGTTGGCGTCGACGAGGACCTCGGGCGCGGTCGGCGCGGCGGCGAGCGCGCCCACGCCTGGCTGAGCGCGGCGGCGGCGACCAGCCGCGTGCTCATCGTCGACGACGTTCACCGCCGCGCCAACCTGGAGCTCTTCCAGATGCTGACGGAGACGGCGCCGGAGCGCGCGGAGCTGTATCTGCGCTACAGCGTCCAACCGGCGCCGAACGTCCTCGCCGTCGCCCTTCCGCGCCCGGCGCGCGAACCGCTGCTCGCCGTCTGCGCGACGCTCGGCATCGCCGTCGCCACCAGCTTCAGCGCGGCCGAGTGCAGCGAGCCCTGAGCGCGCCGGCGCGTCAACGCGGGCGCGGGCCGCCGGCGCTCGGATCCTCGGGCAGCGCCAGCCGCTGCAGCGGCAATCCGGGCGGCGCCAGCTCCGGCGGGACGACGCCGTCGGCGGGGATGTCGATGCGCTGCCCGCTCTGGTCGACGAAATCGTAGTCGGGCGAGAACATCAGGATCGGCGCCAGGCGCTGCCCGTCGTCGGTCACCTGATAGTAGCGCACGTAGCCCTCCGGCAGGGTGAAGTCGTCGGGCACGATCAGCCCGCTCTTCAGCGGATTGGTGCCGCGCGGCGGGAAGACGCCGATGCCGCTCTTGCCGTCCTGGGTGCGCAGGCGTTCGACGAGCTCTCCGACCCATTCCGGCAGGGCCTCGCCGGTCGCCGCGGCGTCCGCGTCCCCCTCCGGCGCCGGGTTGGCCGCGGGGGGCGCGGCATCGCCGGCGGGCGTCACTTCTCGCGTCGGCGCGCGGCGCGTCGACCGGGTCAACCGCACGGCGGCGCCGGCGGCCGGTTGCGCCGCCGCGGGCAGGCTCGCCGTGGCGCTCGTCCCGGCGCCCGCCGGCGAGGTGCCGTGCGGGCGCGTCGGCTGCAGCATCCTCCACGCGACGACCAGCGCGACGATCACGGCGACGGTGGCGCCGATCGTCCGCAGACGACGGATGGCGCGGCCGCGTCGGGTCTCGAACACGCGCACCCCATCGGTGCTGGCGCGTCGCTCACGGGGATGTTCGGCCATGGCGGGAGGCTCAGCGAACGCTACCGGATGGCTCCGCGGGGCGTACAGCACGCGGCGTCCGGCAGCGCGCGCGTGGCCGCGCCGTGCTTGCCCGGCGAATGCTGGTGCGGTAACGAGCCCGGTCCGTGTCCCTGCCAGCGGCGGCCAGTGTGAGCACTTTCGAGGTGATCGCCTATCGGCGTCCCTGGCGCGTTGCCGCGGCGCTGCTCGCCGGCGTCAGCCGCTGCGGACTGCTGCTGCTGGCCGTGTTGCTCTTCTTTCCGGACGTCTGGCCGGAGGTCGGCGGCAGGCTGGACAATCCGCTGCGTCTGTTTCGCGGCGTCGCCAGCCTTTCCCTGCTCCCCGGCGTCGCGGGCTGGCTGCTGCAGCGGGCATTCGCCGCGCGGGCGAGCATCGGCGACGGCGTGCTGACGCTGCGGCGCGCCGGGCAGCGCATCGAGATGGCCACCGCCGCCATCGCCGCGGTGCGGCCGTGGCGCCTGCCGCTGCCGGCCGGCGGCGTCTCGCTCCGGCTGGATGCCGGGCGGCGCTTCCGGCTCGCGCTGCAGGTGCGCGATCCCGTCGCCTTCGCCGCCGCGCTGGGCGCTGCCGGAGTGGCCGATGGCACGTCCGCGGCGGCGCACCCGGTGGCGCGCTACGCGGCCTCGCGCGCCGTCTGGCGCCGCCGGTGGTATCATCCGCTGCTCGCTTTCGGCCTCTTCGGCCTGGTGCCGGCATTGCCGGTGTTCCGACTGCATCAGTGGGTAGCCTACGGGGGAACGTTCGGCGAGTACTACATGTACGGCTTGCGGGCGTACGTGGCGGGCCTGGCGATCTTCTGGGGCACCGCCGTGGTCTACCTCGTCCTCTACGCGGCGGTGTTGCGGGCCGTGGTTGAAACGCTCGCGTACGCCACGGCGTGGCTGGCGCCGATGCGCCTCCCGGCGGTCCGTGGCGCCGCGGAGACGGCGCGGAGAGGGCTCTACTTCGGCGCCGTGCCGCTCTTCCTGCTGCGGCTGTATCTCGCGTCCTGAGCGCGCAGGGGGCGCACCCCGGCAGGGGCGGCGGGGATCGCTCCCCCGCCGCTCCTGCCTCGAGGCGCCCGTGCCCCCCGGGTTACTTGAACTTGAAGAGCGCGAACGGCGTCGTGCCGTTGTCGAGCTCGAGGACCACCTGGTAGCACTTGCCGGCGAAGCTCTTCGCCGTCTGCCAGTTGTAGGTGAACTGCTCGCTGCCGGCGTCGTAGCGCAGCCCGGCGTTGCCGGCGGTGTCGGTCACCTCGACCGGATCGACCGGTAGGGTGCTGTTGCACGGCACCTCGGCGAAGCGGATCGGGTTGTTGGTGACGGCGCTCAGGCGGCGGATGTAGCCGCTGGTGCAGCGCATCGGCAGTTGCCACTTGAGCGGATAGGTGCGCCCCGCCTGGCCGATGTTGTAGACGGGGGCGTTGTCGACCGGCGCGAAGAAGCCGTTGAACGTGTAGAAGCTCGGATCGCCGTTCGGCGTGTTCACGCAGCCGACGCCGGCCTGGCAGGCGTCGGTCGTGCAGACGTTGCCGTCGTCGCAGCTCTTCGGCGTCGCGATGCACTGATTGGCGCCGTTGCAGACGTTGTCGGTGCAGATGTCGCCATCGTCGCAGAGAGTGCCCTGGGCCTGGAAGGTGCAGGTCGCCGCGCAGCAGCTCTGCGCCGTGCCGTTGGCGTCGCCGTCGTCGCATTCCTCGGTGCCGCGGACCAGGCCGTCACCGCAGACCGGGGCGCAGGCCGACGGCGCGCCGGCGCAGGCCCAGCCGTCCTCGACCGCGCAGGCAGCGCAGCCATCGCCGTCGAGCGCGTTGCCGTCGTCGCAGCCCTCGCTGTCGACCACCAGGCCGTCGCCGCAGACCGCGGCGCAGCTCGACGGGCTGCCCATGCAGGCGTAGCCGTCCTCGGTGGTGCAGGTCGGCGAGCAGCCGTCGCCGGGGGTCAGGTTGCTGTCGTCGCACTCCTCGCCGCCGACCACCAGGCCGTCGCCGCAGATCGGCGCGCACAGCGAGGGCGTCCCGCTGCAGGCGTAGCCGGGCTCGACCTCGCAGCGGCTCGAGCAGCCGTCGCCGTTCGCGCCGTTGCCGTCGTCGCAGGCCTCGTCCTGCGGCGTCCCCGAGGGCAGCCACACGGTCTCGATGGCGCCGTTGCCGCACGCCGGCGGGGTGAGCGTCCCGGTGGGGTCGAGGCCCCAGCCCATGCGGTCGTGGCCGTTCCAGTTCCAGTGCGGATTCTTGCCGTCCGGGTACGGACCGGCGGTGGCGAACTGCACCGCCACGTCGCCGCCCGGGGTGGTGAGGAAGGCGGAAGCGGTTGCGCCCTCGAAGGTCGGGTGGGTGTCGTCCGACTGGATGTAGTCGAAGGTGGTGCTGTTGGTCACCAGCTTCAGGTTGGCGTCGCGCAGCGTGCCGGCGAGCGAGAGGATGCGGCTCCTGTAGTCGTCGAGGCTCTCGCCCTTGAGGTAGCGGATGGCGTCGGAATCGATGCGGCCGTCGCCGTTGCCGTCATAGTCGCGCGCCATGTACTGCGCGAAGGCGTCGGCGCACTCGAACCCGTACTGCTCGGCCAGGTGGCAGGTCCACCAGTTGCTCTCCGCCAGCAGGGGCAGGAAGAGCGTGCGCATGTGGACGCGGTTGCCGTTCGCCGGATCGCCGTTCACCGGGTCGGTGCAGGCGCTGTAGGCGTTGTCGGCGTCGAACCCCGGGTAGTACAGGTTCATGACCACCTTCACCTTGGTGTTGGCGTGCGCGTACTGGTTGATGTTCTTCATCGCCAGCTCGGTGTAGGTGCGGCAGTTGGTGCCGGCGGTCTGCAGGCCGCTGTAGTTGCACGCGCCGGCGGCGCTGCGGAAGCTCGAGCGCGCCTGCAGGTAGTCGTTGCCGCACATCTCGAACATCACGACGCGCGTGTTCGCATCCTGCATGAAGGCGCGGTCCGTCGTCGTGTTGAGGCGGGTGTTGTAGATGTCGGCGGCGACGGCGCCGGACTGGCAGCGGCGGCGGATCTCCACCTTCTGGCCCGACAGCGCCGCGAGGTATTCGCCCATGACGTGCGGCGCGGCGCGCCGGGCGATGCTCGTGGCGCTGGTGTAGCCGGCGAAGATCGAATCGCCGTAGGCGACGACCCGATAGGTCTGCGTGGAGCCCGTGCGGGTGACGTTCCACGCCGAGTTCTGCGCGATGCTGCTCGCCGATGCCTGCGAGGCGAGCAACATCGCCGTGATCAGGACAGCCGTGTGCCGTCCTCCCTTCCGTACGCAACCGCTCATAAGAGTCTCCCCCTGGTGCCGAAAAAGGTGCTTGCGCAGCCAGCCCCCACGGTGGCGCGCGCGGCAGGGAGGTATGGGAGTCGTCGCGCTTCGGCAACACCCGAAGGAGGGAATTCGCCATACCTCTTTCGAGGTATACGAATCAGTGGGATTCGAATCCGGTGACGATGCCGGTGCGGATGGCGAAGAGCGTGAGCTGGACCCGGTCGCGGACCGCCAGCTTCTGGAAGATCGAGTTGAGGTGCTTCTTCACCGTCTCCTCGCTGATGAAGAGATCGCGGGCGACCTCGGCGTTGCGACGGCCGAGCGCGACGTGGCGGATGATCTCCCGCTCGCGCTCGCTGATCGCCGGCCGGGACGGTGCGCCCAGCTCGGCGACGGCGACGCGCTGGACCGTCGGCGGCAGCCACGCCTGGCCGGCGGCGACGGCGCGGATCGCCTCCAGCAGGGTGGTGACCGCGAAGCGTTTGAACACCACCGCCAGGGCGCCGTTGCGGATGGCGGCCGCGGCATCGCCGACGTTCTCGTTCATCGTCAGGACGATCACGGATGCGGCGCGGGCGAGGGCGGGAATGGCGGGCAGGGCGCTGCGGTCCATCTGCAGATCGAGCAGCAGCAGGTCGCAGCGATGGCGCGCCAGCAGGGGCGCGATGTCGTCGACGCGCTCCGCCTCGGCGACGATGTCGACGTCCTGCTCCTGCCGCAGCAGCGAGCGCACGCCCTGGCGGAACAGTGCGTGGTCGTCGGCGATGGCGATCCGCACCGCGACGCCGGGCGAGGTACCAGGGCCGTTGCCGACAACCGTGGCGTCCGGGGTCGCGCCGCCGTTGGAGGCGGCGCGGCGGGAGTCGGCCGACTGGCAGGACTTCGTGTATTTCCCGGTGCTCATCGCGGACTGGCGGGTCGCGGCGACGGCGGGGCGCCGCCGCACCGAGCTTCGCCTTTAGGCGATCGCGCGCCGCTCGAGCAAGGGCCGGACGCGGTGCGCTCGAAGCAACTTTGACCGCCGCCGCGGCCGCCTGCTAGGCGCGCTCCATGGCCGACGTGGAGGCGGGGATCGGACGGACGGTGGCGGAGTTGGTGCGCGACCGCTTCGGCGGCGCGGCGGCGGTGACGCGTCTGGCGCCGCTGGCCGGCGACGCGTCGACCCGGCGTTACGCCCGCGCCTGGCTGCGCGGTCCGGGGGCGCCGGCGACGGCGGTGGTGATGATCCTCGCCGATCGCGGCATCGCCATGTCGTCGGACGAGCTGGCGGTGTTCCGGGAGCCGCTGCGCGAGCTGCCGTACGTCAACGTGCACCGCTTTCTCGAGCGGCTGGGCGTCGCCATCCCCGCGCTCTACGTCGATGCCTCGGCGCGGGGCCTGTTGCTGCTCGAGGACATCGGCGACACGCCCCTGTGGGAGGCCTTGCAGGGGCGCGCCGAGGCCGAGCAGCAGGCGCTCTTCGAGGCGGCCATCGACCAGCTCCTGCGCATCGAGATCGACGGCACGGCGGCGCGCGACGATTCCTGCATCGCCTTCCAGCAGATGTTCGACCGGCGTCTCTTCGACTGGGAATTCGAGCACTTCCTGGAATACGGCCTGGTCGACCGTCTGCCCGCCGGCCTGCCGGCGGGCGAGCAGGACGAGCTGCGGCAGCACTTCGGGCGCCTGTCCGCCTTCCTCGACGCGCAGCCGCGGGTGCTCAACCACCGCGATTTCCACGCCTGGAACCTCTACCTCTGCGACGGGCGGATCCGGGTCATCGACTTCCAGGACGCGCTGCTGGCGCCGGCGCCGTACGACCTGGCGACGCTGCTCGGCGATCGCGACACCCGCGACGTCGTCCGGCCGCCGCTCGAGCAGCGCCTGCTCGCCTACTACGCCCGCGCCTGGGCGGCGCGCGGCGGCCCGCCGTGGAGCGCGGCGGCGCTGTGGGAGGTCTACGCCACCTGCGCCCTGCAGAAGGCGTTCAAGGTGGTCGGCCGCTTCCACTACCTCGACCGGGTGAAGGGCAAGCCGGGCTACCTGCGCTATCTGCCCGGCACCTGGCGGCAGATCGCCCGCCTGCTGGCGGACTGGCCGGAGCTGGCGCCGGTGCGCGCGATCCTCGCCCGTCACGTCGTCGAGCTGCGCCCGTGAAGGCGATGATCCTCGCCGCCGGCTTCGGCAGCCGGCTGCGCCCGCTCACCGACCGCGTGCCGAAGCCGCTGCTCGCGGTCGGCGGCAAGCCGCTCATCGCCTACCCGCTGGCGCTGGCGCGCGCCGCCGGCATCCGCGACGTGGTCATCAACCTCCACCACCACGGCGCCGCCATCCGCGCCGCGCTCGGCGACGGCGCCGCGTTCGGCGTCTCGATCCGCTACTCCGACGAGGATCCGATCCTCGACACCGGCGGCGGCATCCTGCGGGCGCGGCCGCTGCTCGGCGGCGAGCGCTTCGTGGTCCTCAACTCGGACAGCATCGTCGACCTCGACCTGCGCCGCCTGGTGGACTGGCACGTGGCGCGCGGCGGCGTGGCGACGATGGTGCTGCGCCGCGATCGCGAGCAGGCGCGCTTCGGCGAGATCGAGATCGACGCGGCGTCCCGCGTCCGCCGCCTGCTCGGCCGGCCCGCCGCGGCGCCGGCGCCGCTGACGCCGTTCATGTTCGCCGGCGTGCACGTGCTCGAGCCCGCCGTGTTCGACCACATGGCCAGCGGCGCCTTCGGCATCGTCAAGCAGACCTATCCCGCCCTGCTCGCCGCCGATCGCCCGGTGCACGGCTACGTCCACGACGGCTACTGGCGCGTCCTCGACACCCACGTCGGGCTCGCCGAGGGGCGCTACGACTTCACCGCCGGCCCGCCTCCCCTCGCGCCCGGGAATCGACCTTGACATACTGCGTCATCACTCACTACTGATGAACCGTTGGGCCAGATGGGCATCACCATCGTCCAGAAGAGCGATCCCAAGGTTCGCAAGAAGAACCCGAAGATCGCACTGGTGCTCGCGGGCGGCGCGATCACGGGCGGGGCGTTCAAGCTCGGCGGCCTGAAGGCGCTCGACGACTTCCTGGTCAACCGCAAGACCACCGAATTCGACTCGTACATCGGGCTCTCCGCGGGGGCCGTGCTGGCGGCGCCGCTGGCGGCGGCGATCAGTCCGGCGGAGATGATCAAGAGCCTGGAGGGCAAGTCGGACGAGATCGACGTCTTCCGGATGGTCGACTTCTACAGCCCGAACGTCGCCGAATTCGTCCAGCGGCCGCTGCAGTACGCGCTGGCGCTGGTCAGCTTCCTGCCCGGATCGCTGATCGACGTTCTCCGCAACACGCCGCAGTTGCAGACCGACCTGCGGGCGGCGCTGCGCGACTACGTCCGCCGGCCGTCGCCGTCGCAACTGCCGAAGCTGCTGGCGCCGATCGCCGAGGCGCTGTGGAAGCGACGGGACTTCCCGTCGCTGCTCGATCACCTGCCCAGCGGGCTCTTCGACAACTCGAGCATCGAGCGCTACATCCGCCGCAATCTCGAGGACGCGGAGCTGAGCAACGACTTCCGCATCCTGTACCGGCGCACCAAGCGCGAGCTCTACATCAGCGCCATGAACCTCGACACGGCGGAGCGCGTCGTCTTCGGCCACGACGAGGACGCCTCGGTCACCATCTCGGAGGCGGTGCAGGCGTCGACGGCGCTGCCGGGGTTCTACAAGCCGGCGCGGCTGAAGGGCATCGACTACGTCGACGGCGGCGTGCGGCGCACCGCCAACCTCGACGTCGCGGTCGAACACGGCGCCGATCTGATCATCTGCTACAACCCGTTCCGCCCGTTCTCCAATCGCGTCCAGCGCCGCTTCGACCGCGACGCCGGCCGCTACGTCTACGACGGCCAGCCGCTCGCCGAGAGCGGCATCCTGAGCGTGCTGAATCAGGTCTTCCGCACCCTGCTCCACTCGCGGCTGCAGTACGGCCTGCGCGAGTACCAGGACGATCCGAGCTTCCGCGGCGACATCATCGTCATCGAGCCGAAGGAGAGCGACGTCCACTTCTTCCAGCTCAACGCGCTGTCGTACTGGGAGCGCCTGCGCGCCGCCCAGCTCGGGTACGTCTCGGTCACCGAGTCGATCGCCAACCAGTACGAGCTGGTGAAGTCGGTGCTCGAGCGCTACGGGCTGACGATCACCCGTCGCGAGGTGCGCGAGAGCGTCGATCGCATCCGCGAAGAGGACGTCGAGAACGCCACCGAGGCGCTGACCCGCGAGGTCCCGAAGCGGCGCCTGCGGGTCGCCTGAGTCTCTTCACCGCCGAGACGCAGAGACGCGGAGAACCCCGCGTCCCGCAGCCGCTCTCTGCGCCTCCGCGTCTCGGCGGTGCACTTCTCTAGACGCGCTCGATGATGGTCGCGATGCCCATCCCGATGCCGATGCACATCGTGGCCAGGCCGTAGCGCTGGTCGCGGCGCTCGAGCTCGTCGATCAGGGTGCCGATCAGCATCGCGCCGGTGGCGCCGAGCGGGTGGCCCATGGCGATGGCGCCGCCATTGACGTTCACCTTCTCGGGGTCGATGCCGACCTCCTTCATCGTCACCAGCGGCACCGGCGCGAAGGCCTCGTTGATCTCGTAGAGGTCGATGTCGTCCGCCGTCAGGCCGGCGCGCCGCAGCGCCTTCTGGGTCGCGGGGATGGGGCCGGTCAGCATGATCACCGGCTCGGAGCCGACGATCACCTGCTCGACGACGCGGGCGCGCGGCTTCAGCTTCAGCTCCTTCACCGCCCGCTCGGAGGCCACCAGCACCGCGGCGGCGCCGTCGACGATGCCGCTCGAGTTGCCGGCGGTGATCACGCCGTCGGGCTTGAACGACGGGTTGAGCGCCATCAGGCCCTCGAGCGTTGACTGCGGCCGCACGTGCTCGTCGGTGTCGAACACCTTGCGCTCGCCGTTGTGGGTCACCTCGATGGGCACGATGCTGCGCGCGAACCGCCCCTCCTGGATCGCCTGCCAGGCCTTCTGCTGGCTGGCGAGCGAGAACTCGTCGAGCTGCTGGCGGGTGAACTTCCACTTCTCGACGATCATCTCCGCCGAGAGCCCCTGCGGCACCAGATCGTACTTCTCCATCAGGCTCATCGGCAGGGCGCCCATATCCGAGCCCATCGGCACGCGGGTCATGTTCTCGACCCCGCCCGCCAGCACCAGATCCTGCGCTCCCGACTTCACCGCCATGGCGGCGAAGTTCACCGCCTGCTGGCCCGAGGAGCAGAACCGGTTCAGCGTCACCCCCGGCACCTCCACCGGCCACCCGGCAGCCAGCACCGTCGAGCGGGCCAGATTCGATCCCTGCTCGCCGGTCTCGGTGACGCAGCCGACGATCACGTCCTCGACCCGCCCGGGATCGACGTCGTTGCGCGCCACCACCGCCTTCAGCGGCGCCACCAGCAGATCGATCGGATGGGTCTCGCTCAGGCTGCCCTTGCGACGCCCGCGCGCGGTGCGAACGGCGTCGATGATGAATGCGTCGGCCATGCTGCGTTCCTCCCCGTCCCGCCGGCGCTAACAGCCGACTGCGGATCGAGTCAACGCCCCCGCGATAGTTGGCACCGGGACGGTCCGCCATCGGGGAGCGGCGGCGCGAGCCCGTGCCCCATCCGTGAAAGCGAAAAGGCCCTCCGGGTTACCGGAGGGCCGTTCCGTGAGCCCGTGGGCTCGTGCCTGTGCGAGAGGGAAAAATTTGGGCCGAGTGAATGGCCTCTGACAGGTGTTGCTACTGACGGGTGTTACTTCTTCTTCTTCGCAGTCGCCTTCTTCTTGGCAGGAGCCTTCTTCTTCGCCTTCGAAGCGGCCTTCTTGGCAGGAGCCTTCTTCTTTGCGGGCATGTGAGCCTCCTTCACTGAGTCTGCTTACTCTTGGGCCCCTCTCATCACAGGCACTATCCTCAACAGCCACCCACCACCCATACGCGGCGGATTATAGGGAAGGCCCGGCCGGACCGTCAACAGTCGAATGCCATTTTGGAAATTTTTTTTTAAACCTGAAGAGGCCCCAGTTCCGGGGCAAATCACGACCCTAGAATGCTGTTACCCCTGACCAGCCTGGCTGGCGTAGCAGGCCGTTTTAGTCGCGACCCACGACAGCGTGTAGGCCACCAAACCCTTGCGCCACAAGGGCTAGACGCTTGTGGGGCAAAAACGACGCCCGCTGCATCAGGCCTGGGATTTGTCTTTATCCAGCGATTTCGCGGACGTGTCGGATGATCGTCAGCCGCTCGACGAGACGTGGGTGGGTTCAACGGAGGACGAGGCGGAGGAGGGCGGCGAGGGCCAGCCAGGGGCCGGCGGACCTGAGCCAGGCGAGCCAGGGCTGGGTATCGTGCGCGGGTGGCTCGTCGGCGGCATAGGTGGCGGCGTCGAGGTTGCTGACCTGGGCCCAGGTGGCCTGCCGCGCCAGTGTGCCGGTCAGGCGCGGCAGGGGATCGGGTCTCCCTGGGGCGTGCTCCTTGACGCGGGTCAGGGTGCCGCGGTTGAGCCACATGCCGTCGCACACCGGGCAGCGTTCGATGGCGGCGTCGGCGGGCAGGGCCGGATCGTGGAATGGGCGCAGCGGGCTCGAGCAGCGGGGGCAGCGTCCGGGGGTGGTCGGCGGGGGGATGGTGTCCTGGAGGCGGGTTTCGTCCACCGCCTCGAGGCGGGCGGCTTCGCCGCGGTCGAGGGGGTACAGCTCCCAGCGGTCGCACCAGATGCCGCCGCAGCGCCGACACTGGTCGAGCAGCAGCCCGTATCCGGAGCGGGCGTGAGCGGTCACCTGGCTCATGGTGACGCCGCAGTGCGGGCAGGGGATCGGTGCCGAGGGCATGTGTCAGTGGCCGGCCAGGCCGCGCAGCAGGGCGATGCGCTGCGCCAGCGGTGGGTGTGTGGCGAAGAGGCTGCCCCAGGGGGCGTCGGCGACGCGGTCGGTGCGGCGGCGGAGCGGGCTGACGATGAAGAGGTGGGCCGAGCCGCGGCTGGCGGCGCGCAGCGGGAACTCGCTGCCGGCGATCTTCTCGAGCGCTCGTGCCAGGCCCTCCGGGTTGCGGGTCAGCTCCACGGCGGTGGCGTCCGCCTGGTACTCGCGGCGGCGCGACACGGCCATTGCCAGGAGCTGGGACAGCAACGGGGTCAGCACGATCAGCAGCGGCAGGAGCAGCAGAGCGAGGGGCGGGGTGGCGCGGCCGCCCTGGCGGGCGAGGACGGCGCTGCGGCGGGCCCAGTCGGCGAGCATCAGGAGGCCGCCGAAGAGCACCGACACCAGGGTCATGACGGCGCTGTCGCGGTTGGCGATGTGCGCCATCTCGTGCGCGACGACCCCCTGGGTCTCCTCGCGGTCGAGCAGGGCGAGGGCGCCGGCGGTGACGGCGATGGCCGCGTCCGCCGCGGCCCGTCCCGTCGCCAGGGCGTTCGGCGACGGATCGGGAATGACGAACAGGCGCGGTCGCGGCAGGCCGGCGGCGATGGCCATTTCGGTGGCGATGTTGGCGAGCTGACGGTGTTCCGGCTCGTCGTCGCGCAGCGGTTCGGCGAGCAGCGAGGCCAGGATCCAGTCGGCGCCCCGCCGCCAGCCGAGCGCGCTGGTGACGCTGGCGACGGTCAGCGCGGTCAGCGTCGCGATCGGCGCCGGCGCGCCGATGACGGTCAGATCCAGGAGCAGCCCGACCGCCGCGAAGAGGCCCAGGAAGGCGCCGATCAGCACGGCGGTGCGCCGGCGGTTGCGGCGCTGTTGCTCGGCGAAGCTCACCGCGCCGGGGGGAGCGAGAGATCGACCGGTGGGACGGCGTGGGCGCTGTCGTCGGCGGCGAAGAGCTCGGCGTGCTGGAAGCCGAAGCGACCGGCGAGCAGGTTCGCCGGGAACACGTCCTGCTGGGTGTTAAAGCGCATCACCACGTCGTTGTAGTACTGGCGCGCGAAGCCGAGTTGGTTCTCGGTGGTCGTGAGCTCCTCCTGCAGGTGCATGACGTTCTCGTTCGCCCGCAGTTGCGGATAGCTCTCGGCGACCGCGAAGAGCTGCCGCAGGGCCCGCGTCAGGTCGGCCTCGGCGGCCATGCTCTGCTGGACGGTGTTGGCGCCGGCGGCCTGGTTGCGGGCCGCGATGACGCGCTCGAGGGTGTCGCGCTCGAACTCCATGTAGCCGCGCACCGCCGAGACCAGGTTGGGAATGAGGTCGTGCCGCCGCTTGAGCTGGACGTCGATCTGCCGCCAGCCGCTGGCGACCTGGTTCTTCAGCGCCACCAGCCGATTGTAGGTCCAGATCGCCCACAGCCCCGGGGCGACGATGATCAGCAGCAGCAGCCACATGCCGCGCCTTATACGGCACGACGTGGGGTGGCTCTACCGGAAACAGGCCCCACCCCCGCGATCCGAGCGCGACCGCGAGGCGCGCCACGCCGTCACGCGCTCGGGGTGGCGAGAGCGGCGACGGTTGCTCGGGCGAGCGCGTCTCGGCGCCGTGGGGGGACGCGGGTGCGCTGGACTAGCGCTTGAACGCCGCCTTGCCGGGGTAGACGGCGCGCTTGCCGAGCATCTCCTCGATGCGCAGGAGCTGGTTGTACTTGGCGGTGCGCTCGCCGCGGCAGGCGCTGCCGGTCTTGATCTGGCCGGCGTTGGTGGCGACGGCGAGGTCGCTGATGGTGCTGTCCTCGGTCTCGCCGGAGCGGTGCGAGATCACCGTCGTGTAGCCGGCCTCGCGCGCCAGGGCGATCGTCTCCAGCGTCTCGGTGAGCGTGCCGATCTGGTTGAGCTTGATGAGGATCGAATTGCCGACGCCGGTTTCGATACCCTGGCGGAGGCGGCGGGCGTTGGTGACGAACAGGTCGTCGCCGACCAGTTGCACCTTCCTGCCGAGGCGCGCGGTCAGCGCCTGCCAGCCCTCCCAGTCGTCCTCGGCGAGGCCGTCCTCGATCGATACGATCGGGTACTGGCCGACCCAGTCGGCCCAGAAGTCGGTCATCTCGGCGGCCGACTTGCGGGCGCCGTCGGATTTCCGGAACACGTACAGGCCGGCTTCGTAGAGCTCGCTGGCCGCGGGGTCGAGGGCGATCGCGATCTGGCGGCCCGGCTTGTAGCCGGCGGTCTCGATCGCCTGCACGACGAGGTCGAGCGCGTCGCGATTCGACGGCAGGTTGGGCGCGAAGCCGCCCTCGTCGCCGACCGCGGTGCCGAGGCCGCGTTGGTGCAGCACGCCCTTCAGCGCGTGGAAGACCTCGGTGCCCATGCGCAGCGCCTCGGCGAACGAGGCGGCGCCGACCGGCGCGACCATGAACTCCTGCAGGTCCACCGAGCTGTCGGCGTGGGCCCCGCCATTGAGGATGTTCATCATCGGCACCGGCAGGGTCACCGCCTTGGCGCCGCCCAGGTAGCGGAAGAACGGCTCGCCGGCAGCGGCCGCCGCCGCCCGGGCGACGGCGAGCGAGACGCCGAGGATCGCATTGGCGCCCAGCTTGCGTTTGCTCGGCGTGCCGTCGAGGTCGATGAGGAATTTGTCGATCGCCGCCTGCTGGCGGGCGTCGCGGCCGCGCAGCTTGGGGGCGATGACGCTGTTCACGTTGGCGACGGCCTTGCGGACGCCCTTGCCCCTGTAGCGCTTGCCGCCGTCGCGCAACTCGACCGCCTCGTGTTCGCCGGTGGAGGCGCCGGACGGCACCGCGGCTCGCCCGAGCGCGCCGCTGCGCAGCACGACGTCGACCTCGATCGTCGGATTGCCGCGCGAGTCGAGAATCTCGCGTGCCGTCACCCTCTGGATCTTCACCGTCGCGCCCTCCGGAATTGCCTCGTAGCCGATCCTGTCCTAGAAACAAGCCGGCCGGCTCGCTGGATGAACGATCAACGCGTCACCCTGTCGCTGAAGTACAAGGCGGTCGTCGCCGTCGGCTTCGTGCTGCTCGGACTCTGCGCCGTGTCCGCGGTCTTCGGCAGCGGCGGCGTCGTGCAGCTCCGTCGCCTGTACACGGAGCAGTCGCAGGTCGAGGCCCAGGCGTACGAGTTGGCGCGGCACAACCAGGAGCTGCGCGATCACCTCGCCCGCATCGACGCCGACGACGCCTACCTCGAGAAGGTCGTGCGCGAGCGGCTGGGGTGGATCAAGCCCGGCGAGCGCCTCTACCGGGTCACCGACGAGCGCCGCTGATCGCGTCAGCGGGTGGGGCTGGGCGTCGCGCGGACGGCGCCGGTCATCGGCACGAAGCGCACGGCGCCCGACCAGGTCCAGTCGATCTCGTCGCCGCGCCGCACGCCGACCGCCAGCGTCTCGCCGTCGGCGCGCTCGAGCGGCACCACGACGCGGCCGCCTTCGCGCAACTGGTCGCGCAGCGCGTTCGGCAGCCGCGGCGTCGCCGCGGTGATGATGAGCGCGTCGAAGGGCGCCGCCTCGGGCCAGCCGTAGAAGCCGTCGCCAGCGCGCACGTGGACGTTGCGGGCGCCCTCCGCCGCCAGGGCCTGGCGCGCGTTCTCCGCCAGCACGGCGTCGATCTCGATCGAGTAGACCTCGCCGGCGAGCAGCCCGAGCACCGCCGCCTGGTATCCCGAGCCGGTGCCGATCTCGAGCACCCGCTCGCCGCCGCGCAACGCCAGGAGCTGGGTCATCAGCGCGACGATGTACGGTTGCGAGATGGTCTGGCCGCGGCCGATCGGCAGCGCGTGGTCGCCGTAGGCGGCGGCGCGTTCGGCGGCAGGGACGAAGCGATGGCGCGGCACCGTGCGCATCGCGCGCAACACCCGCTCGTCGACGATGTCGCGGCCGCGCAGTTGCCGCTCGACCATGTCGCGCCGCGCGGCCGCGTCGGACGGCGTGTCGATCGCCGGGGTCGAGCTGTCCGGGCGCGCCGCCGTCACCGCCAATCCCACCAGCAGGAGGGCCAACGGACCGCGCCAGCGAGCGGCGGCCGTCGCGTCAGTCCTCGTCGCCGCCGGCGACGTAGTCTTCGTACTCCTCCGTCGCCATCAGCGCTTCGAGCTCCCCCTCGTCGTCGAGCTCGATCTCGATCAGCCATCCCTCGTGATACGGATCCTCGTTGGCCAACGAGGGGTGGTCCTCGAGGTCGCCGTTCACCGCCCGCACGGTGCCGTTCACCGGTGAGATCAGCTCCTGGACGGTGCGCACCGATTCCAGCTCGCCGAACGTCTCGCCCTTCTCGACGCTGTCGCCGACATCGGGCAGCTCGACGGCGATGATCTCGCCGATCGCGTCCTGCCCCTGGTCGGAGATCCCGATCTGCGCCCGGTCCGCTTCCGCGCGCACCCAGAGGTGGTCCTCGCTGAAGCGGAGAACCGTCGCGACCTCGCTCTCCTTCGGACGGCTTCTGGTCGGTTTCGGCACCGCCCGTCCCTTACAAATCGCCGATTCGCGATGTCAAGCCCCGATCGGGTCACGCCGGCGACCTGATCGCGACGCCGGCGTCGCAGCGACGCGCGGGATCGCCCACCGGGAGGTGAGGCGCCGGGCCGCCTCGCGGGGGTGGGCGGGCGCGGCCAGCGCCGGATCAGCACCACCGGCCAGCCCCGCCCGTCCTCGCCTTCCCCCGTGCAGCTCCGCGCCGCGGCGCCGCCCCGTCGCGCACCGCGCCGCGCGACGAGGCGGCGGATGTCGTGGAAAGGCGGGCGCATCCGCGTTAGCATCGCCGCATGTCCGCGCGCGACACGCTGCGCACGATCCGTGACGAGCTGTCGCAACTGTTCCTCGAGCGCAGCGAGGTGATCGACGGCGCGCTCACGGCGCTGCTCAGTCGCCAGCACGTCCTGCTCATCGGCCCGCCGGGATCGGCGAAGTCGATGCTCGCCGACGAGCTCTGCCGGCGCCTCGAGGGCGCGGCGTACTTCCAGTGGCTGCTGACCAAGTTCACCACCCCCGAGGAGCTGTTCGGCGCCGTCAGTCTGAGCGCGTTGGAGCGCGACGAGTACCGCCGCGTCACCACCGGCAAGCTGCCGGAGGCGCACATCGCCTTCCTCGACGAGGTGTTCAAGGCGAGCTCGTCGATCCTCAACGCCATTCTCACGCTGCTCAACGAACGCCGCTTCCACAACGGCCGCGCCGTCGAGTCGGTGCCGCTGATCACGCTCTTCGGCGCCAGCAACGAGCTGCCGGAGGACGACGAGCTGCAGGCGCTCTACGACCGGTTCCTGTTGCGTTTCGTCGTCGGCTACATCGACGAGGACTTCCGCTTCCTCAAGATGCTGCAGGCGCGACCGGCGGCGGCGCGCACGACCTTGTCGCTCGCCGCGCTGGAGGCCGCGCAGGCCGAGGTCGCGGCGGTCGCCGTCTCGGACGGCGTCTACCGCGCCCTCGTCGATCTGCGCCGCGAGTTGGCGAAGGCGCAACTCGTCGTCTCGGACCGCCGCTACCGGCAGGCGCTCGACGTCCTGCGCGCCCACGCCTACCTGGACGGGCGCGACGTGGTGGGCGACGACGACGTCTTCTTCCTCGAGCACGTGCTCTGGCGCGATCCCGGCGAGCGCGCCGAGGTGCGCGCCGCCGTGCACCGGCACCTGCGCGGCTACGTCGACGACGCGCGGGCGTTGTTGTTCCAGACCCGCGAGCTGCGCGACTACGCCCACCGACAGTGGGAGAACAACGAGCTGCGCGGCCGCGCCGTGGTCGAGGCGCACACCAAGATCCGCCACATCCTCGCCAAGGTGGGGTCGATCCTCGACGACGCGCGCGCCGCCGGACGGCCGCTCGACGCGGTGGAGGCGGTGCGGGTCGAGATCGAATCCATCCAGCACGAGATGCTCGAGGCGCTGTGACGGCGCCGGCGCACACCCACTGGGTCGAGGTCGACGCCTACGACCGCGCCGCCTTCGCCGGCCTCACCGCCGATTCGCCCGCCTACCTGACGTTGCTCGCCAGCGGCGGCAAGCTGCTGCCACACTTCGACGGCTTCGTCCTCGATCTGTACGCGCTCTTCTACAAGCTCAACATCGTCCTGCACCCGCCGGAGAGCGTCACCCCGGGCGCCACCGTCTTCCGCGTCCTGATCGACGAGCTGCGCGGCGCCGCGGCGCTGGAGGCGCTGCGCCAGCAGACGATGCTCGACGAGCGCGTCGCCGGCCTGGCGGCGCTGCTCCTCGGCGAGTCGCTGCTCGAGCTGCTCAAGTCCGAGCGCGTCCTCACCCGGGGAGAGATGCTCGACCTGTGGAGCCTGGAGCAGCAGGCGGAGGAGATCGCCGAGCGCCGCGCGCACGCCGACACCGCCGCCGAGCTGGCCGCCGAGCGCGCCGGGCAGAGCGGCGAGAAGCAGCTCCGGGAGCTGCGGCAGCGACTCGAGCGCGAGAACGCGGCGGCGCAGCGGCATCTCGCGCAGCAGGCGCGGCGGGTGGCGCAGTCGCTCGGCGACTCCGCCACGCGCCGCCAGCCGCGCGTCGCGGCGCAGCTCGACCGGACGCTCGCCGATCTCGAGACGGCGCGCGACGATGCCGAGCAGTGGAGCACGCAGTTCGGCGCCGGGCACTCGTCGTCGCCGGCCGCGCAGCTCGAGCTCGGGCACCAACTGGCCCGCAATCCCAAGCTGAAGCGCATGGCGCGGCTGGTGGGGCGGATGCGCGAGAGCGCCCGCCGCCTGCGGCGTACGCTGTACGAGCGCGCCACCGACGAGGTGTTCGCGGTCGGCCAGGCCGCCGACCTGAGCCGCCTGCTGCCGCCCGAGCTGCTGAGCCTGCGCCATCCGCTGCTGCGCCGCGATTTCCGCCGCCGCCTGCTCGACGGCGAGCTGCAGGTCTACGCGCTGCGCGGTCGCGAGCAGCGCGGCCGCGGGCCGATGATCGTCTGCCTCGACGGCAGCTCGTCGATGGCCGGCGACAAGGAGATCTGGTCGAAGGCGGTGACGCTGACGCTGCTCGACATCGCCGCCCGCCAGCGCCGCCGCTTCCGCTCCATCTGCTTCGCCTCGACGGAGACCCCGCTGCAGGTGCTCGAGCTCAACGGCCGCCAGCGCTCGGCGCCGGAGCTGTCGCAGGTGTTCGCGCTCGCCGAGTACTTTCCGGGCGGCGGCACCGATTTCCAGAAGCCGCTCGACGCGGCCCTGGAATGCCTGCGCGCCGACCGCCGGCGGCGCGGCGACGTGGTCTTCATCACCGACGGCGAGTGCCGCGTCGACGGCGCGTGGCTGCAGGCGTTCCAGCGCGAGAAGACGCGGCTCGGGTTCACCGTCTTCTCGGTGCTGATCGACGTCGGCCCGAGCTCGCTCGCCGCCGTCACCGCGTTCAGCGACCACGTCACCTCGGTGCGCCAGCTCACCGACGAGGCCACCCGGGACATCTTCCTCAAGGTCTGAGACCGGGAATTCACCGCGGAGACGCGGAGACGCCGAGCCGCCGCCGATCGACGACGCGGCCGCTGCGCCTCTGCGGTGAAGGGGCCTTTCTCTTCTCGCAGTTCACCGGCCCGCGGGGGTCTGCTACGCACGGGGCGTGCCGATCTGGGTGTGGGTCGCCTTTCACGCCGCCGTGTTCACGATGCTGGCGATCGACCTCGGCATCTTCCATCGCCACGCCCACGAGGTCAGCGTCCGCGAGGCGGCGGGCTGGACGATCACCTGGGTGAGCGCGTCGCTGCTGCTCTGCCTGGCCATCGCCCGCTTCATGGGCGTCGAACCGGCCCTGCAGTTCCTCACCGGCTACCTGATCGAACAGGCGCTGTCGGTCGACAACATCTTCGTCTTCGTCCTGATCTTCTCCTACTTCTCGGTGCCGAAGCGGTACCAGCACCGGATCCTCTTCTGGGGCGTGCTCGGGGCGCTGATCCTGCGCGGCACCATGATCGGCGCCGGGACCTGGCTGATCCATCGCTTCGAGTGGGTGCTCTATCTGTTCGGGGCGTTCCTCGTGTTCACCGGCGTCCGCATGGCCTTCGCCGGCGAGGAGGGCATCGAGGTCTCGGCGAATCCGGTGGTGCGACTCATTCGCCGCTTCGTGCCGGTGACCAAGCGCTACCACGGCCAGCGCTTCATCGTCAGGGCGCCGGCCGGCCGCACGCGGCGTTACATCGCGACGCCGCTGCTGGTGGTGCTGGTGATGGTGGAGACGACCGATCTCATCTTCGCGATCGACTCGATTCCGGCGATCTTCGCCGTCACCACCGACCCGTTTCTCATCTACACTTCCAACATCTGCGCCATCCTCGGCCTGCGCTCGCTGTACTTCCTGCTCGCCGGGATCATCGGCACGTTCCGCTTCCTGCAGATCGGCCTCTCCGTGGTCCTGGTGTTCGTCGGCACCAAGATGCTGATCGCCAAATGGATCCAGATCCCGATCGGCTCCTCGCTGGCCGTCGTGGCGGGCGTGTTGCTGCTGTCGGTGATCGCGTCGCTGTTGTTGCCGGAGATCGCGGACAGCGCCGATGACTGAACGCGATCCGCGGCCAGCCGTCAGCCAGGCGCGAGCGACGGACGGCTGACGGCCGCGCGCGGGCGGCTCATCCGCGAGCGACGTTGACCGTCTGCAGCTCGGTGAAGCCGTAGAGGCCCCAGGGGCCGTTCTCGACGCCGATGCCGGACCACTTGGCGCCGCCGAACGGCGTCGCCGGCGACAGCTCGAGGTGCTGGTTCACCCAGGCGGTGCCGCACTCGAGCTCCTTGGCGACCTCGACCGCGCGTTCGGTGTCGCGCGACCACACCGAGCCACCGAGGCCGAAGTGGGTGGCGTTGGCGCGCTCGATCGCGTCCTCGACGCGCTGGTAGGCGATCACCGGCAGCGCCGGGCCGAACTGCTCCTCGTCCACCAGGCGGACGCCGTCCGACACCTCGGCCACCACCGTCGGGCGGTAGAAGTAGCCGTTGCCGCCCAGGGGCTCCCCACCGGCGGCGATGCGGGCGCCGTGCTTCCGGGCGTCCTCGACCAGCTCCTGCACGCGCTCGAACTGCGGGCGATTGTTCAGGGGGCCGAGCTGGCTGTCGTCGGCCAGCCCGTCGCCGACGATGACGCCGCGCGCGATGGCCGCCAGCTCGCCCACCAGGGCGTCGTACATCGCCGCCGGCGCGTAGACGCGCTTGATGGCGCTGCACACCTGGCCGCAGTTCTGGAAGGCGCCCCAGAACAGCTTGCTGGCGATCTCCTTCGGGTTCGCGTCCGGCAGCACGATGGCTGGATCGTTGCCGCCGAGCTCCAGGGTGACGCGCTTGAGGTCCGGCGCCGCCGCCGCGGCGACCTTCTTGCCGGTGGCGACCGAGCCAGTGAACGAGATCTTGCGCGGCACCGGATGGGTGGTCATCCAGCCGCCGAGGTCGTTGCCGCCGGAGACGACGTTGACGACCCCGGCCGGGACGACGTCGCGCAGCAGCTCGCCCAGCTTCAGCGTCGTCAGCGGCGTGAACGGCGACGGCTTGAGGACGACCGTGTTGCCGGCCAGCAGCGCCGGGGCCAGCTTCCAGGTGGCGAGGATGAGCGGGAAGTTCCACGGCGTGATCGCCGCCACGACCCCGAGCGGCCGGCGGCGCACCTCGACGCGCGCCGCGGCGTCGTCCTGCAGCACCTCGACCGGCAACTGCAGGGTCGCCGTGTAGGTGAACCACATCGCCGCGCCCATGATCTCCGCGAAGGCCTGCGGCAGCGGCTTGCCCTGCTCCCGGGTGAGGATCGGCGCCAGCTCGCCGGCGCGCTCGGTGATGACGGCGGCGCAGCGCTGCAGCGCCGCGCGGCGGGCGTCCTCGTCTCGCCGCCAGGCGCGATAAGCCTCGGCCGCCGCCTGCATCGCCGCGTCGAGCTGGCCCTTGGTGCACTCGGGCGCGGTCGTGAAGGGGGCCCCGGTGGCGGGGTTGATGACCTCGAAGGTGTCGACGGCCGGCACGGCCCGGCCGCCAATGGTCATGGTGAAGTCGGACATCTCGATTACTCCTGTGGGCTGGGGCGGCGCAGGGCGTCGCGAAGGAGGGTGGTGGTCTGCCGCAGGCGCGGCGCCAGCGGATAGCGAGGGTCGTCGAGCCAAGCGAGCAGGGCGGCGAGCAGCATGGCGCGCGCCGTCAGCGCCAGGTACGCGGCGTCGACGTCGGCGCGGATCTCGCCCCGTTGCTGGCCGTCGTAGATGAACGCCGACAGCACGCGCTGCAGGCGCGACATCGCGGCGCCGCGATAGTTGTCGAGCGCGGTCGCCTGCACGAGCTGGCGCAGCAGGTCCGGCACCCGGCGGTAGGCGTCGCCCAACACCGCCGCCAGCGCATCGGCCAGCGCCTCCAGGCGCTGCGGCAGCGAGTCGCCGGCGGCGCGCTGGACCGCGATGCCGTCGGCAATGGCCTCGAACAGATCGGCGGCGAGGCCTTCGAGTACCGCCGACTTGGTCGGGAAGTGATTGAACACCGTCGCCGGGGCGACGTCGGCCGCCGCCGCGATCTCGCCCATGGTCGCTTCCAGGCCGCGGGCCTCGAAGCGGTCACGCGCGGCCGCGAGGATGCGGCGCCGCGTCGCATGCCGCTTCCGGGAGCGGCGCGATTCATCGACTGTTGCGACGGTCAATTAGAGTGACTCCAAAATTATAGCTACCGCATTGTTGCTCCCGGACCAACCCCCGATCGGGGTTCGTGACCTGGATCCCGCCCCAATACCCTCGCCGTGGTGCTGGATGCGTCACTGGCGGAGCCGGGCGACCGCCGCGAATTGCGGATTCGCCATATTTTCGCTATCCATCGGCAGGAAGGCGGACCAGCGTGTATCTCACCAAGCGGCAGAAGGAGTTGCTCGACTACCTCGAAGGCTACATCGCCGAGCACGGCTACGCGCCGACGCTGGAAGAGATCGGCGCCCGCTTCACGCTGAGCTCGCTCGCCACGGTCCACAAGCACCTCACCAACCTGGAAGCGAAGGGGCTGATCCGCCGCACCTGGAACCACAGCCGCGCCATCGAGCTGGTGCCGCGGAACAGGGGCAGCGGCGCGGTGGACCTGCCGCTGCTCGGCCGCGTCGCCGCCGGCCAACCGATCGAGGCGCTCGAGGACGCGGACCACATCGCCGTCCCCGAGCAGTTCATCCGGCGCCAGAACACCTTCGTGCTCAAGGTGGTCGGCAGCTCGATGGTCCAGGATGGCATCCTCGACGGCGACTACATCGTCGTCGAGCAGCGGGCGAGCGCCGACAACGGCGAGACCGTGGTCGCCGTCGTCGACGGCGAGGCGACGGTCAAGCGCTTCTACCGCGACCGGCCGGGCCGCGTCCGCCTCCAGCCGGCGAACGACGCCATGCAGCCGATCGTCCTCAAGGAGAAGGACTGCGAGCTGCGCGGCGTCGTCGTGGCCGTGCTCAGAAAGTACTGAGGCGGATCCCCGCGCGGCGGCACGGGCAGCGAAGAGCGCCCGTGGCTCCATCCGCGGTGTGACGGGCCGTCAGTCCTGAAACGGTTGTTTGGGCTCCCTTGACCGCGTGAGCGGGGCGCGGGTAGGTTCCGCGCAGTAGCGGTTCTCCCACACTCCGTCCGAAGGATAGCGGGCACATGGCAGGGATCAGATCGTTCGGGGCCTACGTCCCCATGCAGCGGCTGCAGTTCGCGGCCATTTCCGGCGGCGGCCGCAAGGCGGGGGCGGGGAGTGGGGAGCGGGCGGTGGCCAACTTCGACGAGGATGCGGTGACCATGGCGGTCGCCGCGGCGACCGACTGTCTGCGCGGCGTCGATCGCGCCACGGTCGGCGGCGTGCTCTTCGCCTCCACCTCGCACCCGTACAAGGAGAAGCAGGGCGCCAGCCTGATCACCAAGGCGCTCGACCTGCCGCGCGAGGTGGCGACCGCCGACTTCGGCGGCTCGCTGCGCGCCGGCACCACGGCGCTGCGCGCGGCGCTCGACGCGGTGAAGGCGGGCAGCGCCGACAACGTGCTGGTGCTCGCCGCCGACTGCCGGCCGGCGCCGCCGCGTTCGGGGCTCGAGCGCAGCACCGGCGACGGCGCCGCGGCGCTGTTGGTGAGCGGCCAGGCGGTCGCGGCCGAGATCGAGGCGCAGCACACCATCGCCGACGAGATCATCGACATCTGGCGGCTCGACTCCGACAAGTACGTCCGCTCCTGGGAGGACCGCTTCGTCGTCGAGCACGGCTACCGCGACAACCTGGTCGAAGCGGTGAAGGGGCTCTACGCCAAGACCGGCAAGACGGCGAAGGATTTCACCAAGGCGGCGTTGTACGGGCCGGATGCGCGCAGCCACGCCGGCGCGGCGCGTGCCCTCGGCTTCGATGCCAAGACGCAGGTGCAGGATCCGCTGTTCGGCCGTCTCGGCAATGCCGGCGCCGCCTTCGCGCCGATGCTGCTGGTGGCGGCGCTGGAGAACGCGAAGCCCGGCGACGCGCTGCTGGTGGCGAGCTACGGCGATGGCGCCGACGCGCTGGCGCTGCGCGTCACCGACGCGGTGAAGGGCCTCAGCGACCGGCGCGGCATGCGCTGGCATCTCGAGCGCCGCAGCGAGCTCACCGACTACAACAAGTACCTGCGCTACCGGAACCTCGAGCCGAGCGAGCTCGACCGTCGCGGCGGGGCGGGGGTCTCGGCGACGGTGCACTTCCGCGACCGCCAGGAGGACATCAGCCTGCACGGGCAGCGCTGTCGCACCTGCGGCCAGGAGCAGTTCCCATTTCAGCGCGTCTGCTTCACCTGCTACGCGCGCGACCAGTTCGACGAGATCCGGCTCGCCGAACGGACCGGCCGGGTGCTGTCGCACACCTTCGACTTCTTCGCCGGCAGTCCCGATCCGCCGCTGATCGTGACCACGATCGAGGCCGAGGGTGGGGCGCGGCTCTATCTGCAGATGACCGACGCCAACGCCAAGGAAGTGAAGCTCGACCTGCCGGTCGAGTTCGCCTTCCGCAAGATCCACGAGTACGGCGGCACCCCGAACTACTTCTGGAAGTGCACGCCGGTGAGATGAGCAGAGGCTGTTAGGCAGGCGAGGCTGTTAGGCTGTTGGGGTTTCAGAGCTCTGGCCCCAACAGCCTAACAGCTTGGCCTGGCGAACAGCCTTCAGGAGCGAGCGATGAATCCAGACGCCATTCGCGACAAGGTCGCCATCGTCGGCATGGGGTGCTGCAAGTTCGGCGAGAACTGGGACAAGGCCCCCGAGGACATGATCGTCGAGGCGGCGTTCGAGGCCTATCAGGACGCCGGCATCGAGAACCCGCAGGAGCAGATCGAGGCGGTGTTCTGCGGCGCCGTGTACCCGTCGCGCGGTACGGCGGAGGTCGCGGATTCGCTCAAGCTGTACGGCCGGCCGGTCAGCATGACGCAGAACTACTGCGCCACCGGCACCGACGCCTTCCGCTTCGGCGTCTTCGCCATCGCCTGCGGCCTCTACGACACCGTGCTGGTGGTCGGCTTCGACAAGCCGAAGGACCGCGGCGTGTCGGGTCCGAACGTCCAGACCGCCGGCGTGCGCGGCCTGCCGATGACGCCCGCCGGCTGGTTCTCGCTCTGCGCCGCCCGCTACTTCGAGACCTACGGCGCGACGCGCGAGGACCTCGCGAAGATCGCGGTGAAGAACCACCACAACGGCACCCTGGCGCCGAAGTCGATGCTGAAGAAGGAAATCTCGGTCGAGGAGGCGCTGAACGCGCCCATCATCTCCTGGCCCTTCGGGCTCTACGACTGCTGCGCCCAATCCGACGGCGCGGCCGTCGCCGTGCTCACCAAGCGCGAGCTCGCCAAGCGCTTTCGCGACGACTACGTGCTGGTGAAGGCGGTGGCGATCTCGCTCGAGGCCAATCCGCAGACCGATCCGGCCTTCGACTTCCTGCGCTGGAAGCCGACCGTCTCCGCCGCGCAGCAGGCGTACGCCCAGGCCGGCATCAGCAATCCCTTCGAACAGCTCGATGTCGCCCAGGTGCACGACTGCTTCACCCTCACCGAGCTGCTCACCTACGAGGACCTCGGCCTGTGCGAGAAGGGCGCGGCCCGGGACCACATCGCCAGCGGCACCTTCGCGCTCGACGGCGAGCTGCCGGTCAACACCGACGGCGGCCTCAAGACCTTCGGCCACCCCACCGGCGCCACCGGCGTGCGCATGATCTACGAGAACTACAAGCAGTTGCAGGGCAAGGCCGGCGACCGCCAGATCAAGACCAAGAGCGGCCTCGCCCTCAGCCACAACATCGGCGGCGCGCCGCAGGCCTGCGGCATCGCCATCGTCGGCCGCGACTAGCCTCGGTCAGCCCTCGGCCGGCGGTGGATCCCGGCCCGGGGCGGACGGCTGAAACGCCTCCCCCAACGGGAAAGGGTGGGCCGACCGGTGTGGGCGCCGGTCGGCCCCTTGTCTCGGGGTGAGGGGGGGACCATCACCCCGCTGCGCAGGTCAGTCGAAACCGACCCGCGAGATTCACGCCGCACGCGCCGCCGGCTTGCGGGCGTCGTGCTGCGAGGCCAATACGGCGATCGTGGCCAGCAAGAGTACGGTCAGAATCACCGCCGTGACCAGTCCGCCATGGATCCACACCAGCGGACCGGCCGGCAGCGCGCTCGAGCCGAGGAGCCATCCAATCAGCAGAGTCATGAGATAAGCAACACTCCAATGAATCGTGATTCACTCACGGTGACGCTAAACTACGCCGGCGCGCGCAGTTGGCAAGTGGGTGGTGAGAGAAATATCAGGCTGTCGCCTGTCGGTCGTCATCTCCGAGCCTGATCCTGCCGGCCGTTCGCCGCGGCCGCCCGCACCGCGCGCCGCCGCGCGCTCCATGGATGGGCGCGGCGGGCACGCCGCGTCGCCTGGCTCCGCAACTTGACGCGCTCGCGGCCGTTCGCTCCTTTACCCGCATGCGCCGAATCGCTCGCTGCCTGTGCCTGCCGACGTTCCTCCTCCTCGTCCCGATCACGGCCCATGCGTTCGACCTCAACGACGTCGCCGCGCGCGCCGAGTCGCTGGCCTCGGAGCCCTACACCAACCAGCAGAAGAAGGTGCCCGACTGGATGCTCGTCGGGTCGATGACCTACGACCAGTGGCGCGACATCCGCTTTCGCCCCGACCACAGCCTGTGGCGCGACCGGAACCTGCCCTTCCAGGTGCAGTTCTTCCATCCCGGCCTCTATTACGACCGCACCGTGCAGATGAACGTCATCGATCCCGACGGCGTGCACGCGGTGCCGTTCTCGCCCGAGCGTTTCGACTACGGCAAGAACACGTTCGCCGACCGCATTCCCACCGACATCGGCTACGCCGGCTTCCGCATCCACTATCCGATCAAGAATCCCAACTACCTGGACGAGGTCATCGTCTTCCTCGGCGCCAGCTACTTCCGCGCCGTCGGCCGCGACAACGTCTACGGTCTCTCGGCGCGCGGCCTGGCGATCGACACCGTCGAGCCGTCGGGCGAGGAGTTCCCCGCGTTCATCGAGTACTGGCTGCAGACGCCGACCCCGGACGCCAACCACGTCGTCGTCTACGCGCTCATGGACAGCAAGAGCATCACGGGCGCGTACCGTTTCGACATCACCCCCGGCGTCACCACCACCGTCGACGTGCAGGCGCGGCTGTTCCCGCGCCGGCAGGTCGCCAAGCTCGGCCTCGCGCCGCTCACCAGCATGTTCTACTTCGGCGAGAACACGACCCGGCATTTCGACGACTTCCGGCCCGAGGTGCACGACTCGGACGGCCTGTTGGTGCATTTCGACAGCGGCGAGTGGCTGTGGCGGCCGCTGGACAACCCGACCCGCATCAACGTCAGCAGCTACGCGACCAGGAACCCGCGCGGCTTCGGGCTGATCCAGCGCGACCGCGACTTCGCCAGCCACCAGGACATCGAGACCCGCGCCGAGCTGCGCCCCAGCGTCTGGGTGCAGCCGCGCGGCGACTGGGGCGATGGACACATCGAGCTGGTGGAGATTCCCACCACGTCCGAGCTGGTCGACAACATCGTCGCCTTCTGGGTGCCCGACACGCCGCTCAAACCCGGGAAGTCGCTGGCGCTCGGCTACACGCTGTCGTGGTACATGAACGACCCCGGCCGGCCGCCCGGCGCGCGCACGGTGGCGACCCGCCGCGACCACGGCACGGTCCCCGGTGGATTCCGCTACGTCATCGACTTCGACGGCGAGCGCCTGCGCGCCATCCCCGCCGACCGGCCGCCCAACGCGGTCGTGACATTCGGGCCCGGGCCGGACGTCGCCGAGCTGGTCGACCAGCACGTGGTGAAGAATCCCGCTACCGGCGGCTGGCGCCTGTCGTTCCAGCTCACGCCCAAGAGCGCCGCTCCCATCGAGCTGCGCGCGTTCCTCACCGAGAACAACGACGTGCTGACGGAGACCTGGTCGAACGTGTTGTTGCAATGAGGCGCGGGCGCGGTACGGGGGCCGAGAAGATCGGCCGGTGGGTTTCCCTGCCCCCGCCACTGCGCGATACTGCCGCCGTCCCCATGCCCGACAAGGAACAGGAGAAGATTCGCCAGGCGGTGTGGATCATGGCGGTCTACGTCGGCTTCATGGTGATCGGCCTGGTCGTCGCCTTCTTCGTCCCCTTGTTGCTGCAGTACGACGGGCAGATGAACGGCAGCATCACCCGCACGCCGCCGGCTGCCATGGCGGAGTCGACGCCGCGCCCGTGAGCGCGTGATGTCGCGAACCGCCGATGTGGCGCTGGCGTCGCCGGGCGCGGTCGCCGCGCCCGCGGCGCGCTTCGCCCGCTACGCCTGGGCGGTTCTCGCCGTCAATCTCGCCGTCATCCTGCTCGGTGCCTACGTGCGCGCCAGCGGTTCCGGCGCCGGCTGCGGCGCCCACTGGCCGCTGTGCAACGGCGAGGTCCTGCCGCGCGACCCAGCGCTCCAGACGCTGATCGAGCTCAGCCACCGGCTGAGCAGCGGCATCGCCCTGCTGCTGGTCGGCGGACTGCTGATCGGCGCCTGGCGCCGCTACCCACCGCGCCACGTCGTCCGCCGCGGCGCCGCATACGCCGCGGCGTTCATGGTCAGCGAGGCGGCGATCGGCGCCGGGTTGGTGCTGCTGCGCTATGTCGCCGACGACACCCGCGTCGCCCGCGGCTGGTGGGTGGCCGGCCACCTCGTCAACACCTTCCTGCTCGTCGCCGCCCTGGCGCTCACCGCCTGGTGGTCGTCGGGCGGCGCGCCGCCGCGGATCCGCGGCCGGCGCGGTCTCGCCGCCGGACTCGTCGCCGCCGCCGCCGGCGTGCTGGTGCTCGGCGTCAGCGGCGCCGTCACCGCGCTCGGCGACACGCTCTTCCCGGTCGGCTCGCTGGCCGAGGGCGAGGCGATGACCTTCTCCGAGAGCGCCCATCTGTTCGTCCGCCTGCGCATCTACCACCCGCTGCTCGCCCTCGCCGTCGGCACCGGCGTGCTCGCGGCCGCGCTCGCCGCCGCGCGGGCGACGCCGGCAGACAGCGTCCGCCGCCTGGGGGGTGCGGTGGCGCTGCTCTGGGTCGCCCAGCTCCTGCTCGGCGCGCTCAACGTCTACTTGCTGGCGCCGATCCCCATCCAGATCGTCCACCTCCTGCTCTCCGACCTCATCTGGATCGCCCTGGTCCTGCTCATCGCCGCGACGCTGGCATCAGACGACACCCCAGGCTGAGTCGGGACGCCGACGTGGCCGTCCCCCCTGACCACCCGCGTTGGGGAATGCACTCGCGCCGGCGTCCGGCTATAGAACCGGCCATGCAGCGCACGCCCACGACCTCCCTCGCTCTCGACGACATCCGCCTCGCCGACCAGACGTTCTGGATGCTGCCGGAGCCGGAACGCGACGGCGCCTTCGCGACGTTGCGCGCCGAGCGGCCGGTGTCCTGGCACGAGGAGTTCGAGTACCCCGGCATTCCCAAGGGTCCGGGCTTCTGGGCGGTCACCCGCTGGGAGGAGCTGTGGACGGTGAGCCGGACGCCCGAGGTGTTCGTGTCCGGCCAGGGATCGAACATCGGCGATCTGCCGGTCGAGCTGCTCGAATTCTTCGGCTCGATGATCAACATGGACGCGCCGCGCCACACCAAGCTGCGCCTGCTGGTGAACAAGGGCTTCACCCCGCGCATGGTCGGCCGGGTCGAGGAGATGGTGCGCCAGCGCGCGGCGGCGATCGTCGACCGCGTCGCGCCGCGCGGCGAGTGCGACTTCGTCAACGACGTCGCCGCCGCGCTGCCGCTCGAGATCATCTGCGAGATGATGGGCATCCCGCCCGCCGACTATCGGCGCATCTACGAGCTCACCAACACCATCCTCGGCGTCGGCGATCCCGAGTTCGCGACCACCATCCCGGAGCTGATGTCGGCTGGCATGGAGCTGTTCCAGTACGCGCAGGCGCTCGGCGGCGAGCGTCTGGCGAGCCCGCGCGACGACATCACCTCGGCGCTGATGCACGCCGAGGTCGACGGCCAGCGCCTGAGCGAGCAGGAGTTCGGCTCCTTCTTCATCCTCCTCGTCGCCGCCGGCAACGAGACGACGCGCAACGCCATCAGCCACGGCATGAAGGCGCTCACCGACTGGCCGGACGAGCGGCGCAGGTGGCAGAACGACTTCGAGCGCCACAAGGCCACGGCGGTCGAGGAGATCGTGCGCTGGGCGACGCCGGTGATCCACTTCCGCCGCACCGCTGCGCGCGACACCGAGCTCGGCGGGCAGCCGATCGCCGCCGGGCAGAAGGTGGTGATGTGGTACAACTCGGCGAACCGCGATGCGGCGAAGTTTCCCGATCCCTACCGCTTCGACATCGCCCGCGAGCCGAACGAGCACGTCGGCTTCGGCGCCGGCGGGCCGCACTTCTGCCTCGGCGCCAACCTGGCACGGCGCGAGATCGCGGTGATGTTCGAGGAGCTGTTCCGCCGCCTGCCCGACATCGAGATCAGCGGCGAGCCGGCGATGCTCCTCTCCGCCTTCATCCACGGCATCAAGCGCATGCCGTGCCGCTTCACGCCGCAGCCGCCGCGAGGCTGACCGCGTGCGCCTCCCGCGCGCCAGCGGGGTGCTCCTGCATCCGACGTCGCTGCCGGCGCCGCACGGCGTCGGCGACCTCGGCGCCGGCGCGCTGCGCTTCCTCGACTTCCTCGCCGCCGCCGGCCAGCGCTGGTGGCAGGTGCTGCCGCTCGGACCGACCAGCGTCGGCGACTCGCCCTACCAGAGCCCCTCGACCTTCGCCGGCAACCCGCTGCTCATCAGCCTCGACGGCCTGGTGGCCGACGGCCTGCTGACCGCGGACGAAGCGGCGTCGGCGGCGAGCCGCGGCGAGCGCGTCGACTACGGCGCGGTCATCGCTCGCAAGCAGCCGCTGCTGCGCCGCGCCGCCCGCCGGCTCGCCGCCGGCGCGGTCGCCGATCTCGCCAGCGCGTGCGCCCGCTTTCGCGCCGCCGAGGCCGCCTGGCTCGACGACTTCGCGCTGTTCATGGCCGCCAAGGACGCGCACGGCGGCGCCCCGTGGCAGCAGTGGGAGCCGGAGCTCGCGCGACGCGATGCCGGGGCGCTGCGCCGCTGGCAGGCGCGCCTGGAGGGCGCGATCGCCGAGCACGCGGCGCTGCAGTACCTCTTCTTCCGCCAGTGGGATGGCGTGCGCGCCGCGGCGGCGGCGCGGGGCATCCGCATCCTCGGCGACCTGCCGATCTTCGTCGCCGGCGACAGCGCCGACGTCTGGGGGCACCGCGACCTGTTCCAGCTCGACGCCGCCGGTGCGCCGATCGCGGTGGCCGGCGTGCCGCCCGACTACTTCAGCGCCACCGGCCAGCTCTGGGGCAATCCGCTGTACGACTGGGACGCCCATGTGGCGGACGGCTTCGCGTGGTGGATCGCCCGATTGCGCGCCGCGCTGCGCGCCTGCGACGCGGTGCGCGTCGACCATTTCATCGGCTTCACCCGTTACTGGGTGGTGCCGGCCGGCGAGACCACCGCGGTGAACGGCGCCTACCACCCGGCGCCCGGCGCGGCCGTTCTCGAGGCGGCGCGCGCCGCGCTCGGCGAGCTGGCGATCGTCGCCGAGGATCTCGGCGTCGTCACCGCGGCGGTCGACGCGCTGCGCCAGCAATTCACCCTCCCCGGCATGCGCGTGCTGCAGTTCGCCTTCGGCGGCGACGCCCGCAATCGCGACCTGCCGCACAACTACGACGCCAACAGCGTCGTCTACACCGGCACCCACGACAACGACACCGCCGCCGGCTGGTTCGCGGCCGCGCCGCCGGAGCTGCGCCAGGCGACGCTGCGCTACCTCGGGCGCCGCTCGGCCGACGCGATCGTCGGCCACCTCATCCGGCTGGCGATGGCGTCGGTCGCCGACACCGCCATCGTTCCGGCGCAGGACGTGCTCGGCCTCGGCAGCGAGGCGCGGATGAACACCCCGGGACGAGCGGAGGGCAACTGGCGCTGGCGCCTGCGCGACGGCGAGCTCGGCGCCGCGCACGCCGAGGCGCTCGCCGAGCTGGCGGCGACCTACGGCCGCGACGAGCCGGCGGAAGCCTGACCGCGCGCCGTCGCCAGTCGCAGCACCTCGAGGTAGCCGCGCGTCAGACAGCGCTCGTCGATGGCCTGCCGCTGGCGCAACAGCCGGTGCAGGCGCGGCAGGTTGTGGTGCGGCACGGTCATCAGCAGGTGGTGCTCGAGGTGGAAGTTCACCCGGTTGGGGGCGACCAGCAGCCGCTCCCACCAGCGCGCCAGGGTGGTGCGGGTGTTGCGCAGCGGGTCGTGGCGATCGGGTACCATGCCGTGCTCGGCGATCGAGCGAATGCGGGTGACGAGGCGGTAGGTGGTCAGCCAGGCGCCCACCCACAAGAGGTACAGCGCCGGATGACCGGCGATCGCGAGCAGCGCGAACAGCGCCGCGTTGGTGCTCGCCACCGGCACCAGCTTGTGCCAGCCGACGTCGGGCTGCTCCCCCGCGTTCATTCCGAGCGAGCGCTGGTTGCGCCCTCCCGACCAGCCGACGTCGCGCCGGAACACGGCGCGCGCCTGCTTCCAGCCGGTCCGGCCGCTGAGGTCGCGCCACAGCTTGCGGCGGAAGCTGGCGCGGGTGATCGGGAACGGCGCCGCCAGGCCGAGGTCGGGGTCCTGGTCGGTGCCGGTGCGGCTGTGGTGCTGCAGGTGGTAGGCGCGGTACGGCGCCACCTCGGCCCACACCGGATAGGCGGCGAGCCAGTTGCCGACCCAGTCGTTCAGGCGCCGGTCGCGGAACAGCGTCCGGTGCGCCGCTTCGTGCATCACGATCGCCATCCCGAGCTGACGGGCCCCGATCACGAACAGGGCGACGACGATGGTGAGCGGATTCGGCGCCCACGCCACCAGCGCCATCGCCGCGAACACCAGCAGCCAGTTCGAGGCGACCATCCACGCCGACGCCAGCGGGTCGATGCGCCGCAGCGCCCGGCGCTCGTCGGCGGTGAGGACCTCGCGCAGCATCGCCGCCGCGGCTTTGCTGGTGTCGAGGGGAGCGTTCATCGACCGACCATTGAACACAGACCGTGCCGCGGTTCCACCCCGCCGGCCTGTCGCGCCGCGGCGACCGGCTGGCACGACGTCCGCCGCTGTGCTGAAGGAATCCGATGAAACTGCCTCCCGAGGGCGTCGCCGCCGATCAGCTCCTCGACCAGCTCGCCGCCATGCAGGCGCAGGACGTCGACTGGAAATCGGGCCGCGCCTTCAGCCTCGCCTATCACGCCGGCGCCGACGTGCTGGCCCTGGCGACCGAGGCGCTGGGGCGCTTCCAGTCGGCCAACGCCCTCAACGTCGAGGCCTTCCCCAGCCTGCGGCGCATGCAGGCCGACGTCGTGGCGATGATCGCCGACCTGCTGCACGGCGGCCCGCAGGCGGCCGGCTTCATGACCAGCGGCGGCACCGAGAGCATCCTGCTGGCGGTGAAGGCGGCGCGCGCGCGCGGCCGCGCCCGCGGCATCACGGCGCCCGAGATGGTGCTGCCGACCAGTGCCCACGCCGCGTTCGAGAAGGGCGCGGCCTACTTCGACGTGCGCTCGGTGCGCGTGCCGGTGGGCGCCGATTTCACCGCCGACGCGGCCGCGATGGCGGCGGCGATCACCCCAAACACGGTGCTGCTGGTCGCCTCGGCGCCCGCCTACCCGCAGGGCGTCGTCGACCCGATCGCCGAGATCGCGGCGCTGGCGGCGGCGCGCGACCTCAACTGCCACGTCGACGCCTGCATGGGTGGCATCACACTGCCGATGCTCGAACGCCTGGGGCATCCGATCGCGCCGTTCGACTTCCGCGTTCCCGGCGTGACCTCGATCTCCGTCGATCTGCACAAGTACGGCTACACGGCGAAGGGCGCCTCGGTGCTCGTCCATCGCAACCGGGCGTTGCGGAAGGACCAGACCTTCGTCACCGACAACTGGCTCGGCGGCCTCTACGGCAGCTCCGGCGTGCTCGGGACCAGGAGCGGCGGCCCGATCGCCGCCGCCTGGGCGGTGCTGCAGTACCTCGGCGAGGCGGGCTACCTGCGCCTGACCCGCGCCGCGCGCGCCGCCACCGAGGAGCTGATCGCGGGCCTGGGCGCCATTCCCGGCGCGCGCGTGCTCGGCGCGCCGGCGGCGACGCTGGTGGCGTTCACGTTCGACGACGTCGATCCGTTCGCGGTCGGCGCGGCGTTGGCGGCGCGCGGCTGGGTCGTCGATCAGCAACAGCCGCCGCCGAGCCTGCACTGCACGGTCAACGCGGCGCACGCCGGCGTGATCCCGGAGTTTCTCGAGACGCTGCGCGGCGTCGTCGCCGAGGTGCGCGGCCGCCGCGGCGACCATCGCGCCTACGGCGTCGTCGAATAGCGGTCGCCGGCGCCGTCCATGCCGCGGCGCGTCACCAAGCTTTCATCGCCGCGCAACCGCCTTGTCACCGCGGCCGGCTATGGTCACGGTGCCTATGACTCATGAGAGAACGCACGAGCCGGCGGCAATGGGGCTGCTGGCGGGCGACCGCGACCTGGCGCCCGAGGAACGACTGATGATCGAGGTGTTGGCCTGCGCCTGCAACGACCTGCGCCTCAGCGCGCACGGTCCTGCCGCCGACGCGCTGCGGGGCGAGGCGCGACGCTGGATCGAGGGCGAGGACGAGAGCTGGTCGCTCAGCTTCGTGCCGATCTGCCGCCACTTCGGCGTCGACCCGCAGGCGCTGCGGGCGCGCCTGCTGCGCGCCGATCGCCACGGTGGTTCGCCCCGCCTGCCGCAGGCGGCCTGAGCGAACGGGGGGCGCGCCCGCACGGCGCGCCCCCGCACGCCGCCCCGGCCTCAGGCGGCGCAGCCGTTGAGCGCCGCGTTGACGCCCGCGATCAGCTCGTTGACCGCGACCGAGCCGTCACCGTTGGTGTCGAACGACCGACACGTCGAGACATCGGAGTTGCCGAGGGCGATGTTCACGCCGGTGATCAGCTCGTTGACGGCGATCGTTCCGTCGTGATTGCAGTCGCCGACGCACGGACCCGGCGTCGGCGGTGTCGCCGCGGTGCGCGTCGCCGTCGGCGGACCGATCGTGGCCGTTGCCGTCGGCGGCACGGTCGCCGTCGCGGCGCCCCCCGTGACCGTCGGCGTCGGCGTGTCGCCGCTCGGCGCGCCCTCGATGCAGACGCCGCGCAGCGCGCCGCCGACCTCGAAGGAGCCGCACTTGCTCTGCGCCGTGCACGGGTCGGAGTCGTCGCACGCCTTTCCCTGATTGGCCGGCGCGCACTGGCCCTGCTGACAGCTCTCGCAGTCGCCGAAGCAGCGCAAGAGGTTGTTGTCGCAGCGGCCCGTGTTGGGATTGCACGCGCCCTTGCAGTTGCCGGCGTCCGGGCATTCCTTCGGCGCCGGGAAGCAGAAGGCGATGGTGAAGCCTCCCGCGCCCTGGATGAAACAACTGCCGTCGATGCAGGGTCCGTACCCGGCGTCGCAGGCCTTGCCGTTGTCGGCGAGCTTGCCGCCGCAGGTCGCCGGCGCCCCGGGGAACAGCGCCTGACAGGTGCCGCAGCCGCCGGCGCAGCTCGTTCCGTTCGGCGCCGGGTCGCCGGTGCACCCCAGGAAGGCGTCGCAGCGATCGTTGATGGTGCAATCGTTGCCGTCGTCGCAGCTACCCGAACCGCCCGGCGTGCCCATGCACTCGCCGTTCGAGCACATGTCGTTGCTGGTGCAGGGGTCGAAGTCGTCGCACTTCTGCGCCTGCACTGCCGCTGCGCCGGCCAACGCCACGCCCATGGCGACCAGCCCGATCCATCGAATCCGCATGGTGATTCCTCCCTGGCGTCGAGTCATCACCGATCGTCATCTGAATCAAGCCCGTCTCTCACGGACGACCCACGGGCGGACGCGGCCGATGCCCTTGAGGCGTTCGCCGCCCATGCGGCGCAGGGACAGGTCGTCGCGTCCGGCGAGCTGGGCGCCCAACTCCTCGGAGGCGAGCACCGTGCCCGGGCGGGCGAGGTCCACCAGGCGGCTCGCCAGGTTCACCGTCGGCCCATAGAGATCGCCCTGCCATGCCAGCACCGGACCGCTGGCGAGACCGACGCGCACGGCGGGGAGGTGCGCCTCGCGGCCGCAGGCGTCGACCAGCGCCAGCGCGATGCGCGCCGCCGCCGCGGGGTCGTCGACCGCGAACATCACCTCGTCGCCGATCATCTTGATCACCCGGCCGCCCCGTTCCGGGATGTGCTCGTAGGCGAGGGCCTCGAAGCGATCGACCGCCACCGCCAGCTCCGCGGGGGCGCGCCGCTGGCTGAAGGCGGTGAAGCCGACCAGGTCGGCGAAGCCGACGACGATCTGCGCCCCGCCGTCGGCGGCGGCGACGGTGGCGGCTCGCAGCGTCGCCGCCACCAGGTGGCGCCGCCAGACGTAGGTGAGCAGCGGCTCGACGGCGCGCGCCTGCGCGGCGACGGCGGCGACGTCGAGCGCGCCGTCCAGGCGCGCCGCCACCTGCGCCTCGGCGATGCGCGACAGGGCCTGTCCGGTCACCCGCGTGAGCTGCAGCAGGACCTCGGGCGCGGTGACGTGGCGCGCCACCAGCGCCCGCGCCGCGGTCAGCGTCGCCACGTCGGCGGCGGTGAAGACGCGCTCGTCCTCCGCCACCGGCGGAAAGCCCATCGCCCGCCACATGCGCCGCGCCTCGTCGAGCGACACGCCGGCGGCGGCGGCGACCTCGAGCGAGGTGTACACCGGTTCGCCGAGCACGGCGCGGGCGAGCTCGTCTGCCAGGGGTGAGGGCATCGAAGGCGCGATCAATCCCTTTCCGGAATGTCCGGCAGCACCTGGCGCACCCGGGAGCGCGCCTCGCCATCGAGCGCCGACCAGGCGGCCCGGATCTCGCGCCAGACGCGGACCTGGAACGTCTTCACGACCGCGCGAAAGGGGTGCCCGAGCAGCGCGCCGTCGTACAGGGCGCGGCCGCGGTCGAAGGCCGGCTCGTTGAAGCGCGTCTCGCCGGCGGCGCGGGCGCGCTCGTAGGCGGCTTCGTTCTGCGCCATCAGGGGCACGAAGGTGCGGTCGATGAGCTCGAGCAGCGGTCGCAGCGCCTCGACGAGCCCGAGCGCGCCGGCGCTCGCGGCATGCCGGCCGTCGCGGATGCCGCACAGCCAGCGGTAGGTGGTCGGCGCGCGGCGGCGCATGTCCTCGGCGGCGGTGGGGTCCTTGAGGTTCATGCCGAGCTGGCCGTAGACGCTGGCGTCGGCGAGGGTGAAGCGGTCCCCGAGCAGGAAGGGCTGCCGGCTCAGCACGCCCTCGACGCAGCCGAGGAGCGCGCCGCGCAGCTCGTCGAGCAGCGCGTGGGTCGGCGGGAAGCCGGCGCGCGCGGGCGGCGTCAGCTCGGGCGGCAGGCCGGCGATGGCGAAACCCGGCGGCGCGACGCTGAACAGGTACGGCAGCCGGCGCACCTGCCGCCGCGCGAAGCGGCGGGCGAAGGCCGCCTGCATGCCGGGCAGCAGCAGGGGGGCGAATTCGCGCGCCAGGCGCGCGCCGGCGTCGTTGGTGCGCGCCGACGTCACCCAGCGCGCGTGGTGCACCACGTACAGGCCGACCTCGTCGAAGGCTTCGTCGATCAGGCGGGCGACGAAGGCGAGCGCGGGGTCCGCCGGCACCAGCGGTCCGCGCGGCGGCGGTTGCACGTGGTCGATCCACCCGGCGAGGGCGCTCGAGTCGTAGAGGATGCGCGTCTCGTCGACGACCAGGAACGGCACCAGCGGGTATTCGTCGAGCGGGTCGAGCGCCGGCCAGCGCTCGATGGCGCGCCGGCGCTTGCCGCGCTCGATGCGCCGGAGCAGGCGCAGGGTCTCGAGCCGCCCGCCCTCCGCCGGCAGATCGCGGTAGGGCATCGCCGCCGCGGTCAGCAGGGCCCGCAGCTTGAGCGTGTAGGGCGAGAGCTCGGATCCCCAGACGACGTAGCGCGACACGGAGAGCGGGTCGTTCAGTGCGGGTATTGGCCGACCAGGTAGGTCGCGCCGTCGGCGCCGGCGCGTGCGCCGTGGACGGTGCCGCGCGGCAGCATCAGGCGGTCGCCGGCGCGCAGCCGCAGCGAGCGCCCGAGCGCCGTGAAGGTCATCTCGCCGCGCACGATCCAGATGCTCTCGTCGTGATCGTGGTGGTGCGGGTGGTAGTCGGCGCCGGGCGGATCCGACCATTCGAAGACCGCGCCGCATCCCTCCGCTGCGAGACGCGCCCGCAGCACGGCGGCGTCGACCTCCCCCGCGGTCCAGCTCAGGACCTCCAGCGACATGGTGGGGCGGTGTCCGGCGTCTGTCGGGGAGCGGCCGGTCATCGGCGTGTCCGGAGCGCCCGATAGCGAGCGATGAGCGCGTTCGTCGAGCTGTCGTGGGCCAGTTTCGCGTTGCTCTGCAGCTCGGGGATGATGCGCTTGGCGAGCACCTTGCCGAGCTCGACCCCCCACTGGTCGAACGAGTTGATGTTCCAGATCACGCCCTGGGTGAAGACGCTGTGCTCGTACAGCGCCACCAGGGTGCCGAGCGCGAAGGGGGTCAGCCGCTCCGCCATGAGCACCGACGAAGGATGGTTGCCGTCGAAGGTGCGGTACGGCACCTGCCAGTCGGGCACGCCGTCGGCTTTCACCTCGTCGGCGGTCTTGCCGAACGCCAGCGCCTCGGCCTGGGCGAAGACGTTGGCGGTGAGCAGATCGTGGTGCTCGCCGAGCGGATTGAGCGAGTGGGCGAAGGCGACGAAGTCGCAGGGGATCAGCTTCGTGCCCTGGTGGATGAGCTGGTAGAACGAGTGCTGGCCGTTGGTGCCGGGCTCGCCCCAGAAGATCGGGCCGGTCTCGTAGTCGTCGATGCGAACGCCGTCGAGCGTCGTGCGCTTGCCGTTGCTCTCCATCGTCAGTTGCTGGAGGTAGGCGGGGAAGCGCTTCAGGTACTGGTCGTAGGGCAGCACGGCGACCGTCTGGGCGCCGAAGAAGTCGGTGTACCAGACGGCCAGCAGCCCCATGAGGACGGGCAGGTTGCGATCCAGCGGCGCGCTGAGGAAGTGCTCGTCCATGGCGTGGAAGCCGGCCAGCAGGTCGCGGAAGGC
Organism: bacterium; assembly: GCA_019637795.1. Lineage (NCBI taxonomy): Bacteria > bacterium. The sequence continues at coordinate 1,180,898 of JAHBUY010000001.1, read as the reverse complement.
GTCCTCGCCGACCGCCAGCATGGTCGAGAGGCCGATGGCGGAGTCCATCGAGTAGCGGCCGCCGACCCAGTCCCAGAAGCCGAACATGTTGGCGGTGTCGATGCCGAACTTCGACACCTCCTCGGCGTTGGTCGACACGGCGACGAAGTGCCGGGCGATGGCGGCGTCGTCGCGCAGCGCCGCCAGCGTCCACTTCCGCGCGCTGTGGGCGTTGGTCATCGTCTCCAGGGTCGTGAAGGTCTTGGAGGAGATGATCCACAGCGTCTCGGCCGGGTCGAGGTCGCGCGTCGCCTCGACGAAATCGGTGCCGTCGACGTTCGACACGAAGCGGAACGTCAGATCGCGCTTGCTGTAGTGGCGCAGCGCCTCGTAGGCCATCACCGGGCCGAGGTCGGAGCCGCCGATGCCGACGTTGATGACGGTGCGGATCGGCTTGCCGGTGTGGCCGGTCCAGGCGCCGGAGCGGACGCGCTCGCTGAAGGCGGCCATGCGGTCGAGCACGGCGTGCACCTCGGGCACGACGTCGGCGCCGTCGACCCGGATGGTGCTGCCGCGCGGCGCGCGCAGGGCGACGTGCAGCACGGCGCGCTTCTCGGTGGCGTTGATCTTGTCGCCGCGGAACATCGCCGCCCGCCGCTCCTCGAGCCCGCAGGCCGCGGCGAGCCGCAGCAGCAGCGCCAGCGTCTCGTCGGTGACGCGATGCTTGGAATAGTCGAGGAACAGCCCGGCGCCCTCGGCGGTGAGCCGCTCACCGCGTGTCGGGTCGTCGGCGAACAACCGCCGCAGATGCACGTCGCGCACCCGCGCGTGATGCGCCACGAGCGCCTTCCATTCCGGTCGCTGGGTCAGTGACATACGCTCTCCATGCCGCCACGGAAGCGCGGAGGGTCACGGAGGCCCGCCGCGCCCTGGGTGGTCAGATCGTCCGTCCCAGTTGCGCGAGCGCGGCTTCCACGACGTGCTCGGGTTCGAAGCCAAACTTCTTCTGCACGTCCTTCAGCGGCGCCGAGGCGCCGAAGGTGCGCATGCCGATGATGGCCCCGGTGAGGCCGACGTAGTGCGCCCAGCCGAGCGTCGAGGCCTGCTCGACGGCGACCCGCGCCGTGATCGTCGGCGGCAGCACCGCGTCGCGGTAGGCCTGCGGCTGGCGCTCGAACAGCTCCCAGCACGGCATGCTGACGACGCGCGCGCGGACGCCGCGCCGGGCCAGCTCCTCGTGCGCGGCCACGCACAGCGCGACCTCGCTGCCGGTCGCCAGCAGCAGGACCTCGGGCGCGCCCTGCGGCGGGTCGGCGAGAACGTAGGCGCCCTGCGCCAGCCCGCTGGCGGCGCCGTAGCGCGCGCGGTCGAGGGTGGGGAGATTCTGCCGCGACAGCACCAGCATCACCGGCTCGTGCCGCAGCGGCAGGATGACCCGCCAGGCCTCGACCACCTCGTTGGCGTCGCAGGGGCGGATGGTGAGCAGGTTGGGGATGGCGCGCAGCGAGGCGAGCTGCTCCACCGGCTGGTGCGTCGGGCCGTCCTCGCCGACGCCGATCGAGTCGTGGGTGAAGATGAAGATGACCGGCAGCTCCATGAACGCCGCCAGGCGGATCGACGGCCGCGCGTAGTCGGTGAAGATGAAGAAGCCGGAGCCGAAGGGGCGGATCTTGGCCAGCGACATGCCGTTGAGGATGGCCGACATGCCGTGCTCGCGGATGCCGAAGTGGAAATTGCGGCCGTCGTAGCGGCCGGCCTCGAAGTCGCCGGCGCCGTCGAAGGTGAGGCGCGTCTTGGTCGACGGCGCGAGGTCGGCGGCGCCGCCGATCAGCCACGGCACGCTCCGCGCCACCACGTTGAGCACCGTGCCGTTGGCATCGCGGCTGGCGAGCCCCTTCGCATCGGCGGGGAAGGTCGGCAGGTCCCTGTCCCAGCCGTCCGGCAGCTCGCGCCGCTGCATGCGTTCGATCTGGTCGGCGAGCTCCGGATACTGGGTGGCGTACTCGGCGAACATCGCCTGCCACTTGGCGCGGAGGGCGGCGCCGCGGGCGCCGATGCCGGCGGCGAAGTGCTCGCGGACGCCGTCCGGGACCAGGAACTTGGCGTCCTCGGGCCAGCCGTAGCGGCGCTTGGCGCCGCGGATCTCGTCCTCGCCGAGCGGCTCGCCGTGGGCGGCGCTGGTGTCCTGCTTCGACGGCGCGCCCCAGCCGATGTGGCTGTCGACGATGATCAGGGTCGGGCGGTCGTTGGTGTGGAGGAAGTGCTCGAACGCCGGGCTGATGAGATCGAGGTCGTTGGCGTCGCCGACCCGCTGCACGTTCCAGCCGTAGCCCATGAAGCGGGCGGCGACGTCGTCGCTGCACGCCAGCCTCGTGTTGCCCTCGATGGTGATGTGGTTGTTGTCGTAGATCCAGCAGAGATTCGACAGGCCGAGGTGGCCGGCGAGCGAGGCCGCCTCGTGGCTGATGCCCTCCATCAGGCAGCCGTCGCCGCAGATCGCGTAGGCATTGAAGTCGAACATGGTGAAGCCGGGGCGGTTGAAGTGCTCCGCCATCCAGCGGCCGGCGATCGCCATGCCGACGCTGTTGGCGATGCCCTGGCCGAGCGGGCCGGTGGTCGTCTCGACGCCGGAGGTCCAGCGGTACTCGGGGTGTCCGGCGCACTTGGAGCCCAGTTGGCGGAAGCTCTTGATGTCGTCGAGGGTCACCGAGAGGCGGCCGAGCACCTCGTAGCGCGGATCCACCGCCTGCACGCCGGTGAGGTGGAGCAGGCTGTAGAGCAGCATCGAGGCGTGCCCGTTCGACAGCACGAAGCGGTCGCGATTGGGCCAGATCGGATCGGCCGGGTCGAAGCGCAGGTAGCGCTGCCACAGACCGTAGGCCACCGGCGCCAGCGCCATCGGCGTGCCGGGATGCCCCGAGCTCGCCTGCTGCACCGCGTCCATCGCCAGGGTCCGGATGGTGTTGATGCAGAGCTGGTCGAAGTCCCGTGCGTCCGCCATGCCACCTCCAGGTCGGACGCACTGTAGCGCGCTGGCGGGCGATCAAGAAGCGCAGAAGGAAAACTCCATCGCCCGCGGCGGGGCACGCGGTCGGGCGCCCGGACGTCGGCGTCCGTTCGTTGCGAGTCCGCCGCGGTCGGCCGTGCTACACGTCGCGCCATGGCACTCGATCCCACCGCCTGCTACCGGGCGCTGCGGGCGCGCGATCGCCGCTTCGACGGCCGCTTCTTCGTCGGCGTGCGCACCACCGGCGTCTACTGCCGGCCGATCTGCCCGGCGCCCACGCCGCTGCGCGCCAACATCGAGCTCTACGCCTGCGCCGCGGCGGCCGAGGCGGCGGGATTCCGGCCCTGCAAGCGCTGCCGGCCGGAGACCTCGCCCGGCACGCCGGCCTGGCTCGGCAGCTCGGCGGCGGTGTCGCGGGCGCTGCGCCTGATCCGCGACGGCGCGCTCGACGGCGGCGGGGTCGCTGCGCTCGCCGCCCGCCTCGGCGTCGGCGAGCGCCAATTGCGACGTCTCTTCGACCAGCACCTCGGCGCCTCGCCGGCGGCGGTGGCGCGCGCCCAGCGCCTGCAGGCGGCGCGGGCGATGATCGACCAGACGTCGCTGCCGATGATCGACATCGCCACCGCCGCGGGGTTCCAGAGCGTGCGCCAGTTCAATCATGCCGTGCGCCAGCGCTTCGGCGCCGCGCCCCGCGCGCTGCGCCAGCAGTCGGTGGCGTGGGCGGCGTCGCTGCGCGAGCGCGCCGGCCTGGCGCTGCGCGTCCCCTACCGGCCGCCGCTCGACTGGCCGGGGCTGCTGGCGTTCCTCGCCGCGCGCGCGACGCCCGGGGTCGAATCGGTCGCCGGCGACGTCTACCGCCGCAGCGTGCGGATCGGCGAGACCGTCGGCTGGCTCGAGGTCGCCCCCGTCGCCGGCGCATCGGCACTGGTGGTGCGCCTCTGGCCCGGCGACGGCGCCGCCCTGCTGCCGGTGGTCGAACGGGTGCGGCGGCTGTTCGACCTCGGCGCCGACCCGCTGTCGATCAACGCCCACCTGCGCGCCGATCCCCGCCTGCGGCCCCTGGTCGCGGCGCGCCCCGGGCTGCGCGTGCCGGGGGCGTGGGATCCGTTCGAGATCGCGGTGCGGGGCATCGTCGGCCAGCAGATCTCGGTCGCCGGCGCGACGACGTTGATCGGGCGCCTGGTGGCGCGCTGCGGCGCGCGCGTCGACCTCGCCGCCGACCTCACCCATCTCTTCCCGACGCCCGCCGCGCTCGCCGCCGCCGATCTCGCCGGCATCGGCATGCCCGGGGCGCGCGCGGCGGCGCTGCAGGGACTGGCGCGCGCCGTCGCCGACGGCCGCCTGCGACTCGACGCCGCCCGCGGCCTCGAGGAGGCCGTCGCCCGCCTGCGGGCCCTGCCGGGGGTGGGCGAGTGGACGGCCCAGTACATCGCCATGCGCGGCCTCGGCGAACCCGACGCGTGCCCGCACGGCGATCTGGTGCTGCGGCAGGCGCTGGGCGGCGTCAGCGCCGCGGCGCTGGCGCGCGCCGCCGATGCCTGGCGGCCGTGGCGCGCCTACGCGGCGGTTCACCTGTGGGCGGCGAGCGCCCAGCGAAACCAGCGAGCGACGCAGAGGAGATCGGCATGACGGCCATCGACATCCACGAGTACGACACGCCGCTCGGCGCCGTCACCGGCGCGAGCCGCGACGGGATGCTGCTCGCGCTCGCCTTCCGCGACGGGTGGGCGACGATGGAGGCGCGCCTGGTCCGCCGCCTCGGCGCCATCGAACGACGCCGCGCGGCGGGGGGTGGCCTGCAGGCGCGCCTGACGGCGTACTTCGCCGGCGACCCGGCCGCCCTCGACGACGTCGCGATCGACCCGGGCGGAACGGCATTCCAGGGCGCCGTGTGGAGCGCGCTGCGCCGCATCCCGTTCGGCCACACGACGACCTATGGCGCGCTGGCGCGGGCCATCGGCGCGCCCACCGCGGTGCGCGCCGTCGGCGCCGCCAACGGCGCCAACCCGATCTGGCTGATCATTCCCTGCCACCGCGCGATCGGCGCCGACGGCAGCCTGACCGGCTACGCCGGCGGCCTCGAACGCAAGCGCTGGCTGCTGGAGCACGAGCGCCGCCGCGCGCCCTCGCGCGCCTCGTCGGATCAATCCGCGATCCAGTTCCCGTGAAAGCCGTAGGGGACGCGGCACGGCAGATGGACGGAGGCGGTCGGGCGCAGGTCGGACGCATCGAGGATGACGAGGTCACTGGCATCGCGCGCCGCGTCGTAGACGAACTGCACCACCCATCCCTCGTCCTCGCCGGCGTTGGCCGAGGCGGGCACGAAGACGCCCTCGCTGGGCGTCCGCCCGAGGCCGAATTCGTGGCTGCGGGCGCCGCCGGTCTGTAGGTCGTACTTCACCAGCATGCAGCGCTGGCTGCGGTCGTCGTCGCCCTCGAACACGTTGCCGGCGGCGTAGCCGTAGCGGTGGCGCAGGCCGCTGCGGCGATCGTCGGCGCGCGGGAACTCGACCGCGCGGTCGTCGAGCTGCCGTTCGTCGACGCGGCCGGCGGCGAGGTCGATGGTCCAGCGCCACAACGTCGCCGTGGAGATGCCCTCCGGACCGCCGCGCCAGAGCTCGGGATAGCGCGCGACGTCCATGACGACGGCATCGCCCTCGCTGTAGGCGTTGAGGGGGTGGAAGACGTAGCAGGGCTGGATCGCGAACCAACGCACGTCGGCATTGCCGCCGCCGCGCGGCATGACGCCGAGCCGCGCGCCGTAGTCGTCGCTCCAGCGATAGGGGAGGCGGTTCTGCATCGCCAGCTCGAGGTCGAACACCACCGGCAGGTCCATGAAGACGACGTGCCGGTCGGTGATGGCGAAGTCGTGGATCATCGTCGGCCCCGGCACCTCGATCACCTCGCTCTTCACCAGCGCGCCGGCGCGATCGAGCACATGGTAGGTGAGGAACGGCGGCAGGAAGGCGTAACCGAAGAAATGCAGCTCGCCGGTCACCGGGCAGGGCTTGGGGTGGGCGGTGAAGGCGGTGGTGAGACGGCCGCCGAAATCGCAGAGCCCGATGGTGTCGAGCTCGCGGCTCACCTCGATCGGGTACGAGCTCTCGACCAGCGCCAGGACGCGGCCGGCGTGCTGGACGACGTTGGTGTTGTTCACGCCGGCGGTGCGGTCGACGGTGCCGTTGGCGTCCACGAATTCGGCGCCCTCGGTGAAGGTGCGCGTGCGCACGTAGCGGTTGCGGTACCACTGCGCGCGCCCGTTCTCGAGGCGCACCCCGTGCAGCATGCCATCGCCGACGAACCAGTGCGGCGAGTACCCCGACTTCGGGTTCGGCCCGTTGCGCATGTACACGCCGCGCAGCGCCGGCGGGATCGCGCCCTCCACCTGGAGGTCGCAAACGGTGCGTTCCTCGGTGACCGGCGCATAATTGCCCCGCAGGTGGAACGGGAGATCCGTCGCGTTCTGCTCAGTCATCTGTGCTCCAATGGACATGACGCGTGACCACGACGGCGCGCCGATGCGCCGTGGCGTTCATGCGCGGTCATGCGCGTGTTTCGTCTTGCGTTCCGCATCGAATCGCCGCCACGCCCCATCGATCAGGCGCTGGTGCGGCAGGTAGCGCGCCTTGTAGGCCATGGCGCGGTTCCCGGCGACGTAGAGGCCGAGGTACAGGTAGCGCAGTCCCCATTGCCGGCAGAGCGCGACCTGTTTCAGCACCGAGTAGGTGCCGAGGCCGAGGCGGGAGAAGGACGGGTCGTAGAAACAGTAGACGGCCGAGAGCGCGTCGGCGGCGCGGTCGGTGATGGCCACCCCGAGCAGCAGGCCGTTGAGCAGGTAGCGGATCTCGATCGTGTCGGTGCAGCTCTCGGCGAGGAACTGCTCGTAGCCCTCGGCATCGATCAGTCCGTCGCTGGTCGTCAGGCCGCGCTCCAGCTTGTGGCGGTTGTAGAGCGCCACCTTCTCCTCCGTGATCGACGGTCGGCCGATCAGCATCTCGAGCTGGTCGTCGCCGCGCCGCAGGACCCGACGGTGCGTGGCGCTGGGGGCGAACTCCTGCACGTCGAGCCGGATCGCCTGGCAGGCGGAGCAGCTCGAGCAGGTCGGCCGATAGAGCAGCAGCCCCTGCCGCCGGTCGCCCTCCGCCAGGCGGGCCGAGAGCTCCGCCGGCTTCAGCCGCCGCATCGGCAGGCGCAGCGGCAGGTGCGCGGTCTGGGCGGGGAGATAGGGACAGCGCGTCGGCTCGTTCCACACCAGCCACTCCGGCGGCGCCCCGGGGATGCGGACCGGCGTATCCATCGCCGCGACCCTACCGCAGGCGCCCCGTTTGGAGAAGGCATTTGCGAGCCCGGATCACCCATGGATTCGCGTCGCGGGAGCGCCGCGAGGGCGCGGATCCGGTCCCGCGCGGCGACGACCGACGCAGGCAGACTCGACCGTCTGTCGTGGCGGGCGGAGCGGGCACGGCCGGAGCTGGCGTGCGATCGGCGCTCGCAGTAGCGAATTCATGAATCATCCGGGCTAGCCTGGGGACGATGCGCGCGGGCGAGGACTGGCGGTCGCTGACGACCGCGCTGGCGGCGCGGCTGCGGCCGCACGGGCTCGACATCGTCCATCCGTTCGCCGCCGCGGGCCCCGACACCGCCGCGGCGTCGCTGCCCGACCTCGGCCGTGGCGACCCGCTCGGCCTGCTGATCGGCAACACCCGCGCCCTGTGGGCGCCGTTCGTCGCCGCCTGGCGGAAGGACGCGGCGCTGCGCGCCGCCGCCGATCCGCTCGAGCGCTACGTCGAGGCCGCCGTGCTCCCGGCGCTCGCCGCCCTCGGCGTCCGCCACGCGGTGCGCTGGGCGCACGACCCGCCGCCCCGCCTGGCCATCCAGGGGTTGGCGGACCGCGCCGGGCTGGCGCCGCTGTCGCCGGTGGGGCTCAACGTCCATCCGGTGTACGGGCCGTGGTTCGCGCTGCGCGCCGCGGCGGTGCTCGACATCGCTGGACCGGCGGCCGCGCCGCCGCTGTCCCCGCCGTGCGCGCATTGCGCGGCGACCTGCGCGCCGGCCTTCGCCCGCGCCCGCGCCGCGCAGCAGGGACGGGACGACATCGGGGCGACCTGGCCGCTGTGGCTGGCGGTGCGCGATGCCTGTCCGATCGGGCGCGTCCATCGGTACGGCGAGGCGCAGATCCGCTACCACTACGCCCGCGATCGGACCGCGCTGGACACGCGGGCGGGCGGCCCGCCGCGTTAGCCGGGTCCGCCAGCGGGCCGCGCGCCGCGGTCGTTGCTTTTCCCGCCGCCGGGCGGAATGACGGGGCGACGCGGCAAGGAGATGTCGATGCAGGCTCTACAGTTCGAGATGAACATTCCGAAGATCATCCTCACGCGCACGCTCGGGCTGTTCTCCTACCGGGCGTTCATCGCCGGCTACGCCCCGGTGCAGCTCGCCGACATTCCCGAGGCGCGCCTGCGCGGCGACGACTGGGTGGTGGTGCGGCCGACCCTGACCGGCATCTGCGGCAGCGACCAGAAGCAACTCCTGCTCAAGGGCCACTTCGACAACCCGATCTCCGGCATCATCTCGTTCCCGCACGTCCTCGGTCACGAGACGTGCGGCGTCGTCGCCGAGGTCGGCGCCGGCGTCAGCCGGGTGAAGCCCGGCGATCGCGTCGCCATCAATCCATGGCTCTCCTGCGCGCCGCGCGGCATCACGCCGCTGTGTCCGTCCTGCGCCGAGGGCAATCTCTCGATCTGCCACAACTTCGACTCCGGCGGCCTGCGCGCCGGCCTGCACCTCGGCAACTGCAACGACGCCCCCGGCGCCTACGCGGCGCGCGTCGCGCTGCACGAGAGCCAGGTGTTTCCGCTGCCCGTCAGCGTCAGCGACGAGCAGGCGGTGCTCGCCGACCCGTTCGCGGTGTCGTTCCACGCGGTGGTCAAGGATCCGCCCGAAGGCGACGAGCCGACGGTGCTGGTGTACGGCGCCGGCACCATCGGCCTGGCGGCGGTGGCGGCGGTGAAGGTGGTGAGACCGAAGGCGCGCATCGTCGTCATCGCCCGCTATCCGCAGCAGGAGGAGGCGGCGCGCCGGCTCGGCGCCAGCGAGGTGATCACCAGCCGCAAGGGCAAGGAGATCATCGCCACGATCGCCCGCCTCACCGGGGCGCGGCCGTGGGGGTCGCGCTGGCACGGGCTGCCGATGCTGGCGGGCGGCGTCGACGCCGTCTACGACTCGATCTGCTCGCCGGACACGATCGAGATCGGCCTGCGCCTGGTGCGGCCGCGCGGCATCCTGTCGATCATCGGCGTCGAGGCGCCGAAGCGCTTCGAGTGGACGCCGCTCTACTTCAAGGAGCTGCGCGTCGTCGGCTCCAACGCCTTCGGCGTCGAGGAGTTCCGCGGCGTCCGTAAGCACGCCATCGAGCACTACATCGACCTCTGCGCCGCCGGCGAGGTGGACCTCGCCTTCCTGGTCACCCACCGCTACGGCCTCGCGGACTGGCGGGACGCCTTCCTGACCGCCATCCGCAAGCGCACCGGCTGCATCAAGGTCGCGTTCCAGTTCGCGTAGCAGCCCGTTGACAAACAGGTCGGCCGCTGCGGGCGGGTCTCGTGCGCCAGCTCTTCGTTGCCGAATCCTCGACAACACCGACCGGTTTGCCTCCGGTTCGGCGCCTGATCTGGCGCACAGTCCCTCGCCCTCGCGACGCCGCCTGTACTGCTGGGCCGTTCAGTCGTCGAGGAGCTCGCGCACCGCGGCGACGACGCCCTCGGCATCGATGCCGTGCAGGCGCAGCAGCTCGGGGTACGGGGCGACCTCGGTGCAGAAGCGGTCGCGGACGCCGACGCGGCGCAGGCGGGCGGCGCCGGTCTCGGCGAGGATCTCGGCGACGGCGCCGCCCAGACCGCCGTCGATGAAGTGCTCCTCGACGGTGACCAGCCGTCCGGTCTCGCGCGCCGCGCGCGCGACGGCGGCGCGGTCGAGCGGCTTGAGCGTGTGCACGTTGAGCACCCGGGCGCTGGCGCCGCCGGCGCGCAGGGCGTCGTGCGCCGCCAGCGCCGTCGCGACGCAGCCGCCGGTGGCGAGGATGGCCGCGTCGTCGCCGTCGCGCAGCGTGACGATCTCGCCGGGGATGAACGGCGCGGCGTAGCCGGCGATCGGCCGCAGGGCGCCGATGCGCAGGTACACCGGACCGTCGATCGCCGCCGCGGCGCGGATCGCGCGCTGGCTCTCGTCGGGATCGGCGGGGGAGAGGATCGTCAGGCCGGGGACGGTGCGCAGCAGGGCGATGTCCTCGATGGCGTGGTGGGTCGCGCCCCAGGCGCCGGCCTCGAGGCCGGCGAAGGGGGCGACGAGCTTCACCGGGTTGCGGTTGTAGGCGCAGTCGTCGCGGATCTGCTCGAAGCCGCGCATCGAGACGAACGGCGCCATGCCGAGGACGAAGGGCAGCTTGCCGGCGTGGGCGAGGCCGGCGGCGACGCCGATCAGGTTCTCCTCGCTGATGCCGACGTCGAAGTGGCGGTCGGGGAAGCGATCGGTGAAGCCGCGCACCGGGCCGAAGTCCTGCGACACCAGCACGACGCGCGGATCGGCGGCGGCGAGCTCGCCCACCACCTGCATGCCGGCCAGCGCGGTGCGATAGCCGCCGAGGCTCACGGCGTCGCTCCCAGCGCCGCATAGGCGCGCGCCGCTTCCTCGTCGCTGAGCCGCGTGTAGTGGGCGCGCGCCGTGCCCTCGACGCCGGGCACGCCCTTGCCCTTCACGGTGTGGGCGATCAGCACCGTCGGCGCGTCGGCGGCCGGCGCCGCGTCGAGCGCGGCGCAGACCGCCGCCATGTCGTGGCCGTCGATCTCGCGCACCCGCCAGCGGAAGGCCCGCCACTTGTCGGCCAGCGGCTCGAGCGGCAGGACCTCGTCGACGGCGCCGGCGGACTGGAAGCGGTTGTAGTCGACGATCGCCAGCAGGTTGGGCACGCGGAAGCGCGGCGCGCACAGCGCCGCTTCCCACACCGTGCCCTCCTGCAACTCGCCGTCGCCGAGCAGCACCACGGTGCGCGACGGCGAGCCGTCGAGCTGTTCCGCCATCGCGATGCCGAGCCCGACCGACAGCGCGTGCCCGAGGGAGCCGGTCGCGAGCTCGATGCCCGGGGCGCGCATGGTCGGATGCCCGCCCAACCGGCTGCCGAGCTGGCCGCTCCGCGGCAACTCGGCCGGATCGATCAGGCCGCGCTCGGCGAGGCAGGCGTGGAGGATGTGCACGGCGTGCCCCTTGCTGAGCAGGAACCGGTCGCGGCGCCGCCGCGCGGTGTCGTCGAGCTGCAGAACGTCGAAGAACAGCGCCGCCATCAGGTCGGCGCAGGACAGCGAGCCGCCGAGGTGGCAGAGTTGCGCCGCGGCGATGCCGACGACGTGCGCCCGCAGACGCGCCGCCCGAGCGGTGAGCGCGGCGATGCGGTCCATGCGATGGCGCGGCTCCGTGTCCCGGGTGCCGACTCAGGGGGTGGGCACGTACTTCACGATCACCCGCGTCCGATCCTTGAACCCCTGGCGGAAACTCTCCTCGTGCTGTGTCCAGCCGTCGGGGTACTTCTCGGCGAAGGTCCGCATGAGCAGCGCTTCGATCTTCGGGTCGCTCACCAGCGAGCCGGTGGCCATGAAGGAGGCCGCGTCGACCGAGCCGACGGCGATCTTGGCCTGCGGGCGGCCGGCCTTGATGCGGCGCACGCGCCACGAGGTCGGGCGGGTGCCGACGTAGACCGCGTTGTCGTGCCAGAGGTACCAGATCTCGGCCGGCTTGCTCAGCGAGCCGTCCTTTCGCGTCGAGGAGATGTAGACGTACTTGCCGGTCGCGAGCTGCTGCTGCAGTTGCTGCGACAGCTCCGCCGCGGCGGCGAGGGGCAACAGCAGCACGACGAGGAAGGCGAGAAGGCGACGCGTCCGCATGGGTCCTCCATGGCGAGTGCAGCGCGACCCTACGGGGCCGGCGCCGCCAGCGCAACGTTGCCAGCGAGCGGCGATGTGCTACCCATGCCGCATGCGATCACCGCTCGCCAACCAGCGCGGTAACACCGTCCTCTACCTCGTGATCGGTCTGCTGGTGCTGTTCGTCGCCGGCAATCTGGTGCTGCACTACGGCCTGAAGCGTCACGCGATCCTGCCGTACGACGTCGATGCCGCCTACCCGCCGGATCGCACCCTGGTCGGCGGCGAGGCCTTCGCGTCGACCGCCGCGGCGCTGATGGACCACGAGCTGACGAGTCCCACGGGCTGGCGCCCCAACGACTTCGTCCTCTGGGGACCGGCGGTCGCCGCCGACAACAACGCCAGCCGCCAGCTCGGCATCATCCTCGCGCTGCGCGAGAGCCTGCGCGTGTTCAAGGATCACCTGACCAAGATCTCGTCCAACGAGTACGATCCCAACCTGGTCGCCGCCGATACGCTGCTGCGCAACGACGAGACCAAGTTCTGGTTCCCCTCGGCGGAGGGCCGTTACAAGGAGGCGGTCAAGGCGCTGAAGCGCTACGTCGATGGGCTCGCCGCCACGCCGCCGACCTCGAAGCCGCTCAATCAGCGCAACGTCGAGCTGATCCGTCTCTTCCAGAGCTGGTCCGACATTCTCGGCGACGCGCACGCCAACCTGTTCAAGGACGTCGAGTCGAACGGCAGCAGCATCCGGCCGTGGGACACCGACGACTACTTCTACCACGCCCAGGGCGTCGCCCACGTGATCCACCACCTGGCGCGGGCGCTGAAGCGCGAGTACGCGGCGGAGTTCGTCAATCGGCCGAGCATCCAGCGGACGGTCGACGAGGTCATCGACACGCTCGGCAAGGCGGCGGTGCTGAAGCCGCTGATCGTCCTCGACGGCGGCCCCGACGGTCTCACCGCCAACCACCGCCGCAACCTCGACGTCTACATCGCCGAGGCGCGGCAGAAGATGTACACGATTCGCGAGGAGCTGGAGAAGTAGACCCGGCCGCGCGCGAGCGCGCCGGTCCGGCCGGCGCCCGCGGCCGCCGGCCAGCTCAGCCGCCGGGCTTCCTGATCACGCTGCGCTCGTCGAGGAAGCCCACCACGTCGTCGATGTGGGCGTGCTCGCGGCGCAGGAAGTCGGCGACCGCGCGCGCCAGGCCCGGGTGGGCGAGGAAGTGCAGGCTGTGGGTGACCGCGGCGTCGAAGCCGCGCCAGTGCTTGTACTCGCCGCCGGCGCCGGGCTCGAAGCGGCTGAAGCCGTGCTCGATGCAGTGGCGGACGCCGGCGTAGTAGCAGACGACGAAGTGGAGCTGGCGCACCTCCGCGAAGCAGCCCCAGTAGCGGCCGTAGAGGACGCCGTTCTTCTGCACGTTGATCGCGCCGGCGAGCAGCTCGTCGCCGCGCTGCGCGGCGACGAAGCAGAGGTTGCGCTTCCAGCGCGCGCGAAGCTGCTGGAAGAAGGCGGCGTTCAGGTACTGGCGACCCCAGTACAGCTTGTCGATGGTCGACTTGTAGAGGCGGAACATCGGCTCGAAGAGCTCGTCGGGGATGGCGTCGCCGGCGAGCGGGGTGACGGTGATGCCCTGGTCGGCGATCAGTCGCAGCTCGCGCTTCACCTCGACCCGGCGCTTGCTGCGCATGCGCCCCAGGTAGTCGTCGAAGGTCGCGTAGTCGTGGTTGCGCCAGTGGTACTGCACGCCCCGGCGGTGCAGAAACCCGGCCGCCTGCAGCGGCGCGATCTCGTCGTCGGCGCAGAAGTTGACGTGCACCGAGGAGAGCTGATGGCGGGTGCAGAGGTCGCGCAGCGACTCCGCCATCAGCGTCAGCAGCGCCGACCGCGGCTCGTCGGGGTGGGTGAGGAAGCGCGGTCCGGTCGCCGGCGTGAGCGGCACCGCGACCAGCAGCTTCGGATAGTAGGCGAGGCCGGCGCGTTCGGCGGCGTCGGCCCAGGTGTGGTCGAAGACGAACTCGCCCTGGCTGTGCCCCTTGAGGTACATCGGCGCGGCGGCGATCAGCCGGCCGTCGCGGCGCACCGTGAGGTGGTGCGGCGCCCAGCCGGCGCTGGCGCTGACGCAGCCCGACTGCTCGAGCGCGTCGAGCCAGTCCCATTCGAGGAACGGCGAGCCGGCGGGACCGAGCAGCGCCTCCCACTCGCCGCGCTCGATGTCGGCGATGCGACGCGCGAGCGCGATCTCGACCGGCATGGCGCGATCCTACATGGCGCGCCGGCGCCGGCAACGTGGCGTCAGCGCGGACGTGGCGGCGGGTTGTAGCCGCGCTCGTCCCAGGGGCGCAGCTTCTCGAGCCACAGCTCCTCGAGGAGCCGCAGATCGTCGGTCGGGTCGTATCCGGGCGTCGCCGTCGGCGTCAGCAGGTCAAGCGCCTCGAAGACGAAGGCGTCGGCGCCGAAGGCATCCCAGTCCCGCTGCAGCGCCGGGTTGCGATGGGCCCGCATCCGCAGTTGCGCGCGATGGCTGTTGAGCTTGCCCGGCACGTCGCGGGCGACGCCGACCAGCGCCTTGCCGTTCACCGTGTTGCGCACGCAGTAGACGCCCATCGGGCGCGGCGTCTCCTTGTACTGGCGTATCAGCGTCCGGCGGTCGGTCATCGGCTCCCCGTGCGCTGACTACCCACCGCACCACGGCGCGGCAAGGCGATGCGACGATCGTGTGAGACGGCGCCGGGGAGAAGGTTTCCGGTCCCTCACAGCAGCGAGCCGAGCTCCGCGAACACCGTGTAGTAGGGCGAGCGCGAGACCTCCAGGTTCGAGCCGATCACGCCGGGCAGCGGAATGGTGCCGAGGGCGCCGGCGAGATCGGGCAGGAGGTTGGTCAGCACGGTCGGCATCAACGCCGTGACACTGGCATCGCCGCTGGCGAGCGGGTCGAGGAGCACGGCGACGGTGACGTCGCTGGCGGTCGGCGCGGTGAGCGAGAAGGTGAGGCCGGCGGGGCCGGCGGCGAGCTCGACGTCGAAGCGGGCGTCGACGGCGGCGCGCAGGTGCACGGTCTCGCCGGGCCCGGGGTTCTCGACCACCTCGAGCAGGACGTGTCCGAGGCGCAGCTCGGCGAGGACGCCGATCGGGGCGCCGGCGCCGGTCAGCACCGGGGCCAGGGTCGGCAGGACGCGCAGCGTCAGCGGCGTCGCCGGCGGCAGCGCGGCGAAGCCGGGCAGCGCCGGCGCGAGCAGGCCGGCGGTGAGCGGGCTGGCGCCGCCGCCGAGATCGAGGGCGGTGGTCGCGAGCTGCAGCAGCCCCTGCTCGGTGCGGGCGCGCAGAATGGCATTGACGGCGGTGGTGGACAGACCGAGGCCGGCGTCGAACGGCATCGCGCCGGCCGGCGTGGTGGCGCCGAAGGCGGGGAAGCTCTCCGCCACGGCGAGGAACTGCGGCAGCACCGGCGCCCCCGGCGCCGGCAGCGGCGCGCTGGCGATCAGGTCGGCGGCGAACGAGACGCCGAGCGCGTCCTCGTCGATCGCCACCCAGGGCGCCTGCACGTCGAGCCCGAGGCCGGTGGAGAGCAGCGGGCCGAGCTGGATGGCGCCGAGGGCGCTCTCGAGCAGGGCGGCGGTCGGCGTGTTGCCGTTGCCGTCGACCTGGTTGAGCGGCGCGAGCAGCGTGTTGGCGAGCTGTGCCACGAGCTGTCCGGCGAGGGCGTTGATCACCGGCGCCAGGCCGCCCAGACCGCCGCTGCACGTCGTGGTCGAGGTCAGCCCCGGGGTGGTGACGCCGACGTTGCCGATCTGCGCGACATCGATCTGGGTCGGATCGGCGGCGAGCGGCGACAGGGCGTAGTTGCCGGTGAGCAGGATCGAAGGCGCCTGCACCTGGACGTCACAGCTCAGCGGCGCGCCGGTGACGCTGGTGATGGTCAGCGGCAGGCGCAGGTTCTGGATGTCGATGGCGACCACCAGCTTGCCGGTCTGCGAGTCGATGTCGAAGCCGACGCCGTCGATCCCCGGCGCCGGCGTGGAGCCGATGGCGACGTCGATGGTGCCGAGGCAACTGTTGCCGAGCGGCAGATAGCAGAGGTCGCTGATCAATGGCGTGCCGGGGGTCAGCACCGCGGAGAGGTCGAGCGGGGGCACCAGCGACGAGAGCAGCGGCTCGAGGGCATCGAAGGCGCTGTCGTTGAGGCGCAGCGCGATGCCGCTCGCCGCGCCGGCGGCCGCCGCGCGGGCCGCGCCGGCGATGACGGCGATGCGGTCGCGCGCCACGGCGCCGTCGCGCTGGCGGGTGAGACGGGCGAAGGCGGGGGTGAAGACGCGCGCGGCATCGGGCGCGAGGCCGGTGCTGAACGTCTTGTCGCGCGCCAGCACGAGCGGCGCGCCGTTGAGGGTGAGCAGGGCGTCGTTGACGTTGACGTGCTCGACGTGGCCGGTGACCTGGACCAGGGCCGCCTGCGTGAAGCTGCCGTGCGCCGGGCTGTCGATGACCACGCGCGGCGCCGGGCAGGGCGTGGCCTCGAGCTGGCAGGTGGCGCTGCAGCAGTCGCCGTCGACGCGGTTGCCGTCGTCGCACTGCTCCGAGGGCGCGTCGAGCACGTCGTTGCCGCACACCGGCACGGTGGCGGCGCAGCTCGCGTTGTCCTGGCCGTCGTCGAAGAGGTCGCAGTCGCGGTTGAGATCGCCGCCGCTGTTGGCTTCCTGGCAGACGCGGCAGGCGACGCGCGCGGCGAGGCAGGCGGCCGGGTCGGCGCTGCCGCCGCAGCCGCCCGGCAGCGCCGCCGCCACCTGCCCGGCGCAGTGCTGGCTCAGCGACGCGGCGAAGGCGCTGGCGCACTTCAGCCCGACGGCGCCGGAGGGATCGGGGATGCCGGTGGCGGGATTGCCGGCGGTCATCAGGCAGGCGCTCTCCAGCACGCCGCCGCTGGCGGCGCCGCCGGCCAGCGCCTTCTTCTTGCAGCTCAGGAAGGCCTTGCGCTGGGCGCCGGCGCAGCCGGTGATCGCCTTGGCGAGGCGCGCCTGGCACTTGGCGCCGGCCGGGTTGGCGCTGGCGCGCAGGATGCCGACGTCGAGCGAGTCGCCGAAGGCATCGCGCAGCGCCAGGTCGACCGCCCGTGGCGCCGCCGCGAGCGTGGTCTCGGCGTAGATCTCGTGCAGGTCGGGATCGAAGGCCGCCGGGTCGGGCGGCGGCGCGTAGGGGCCGACCAGGCCGGGGACGGCGAAGGCGGGCAGGTCGCCGGTGGCGCAGAAGCGCCCCTCGTTGCCGATCGCCTTGAGTCGCTGCTTGGCCAACTGTCCCTTGGCATCGGCGCCGAGGCAGGCGTCGATCGCCGGCAGCGCGCCGCTGGCGCCGCGCTTGAGGCAGTCGAGCGCCACCTTGGTCTGCGCCTTCGCCTGCAGCGACATGCCCTTGTCGACCGCGGCGACGCACTTGCGGGCGTCGCGATCGAGCGGCTGCGCGCCGGCGGTGGTGAAGGATACGGCCACCGCGAGCGCGGTCAGAACGAGCTTCCCCGCGAAGTCCCCCATGGGCTCCGTAGTAACCCAGCCCGGCTGGCTATCACAACCCGCGATGCGGCGCCGCGCGAGCAGTCCGCTGAAGAACAGGCGGCGTCGCGAGGGCGAGGGATCGTGCGCCAGATCGAGGCGCCGAAGCGGAGGCAAACCGGTCGGTTGTGTCGAGGATTCGGCAACGAAGAGCTGGCGCCCGAGACCCGCCCGCCGTAGCCGACCTGCTGTTCGACCGACTGCTAGCGCACTCTGCGCTCGTCCACGGCGTAGCCGTCGCAGAGCGCGGCGACCGCGTCGGCGAGGGCGTCGAAGACGGCGCGCGTCACCAGGCCGCAGTCGATCAGGTCGGCGTCCGCCCAGGTGCTCGCCAGCAGGAAGCGGCGCGGATCGCTGACGGCGCTGAAGCGCAGGTACTGCAGCTCGTAGAGGTAGCGGACGAGCAGACGCCAGCGGCGCGGCGGGGGAATCTCGCCGCGCAGGCTGCGGATGTTGTGGCGGACGTACGTCTCGCGCTCGCGCTCGTCGCAGAAGCGCTGGGCGAGGAGGTTGCACTGGAAGTCGGGCATCCGTTCGACCAGCCGCCGCGCCAGCGCCCGGCCGGGCGTCCCGTCCTCGGCGGTCAGCGCGGCGAGGTCGTCGGCGGTGGCGGCGCGCAGCCCCGGCGGGGCGGCGGCGACGGCGGCATCGAGCTGCGCGGCGATCGCCGCCAGCCGCGCCTCGCGCTCGGGTGCTGGCAGCGCCCACGGCACGTAGCCGGCGTCGACGGCGCGGTGCGCCCACTCGTGGACGGCGCGGGCGCCGAGCATGGCGCGGGCGAAGGGCAGGGCGGGGCCGTGGCGGCGGTCGATGCCGGGCTCGTCGAGGTCGTAGGCGAGCACGCCGCGCTCGCGGTGCATGTAGACGTAGCCGCGCTGTTCCGCGTCGCTGGCCGCGGGCAGCGCCTCCGGCGCCGCCAGGGTGGCGAGGATGCGGCGGGTGCGCGCGGCGACGATTGCCAGGTCGGCGGCGATGTCGCGCAGCGCGACGCCGCTGCGGCCGGCGCAGGCGTCGCGCAGGGCATCGAGGCGCGCCGGCGCGTCCGGCGTCCACAGGATGCGCCGCTGCGCGGTCAGCAGGAGCGGCGGCGCATCGTCGGCCAGCCAGTCGAGCAGCGCCGTCGCCGCCCCGGGATCGGGCGCGCGCCAGCGCGCGGTGTAGGCATCGACGGCGCCGCGCGCCGCCGCGCTCCAGGCGCGCACCAGCGCCGGCGGCTCGCCATCGATCGCGGACGGCACCTGGACGCCGCTGCCCGGGATGACGCGGTGCGGGCCGACGAGCGGGCGCAGCGCGGCGTGGCCGAGGCGGCGCAGCCACGGCAGGGCGGCCGCCAGGGCGCGGTAGGCGGCGGCGTCCGGTCGCGACGAGCGCGCCGCGGCGGCGGCGAAGGCGGCGCACTCGGCGTCGTCGCGTTCGAGCCACCAGGGGGCGTGGTGCAGCGCCGCCATGGTGACCTCGCCGAGCGTCATGAGGCGATCGCCGTGCGCGAGCAGGTAGGCGGCGAGCTCGGGATGGGACGTGGCCGGGTCGAGGTCGTCGGCGTAGAGCGTCCAGGCGCTGGTATTGAGCAGCGCGGCGTAGGGATGGACGGCGAGCGGATCGGCGAGCACCGCGACGTGGCGCAGCCGCGGCGCCGGCCATCCCGGGACGCGGCGCGCCAGGCTGGCGCTGCGTTGCCAGTAGCGCGCGAAGGCGGCGTCGAACAGCGCGATGCGCGCCGCGCTCCATCCACGCGCCGCGACGGCGGCGGCGAACGCGCCGCTCAGGCCGTCGGGTCCGAGGTGCTCGATCGGGACGAGCACCAGGCGGGGGTCGCCGAAGTAGTAGTGGTCGAGGACCGTGGCCGTCGTCGCGGACCTGAACGGCCGAGCGCTGACGCCGGATCGCCGTCAGCGTCCGGCCATCAGCTCACGGC
Organism: bacterium; assembly: GCA_019637795.1. Classification (NCBI taxonomy): domain Bacteria; species bacterium. The sequence continues at coordinate 1,161,544 of JAHBUY010000001.1, read as the reverse complement.
AGGAAGCCCAGGTTGAAGTTCGCCGCCGTCCAGTAATGGGGGCCGCTGTAGCCGAGATCGCTGTCGAGCGGCAGCAGCGGCTGCGGGTTGGCGACGCCGAGCCAGTGCTTCATGATCGTGCCGTAGACGTCGCGGAAGTCGGTCGAGCGCTGCGGGTTGGCGTTGGACTGCGAATAGCGGCTGTTGCCGTCGTCGTCGATGCCGTTGCTGGCGTCGTTCGGATCGATGTTGGGGTGATTGCCGTACACGCCGCCGTTGATCGCGTCGGCGCCGCCGATGACGAACATCGGGCCCTGCGAGCCGTGATCGGTGCCGCTGTCGTTCTGGCGGATGCGGCGGCTGAACTCGCTCCACACCAGCACGGTGACCTTGTTGGGCAGATCGGCGAGACCGCTGCCCATCGAGGCGCCGGAGGCCATGTCGGCGAGGTCCTGGTAGAAGAGCTTGACCGCATCCGCCACCTCGGCGTGCAGGCGGTAGTGGCCGCCGTTGGTTTCCGAGGCGCCCTGGCTGGAGTGGGTATCGTAGCCGCCGTTGGCGAGCTCGAAGAAGCGGGCGCTGAGGCTCGACGGCAGCATGCCGCGGGCGACGCCGTAGATCACCTTGGCGATCTCGCGGAAGCCGCGCGCGGTGCTGGTGTTGAGCCCGGGCGGGTTGTCGCCGCTGTATCGCCGGCTCCACGGCCGGCGGTCGGCGAGGTACTGCGCGTGCAGCGCCGGATAGGCGTTGGTGGCGGTCAGCGTCGAGTTGCCGGTGCCGCCGATGTACTGCATGCCGGGGTTGTCGTTGGCCAACGCGGCGGTGCAGAGGGCCGTGAAGGCGGCGTTCTTGGCGCCGTTGTCGCCCGTGTAGGCGTCGTCGTACGGGAAGCCGAAGTCCTGCAGGCGGTCGAAGACCAGCACCGAGGTGGCGGTCTGCTGGTATTCGCCGGCCACCGAGCTGCCGATGTTGACCGCCGGGATGTCGCTGCCGAGATAGCCGGCGGTGGCGAGGTGGCGTCCCATCCAGCCGCTGCCGAGCGCGCTGAGCGGCGTGCCGCGCTGCCAGATGCGGCGCGAGACCTCGTGCGAGAGGTTGTACTCGGGGTAGCCGCAGCCCTGCAGCACGGCGACCATCCCGTCCTCGTACATGTCGCGCAGCGACGCCAGGCCGGGGTGGAAACCGAGCTGGCAGCCGGTGTTGGGATCGAGCATCGCCGGCGCGTTGGCGCCGGGCGTCGGGACCAGGGGATTGAGGATGCGGATGCCGCCGGCGGTGGAGGGGTTGTCGCGGGCGTCCTCGTACAGCGCGCGCAGGCCCTTGGCGCCGCTGCCGATCGTCGAGCCGCCGCTCACCGGGATGACGGTGTTCAGACCGTCGTTGCCGCCGTCGAGGAAGAGGACGATGAAGTAGCGATCGCCGATCGTCGACGCCATCGCCTGTTGCAGCCAGGGGGAGCGGAAGAGGCCGGGGCCGAACAGCGCGCCGGCGGTGGCGAGACCGGTGCGGCGGAGGAACTGACGTCTGGTGATGGCCATGTGGTCTCCTTCGGCCTCGCGCTCACTGGAGCTGGAACGCCGGCGACTGCAGGAGCAGGCCGAACAGCCCGCGCAGCTTGCGGTCGGCGGTGTCCGGATCGCGCAGGTCCACGGCGGCCGCCGGGGCGTTGTTGGTGAGGTAGTTGATCAGCGCCGCCCGCTCGGCGGCGGCCAGATCGACGCCGAGCACGTCGGCGACGGCATCGACGATGGCGCCGGCATCGGTGAGATCGAAGACGCGGGCGTCGAGCACCTTCGCCGGCTGGAACGACCCGGCGCCGCCGTCGCGCGAGGCGATCAGGTCGCGCGCGTAGCCGTAGCGCGCCAACAACGCCGAGCTGCTCATCCACGCCAGCTCCCAGTCCCAGCCGAAGACGCTCGGCGGCTCGAGCAGCACCTGGCCCATGTTGGTGAGATGGTCGCGGATGCTGGCGTAGCTGCCGCCCTGCGTCTCCTGGTAGCGCCCGTGCAGCTTCATGCGCAGCAGGCGGAGGGCGCTGACGGCGTAGTCGACCGGCCACTTCACCGACTTCGGCGTGCCGGCGCTCGCCGGGCCGGCGGACAGGTAGAAATCGTCGTGCACGAAGATCTGCTTCAGCAGGCCGGCGATGCTCCAGTTGCCGGCGAACCCCGAGGCGTCGACGACGTCGGTGACGTACGACAGCGACGGCGAGGGATGGGCGAAGAAGGTGATGAGCTTGTACGCGATGTGGTCGGCCACCGTGTTGCGCAGCCCCGGCCCGTAGCGGTGCTGCAGGATGACGTCGATGACGGTGTCGATCTCCTGCGGCCCCTCGCCGGCGGTGGTGTAGTCGGCGCCGTTGGCGCCGAAGCCGCCGGTCGTCCTGAAGATGCGCTTCGGCCCGCGCTCCGGGTAGGCGCTCTGGTAGTCGTGACGCCCGTTGCGGAATTCGGCGACGCCCTTGTCGTCGTACGTCCAGCCGGTGAAGGCGCGGGCGATCTGGAACACGTCCTCCTGCTCGTAGTTGGGGTTGCCGAGCAGGTCGGTGACGCCGAGCGTGAACAGCTCCTGCAGCTCGCGGCCGTAGTTCTCGTTCGGCTCGTTGCGGCGATTGCGCACCGTGTCGAGGAACTCCATCATCGCCGCGTCCTTGTTGACCGCCTTCACCAGCGCCGCGAAGTCGCCCTTGCAGTTGAGGCGGAACAGCCGGTTCTGGTTGCGCATCAGGTCGAGGTCGCCGACCTTGTCGTAGCTGCACGCGAAGTGGTCGTGCCAGAACAGCACCAGCTTCTCCTGCAACTGGAGCCGCGTCTTGGCCATGTACGCGATCCACTTGTTGTGGACGTCGTCGATGTAGCGGCCGCCGGGGCGGAAGCGCGACGGCTTGAAGCCGAGCAGCGAATCGGCGGCGGCGCCGCGGGTGGCGAAGCGCCCGGACAGCGAGCGCGCCTCCGCCGCGGTGGCGCCGAAGCCAGTGCGCCGCAACAGATGCCGGGCGTGTGCGAGGGTGAGCGGGGAGCTCTCGGCCATGGTGGTGGCTCCTGGTTCAGAAGGTGCCGGGGACCCAGCCGGTCGGCGGCGCCCCGGCCTGGATCCAGCGCGCGATGAGGTCGCGCAGCGAGCCGTTCAGCTTGCCGCGATTGAACGGCATGCGGGCGCCATAGGTGGCATCGGGGAGGTCGCCGGCGAGCTTGCGGACGAGGTAGCTGGCGTCGAGGTTGCCGCTGACCCCGGGGACGACGTCGACGCGCCGCCAGCCGGCGGTGAGGGCGGAGGGGTTCGACGGCGTCTGGTTGACCAGATTGCCGTAGGCGGCGCCGCTTTCGAGCAACAGGTTGCCGGACTGCGCCTGCGAATCGTGGCAGCCGCTGACGGCGCAGCTCTGGTTGAACACCTGGCGCTGGATGCGATCGAAGGTGCCGCCGAACAGGGCCTGCGGGTCGCAGCCGTTCGCCGGCGCCGGATCGCAGGAGAGCTTGAGGGTGTCCTTGTCCTCGCGGATGCCGTTCGGGCCCCCGGTCGAGAGGGCGCGGAGTTGCAGCTTCTTCTTCCGCCGCCCGCACGAGTTGTTGCTGCCCAGCGGTCCCTTGATCGGGACGCGGATGATGCCGATCGTCGTGCAGGTATCGGGACTCGTCACCGGGAAGGTGAAGTCGGCGTTGGCGCGGTTCTGCAGGCTCTGGAAGTCGGGATCGAATTGCGGATCGCCGTTGTCCTGGGCGTGCGCGACGATGACGCTGCCGAGGCCGCTCAGGGTGCAGCTCGGGTCGAGGGTGCTGTTGGCGCAGAGGGCGATGCGCAGGCTGCAGACGCCGTTGACGGCGCCGTCGTCGTCGCAGCTCGCATCGCCGTCGACGCAGCGCACCTGCTTGGGGCCGCCGAGCGGATAGTTGGCGTCGACCGACAACGCCAGCAGGCAGTCGGTCGACGGCGAGCCGCCACCGCCGATGACCAGCGCGGATGCCGGCGCGGCGAGGGCGAGAGCCAGCGCCAGACAGCCGCCGAGCAGACCTTTCATGCGTTCCTCCCCCGACTCCGGGTTGGCTCCGTCAGCCCACGCTGCCCGCGTGCCCCTCTCCCGGACGGCGCGGAGGATATGCCGCGCGCGAGCGGAGCGTCAATGAAAAGATCGGTCCGCCGCCCGGCGCGCACGCCGGGCGGCGCGCCGCGGTCCCCCATCGCTCGTGCCGCCTCCCCCGTCATCACCGCTGCCCTCGCCTGAGCAAGCGGCGATCCGCGCGGGGGCGGGTCGCTCGGCCGTGGGCGGCGCCCCTGCAGGTGGCGTCGCGGCGACGGCCTGGCGACGGCGCGCGCGCGGCGGTGACGTCTGCCGGCGCCGCGCCGCATGGCGTCCGCGGCGGCAGCCCGCACGGGTCCGTCATGTACGGCGCGCCGGGGGCGCGCTACAACGGCGCATGACCTACGAGCACATCCTGCTGGCGCGCGACGGCGCCGTCGCCACCATCACCATGAATCGCCCGGCGAAGCGCAACGCCCTCTCCGAGGCGCACATGGACGAGCTGATCGCGGCCCTGCGCGCCCTCGGCGGCGACGGCACGACGCGCGCCGTGATCCTCGCCGCCAACGGGCCCGCCTTCTGCGCCGGCCACGACCTGCGCGAGCTGGTCGGGCGCGACCTCGCCGCCTATCGGGGGGTGTTCGATCGCTGCGTCGAGTTGATGACCGCGGTGCAGTCGATCCCGCAGCCGGTGATCGCACAGGTGCACGGCCTGGCGACGGCGGCCGGCTGCCAACTGGTCGCGACCTGCGATCTGGCGCTGGCCGGCGAGGCGGCGACGTTCGCCACCCCCGGCGTGAACATCGGCCTCTTCTGCACCACGCCGATGGTGGCGCTGACCCGCGCCATCGGCCGCAAGCGCGCCATGGAAATGCTGCTCACCGGCGCCGCCATCGACGCCCAGCGCGCCGCCGACTGGGGCCTGGTGAATCGCGTCGTCGCCGACGCCCGGCTGGCCGAGGAGACGCGCGCGCTCGCCGCGCGCATCGCGTCCGCCAGCCGCCTCACCGTCGCCATCGGCAAGCAGGCGTTCTACGCCCAGGTCGATCTCGACCAGCCCAAGGCATACGCCTACGCCAAGGAGGTGATGAGCATGAACGCGCTCGCCGCCGACGCCCAGGAGGGGATGTGCGCCTTCGTCGAGAAGCGCAAAGCGAGCTGGAGCGACCGCTAGCCCTCGTTGCCCCGCGAGCTCCGTCGTCGGCCGCGCCGTCACCCATGACGGATGTCGGGCGGTGAATCACCCGTGCCCGGCCTTCCCATGGCGATTCAGGATTGCCGCGATCTGCATGGCCCACGGCGTGCGCGAGCTGCTGACGGCCGACCGCGATTTCTCCCTGTTTCCCGAGCTGACGACACGCAACCCGTTGGTGTCCGAGTAGCGCCCAGGGCGACCGCCACGCGGGAATTTCGTTGCCGGCCGCGCAGCGATCGTGGCACAAGGCCGGGTGGGTCGACCATGCGTGATCCGCGTGTTTCGCGGATCGCCCAACCAAGGAGCTGAACGATGTCGAACCACTTCACCGGCCTCAGCCTCGGGCCGCCGATGGGCGACCAGCGACTCGACCTTTGCGACCTGTACGTCTTCCAGTCGCCGGCGGACGCGAAGCGAACCGCCATCATCCTCAACGCGAATCCCAACGCGGACGCGCTGCATCCCGATGCGATCTATCGGGTCAACATCGATACCGACGGGGACTGTCTGACGGACATCGCGTTCAGCTACGTATTCAGCCCGCCACGGGGCGGGCGCCAGACCGTCGATGTCTTCCACGCCACCGGCGCGGACGCGCGGTCGCCCGAGCCAGTCGGGAAGAAGATCATCGCCGGTGCCGAGGTCTCGTTCGGACCGACCGCCAACGTCATCACCGCCGGCCCGTACACGTTTTTCGCCGGCGCGCGCAGTGACGCGTTCTTCTTCGATTTCGACGGGATCAAGAATCTCTTCGACACCAGCGGCGGGCGCAACTTCACCGCCCCGCACCTCGGTGGGAAGTCGCCGTGGACGGGCATCGATTCGAATGCGGCGGCGAACGTGTTCTCGACCGCAATCGAGCTGCCGACCGCCGAGCTCGGCGCGCGCGAGATTCGCGTCTGGGGCCGGTGCAGCCTCCGCCGCGACGGGGCGCTGCGCCACGTCGACCGCGCCGGGCATCCATCGGTGAGCAGCTTCTTCAACACCGACGACACGAAGGAGGAGTACAACGCGAGCGAGCCGGTGAACGATCGCCGGCGGTGGACGGACATGTTCGTCCATCTCATGGGGCACACCGGCGGCTACACGCGCGAGGAGGCGATCGCCGCGATCGACGCCGACCGGCTGCTGCCGGACATGCTGCCGTTCGATGTGTCGAAGCCGGCGAAGTATCCGAACGGCCGCTCGTTGACCGACGACGTGATCGATCACCGTCTGCATTTCCTCTCGAAGGGCGACATTCCACCCGACGGTCTGAAGCCGCATACCGACGTGCTCCGGACGTTCCCGTATCTCGGGCCGCCGCATCCCCCGGCACGGCCGCACGGCGAATGAAGCTCGGGCTCTTCGGGAGCGACGTCGGCGCGCGCGCAACCGGCGGCCGCGCTGCCGCTCGCCTGGCGGTGTCCTGCATCGCCGCCCTGTCGCTGAGGCCGGTCCTCGTCCTGCGCATCCGCCCAACGTTCATCTTCGGCCGCGCCGACGGGGAATCCGCCGCCGCGCCCGCTCGGGCCACCAGCGCCTGACGGCGTGGAGGGCGCCACTCCGTCGGCGCCCGGTTGCACAGGCGCTTGTCGCGACGAGTGCCGACGGAGCGGCGCCCAACGCCTGCGTCGATCGCCGTCGGATTTGACGCAGCGCACGACCGCCGGTAGGCGATGCGGGTGCGCGTCTCACGGCTCCGGCTCCTCCCAGTGCTCGCTCTCGCCGGCTTCGCGGTCGCCTGCGCCAGCAAGCCGGCGCCGCCGCCGCCGGCGCCGCACGCGGCCGGTGCCGTCGTCGTCCCCGCCGGCATCCAGGCGGTGGTCGATGCCCCCGATCGCAGCGCCGCCGACCGCGCCCTCGACGGCGGGCGTCATCCGGCCGAGACGCTGGCGTTCTTCGGCATCGGCCCCGGCATGCGGGTCGCCGAGATCGGCGCCGGCGGCGGCTACACCAGCGAGCTGCTGGCGCGCACCGTCGGCCCCACCGGCGTCGTCTACGCGCAGAACTCGCCGTTCGTCCTCAAGCGCTTCGCCGAGCAGCCGTTGAGCGCGCGCCTGGCGACGCCGCCGATGAAGAACGTGGTGCGCGTCGACAGCGAATGGGACGATCCGCTGCCGCCGCAGGCGCGCAACCTCGATGCCGTGCTGATCGTGCTCTTCTACCACGACACCGTCTGGCAGGGTGCCGACCGCGCCAAGATGAACCGCGCGATCTTCGACGCCCTGCGTCCGGGCGGCGTGTACGGCATCATCGACCACAGCGCCCGGCCCGGCACCGGCACGGCCGACGTGCAGACGATGCACCGCATCGACGAGCCCGTGGTCGTGCAGGAGGTCACCGCCGCCGGCTTCCAGTTCGTCGCCGACGCCGCCTTTCTGCGCAACCCCGCCGACCCGCGCGACTGGAACGACTCGCCGACCGCGGCCGCCGAGCGTCGCGGCACCAGCGACCGCTTCGTGCTCAAGTTCGTCAAGCCGGCGACCACCTTGGCGCGTTGAGCGCGCGGCCGGCGATGGGCGCATCCCCGCCCTCCACCGCGTGACGCGCTCCGCGGCTCGCCGCGCGGCCCGACGCCGCCGCCTTCGCCGAGTGGGCACCGCCCATGCCGGTGAGGTCGACTGGCGCTGGGTGCTGCGTACCGCCGCCGCTTCTCCTTGCCAGTGGCGCGGGGAGGGCGCTATGCGCCCTCCGCAGCACAGGTCGCCAACGTCTGAAACCGGCGGTTGTGTGAAATCGCCAGTTCATGCGGACGGCGCGCGATCAGGGAGGGGAATATGCGGGACGACGGTGTTCGGCGAACCGGTCACGAGGGTCGGGGGCTCTACCGGCTGGCGGTGTTCGGCGTCTGCCTGGCGCGGTTCCTCGCTGCCGGTCGCGCGCCCGCGGCGGTGACGACGATCACCGTGGACAGCACCGCGCAGGAAGTGCCCTTTGTCACCAACGGCAACTGCACGCTCGGCGAGGCCATGCGGGCTGCCACGACGGACGCCGCGATCGACAATTGCACCAACGCGAGCTTCGGCAGCGGTGGGCCGTTCGTCATCGAGCTGGCGGCCGCGGCCACCTATACGCTGACGCAGCCGGAGAACTGGTGGTACGGTCCCACGGGACTGCCGGAAGTCACCGCCGCCATCACCATCAACGGCCACGGCTCGACCATCGCCCGCTCGAGCGCGATGGGAACGCCGCCATTCCGCCTGTTCACCGTCATCGGCCCCCCGACGGATCCGACCAGGACGCCGGCGGGGACGTTGACTCTCAACGAGCTCACGCTCGGCAACGGTCTGGCGCGCGGCGGCGACGGCGGCGGAACGGAGTCGGCCGGCGGCGGCGGCGGAGCCGGTCTCGGTGGTGCGATCCTCAATCAGGGCACGCTCACGCTGACGCGCGTGACGCTGCGCGACAATGTCGCACAGGGAGGAACCGGCGGGGTCGCGGATCCATTGAGCGTGAGCCTCGACGTCAGCGGTGGCGGCGGCGGTGGCCTGGGGGGGAATGGCGCCAGTATCGGCGGCGGTGGAGGCGGGTTCAAAGGCGCAGGGGGCCTGACGACGGGCGGCGGTTTTCTCGCCGGCGAGGGCGGCGGCGCGCCGACGGGTGGCAGCAGCACCGGAGGCGGCAATGGCGGAAATGGCAGCAACGGATCGATGGACGGCGGCGGGGGTGGTGGCGGCGGCGGGTTCGTGTCCAACGGCAGCAACGGCAGCGTGGAATTCGGAGGTGCGCCGGGTGCCGGAGGCGGCGCTGGCGGGTTCGGTCCCTTTGGCGGCGGTGGTGATGGTGGTGGCGGCGGCGGGTTCGGCGGCGGCGGCGGCCCCGGTGGTGGACCCGGCGGCGCCGGTGGTGGCGGCGGCGTGGGTGGCGGCGGCGGCGGGTTCGGCGGCGGTAGCGGTGGGGTCTGCGGCGGCGCCGGCGGGTTCGGCGGCGGCGGCGGCGCCAATGGCGCCGGCGGCGCGTGTGGCGTCGGCGGCTTCGGCGGTGGCGGCGGTGGCGGCTCCGCCGCCGGCAACGCCAGCAGCGCCGGCGGCTTCGGTGGCGGCGCCGGCGGCGGCGATGCCTTCAGCCTGGGCGGCGGCGGCGGCGGTGCCGGCCTGGGCGGCGCGCTGTTCAATCAGCGCGGCACCGCGACGCTGATCAATTGCACGCTCTCGGGCAACCTCGCGTCCGGCGGCGCCGGCGGCGCGGCCACGGTGGGCACCAGCGGCCACGGCGGCAGCGGCTTCGGCGGCGGCATCTTCAACCTCAACGGAACCATCGTGCTGCGCAACAGCACCGCGGCGAGCAACGGCGTGACCGCCGGCGCCGCCGGCAGCGCGACCGGCGTTGCCGTCGCCGGCACGGCCGGGAGCGCCGGCGGGGGTGGGCTGTACAACCTGGGCGACCACAGCCCCGCCGCCGGCAGCGGCGGCAGCGAGACCGCCACCGCGCTGATCTACAACAGCATCCTGGCGGACACTCCCGCGGCGCAGACGGACTGCGAGAATGCGACCCGTGCCGGCGGCAGCGTCGCCATGAGCGGTGGGCGCAGCCTGATCGAGACCAAGGGCAGTTGCGCGTTCAGCAGCGGCACGTTCGTGCAGGCCGATCCCAAGCTGGCGGCGCTGGCGCTCAACGCGCCCGGCACCACGGCGACGCACGCCCTGTTGGCGGGAAGTCCCGCCATCGACACGGCAAACCCGGGAGCGACCGACGGCGTGCCCCCGCGCTGCGAGCCCGCCGATCAACGCGGGGTGTCGCGGCCCTTGGACGGCGACGACAACGGCACCGCGATCTGCGACATCGGCGCCTACGAGCTCGGCAAGGCCGACGGCGAGAACTGCACGGCGGGCAATCAGTGCGACTCGGTCCACTGCGTCGACGGCGTCTGCTGCAACACGGCGTGCGAATGCGGCACGTGCGACATCGGCATCAGCCTCGGATACTGCGTGGCCGACTCCGCCGGCTCCCCGGGGAGCCCGAGCTGCGCCCCGTACCTCTGCGACGGCAGCAGCACGGAGTGCCCGACGAGCTGCGACGACAACGGCGATTGCTCCGGCAACGCCTTCTGCGACGCCAACCAGGTCTGCGTCGAGCCACTCGGCGGCCCCTGCACGGACCCTTCCATGTGTGCCAGCGGCTTCTGCAGCGGCGGCGTCTGCTGCGATTCGGCGTGCACGGGTCCGGGCCTGGTCTGCACCCTGCCCGGCAGCGTCGGCACCTGCCGACGCCTGGCGGCGCCGGCACCGCTGCTCACCCCCACCGGCCTGTTGCTGGTGGTCCTGACGCTCATCGCGATCGGCGCGCTCGCGCTGCCCGGCGCGCGCCGACCGCAGGCGGCCATTAGGCGGGGTCGGCGGCGCCGCTGATCGCCATCACCCGCAAGGCGCCGCCCATCTGAGGGGCGCCGCTCCATCGGCGCCTGTTGAATCGGGGACCATCGCTCGATTCGGCGGCGGCGATGGAGCAGCGCCCTCCACGCGGTCCTCGTGCCGCGCCGTGGCAACGCGCGTGCAACATGTTGGCGAAGCCTCGTGCGCAGACCTCACTTCGCGCTGGCGCCGCTCAACCTGGTTGGAAGACCCCAGGTAGCCCGATGAGTTCCTTGCTCAGCCCAGTGAGTGACCAACCCAGCGACCGTCGCTGCGCTCCGATTGCCTACGGATCGATGAACCCCTTCACTGGAGGACGCTGACCGACGCCGCTACGCCCCTCGACCGGCTGATTGCCCGGCCCCCCTCCGCCTTGTGAATACGATCCGAAACGGCTGATCGCGATGACCGAAACCCGCACAGCCAGCGCCGACGCGTCCGATGCGACTTGCGCTTCCTTGACATATTGATGCCTCGTCGATATGTCATGATGCCATGCGAACGACGGTCCGTCTCGATGCGGGTCTGCTCGCGGACGCCAAGAAGCTCGCCGCGGAGAGCGGACAGACGCTCACTCGGGTGATCGAGGATGCGCTACGGATGAAGCTCGCGCGGCAGACGGAGCGGCGGAAGGGCCCGCCGCTCCGTCTGCCGACGACCAAGGGTCGCGGGCTTCTCCCCGGGGTCGATCTCGACGACTCGGCGGCGCTGCTCGAGCGGATGGAGGAGCGCTCTTGATCCTGATGGACGTGAACGTGCTCGTGTACGCCCAGAGAGAAGATGCCCCGAACCATCGCGCCTACCGGGAGTGGCTCGAGCGCGTGCTCGCAGGCGATGACGCCTTCGCGGTGTCGGAACTGGTCCTGAGCGGGGTCGTGCGCGTGCTGACGCACCCGCGCGTCTTCGACCCCCCGACTCCGCTCGACCGGGCACTGTTGTTCGTCGACACGGTGCGCCAACGCGAACAGTGCGTTGCCGTCGCCCCGGGGGCGCGACACTGGGAGATCTTTCAGCGTCTCTGCCGCGAGGCGGAGGTGAAGGGCAACCTCGTACCGGACGCGTATCTGGCGGCGCTGGCCATCGAGTCGGGAAGCGAATGGATCACCACGGACCGGGATTTCAGCCGCTTTCCCGGCCTGCGCTGGCGTCACCCCCTCGGATCCTGAGCACGGGGACGTTGGGGCGCAACGGGCGAATTGCCGCAGTCCTGGTGCACCGTCGTCGAGATAGGCTCAAGCATCTTGCCGGCCCTCGACGTCCCTCGCAGCGTCACGCCTCCTTGGAATATTCCCGATATTCCTGCGTCGGCGTTCCTCGCGAGGACCGCCGATGACCGGCGACCTGCTCAACTCTATCTCGACGACGGTGCACGAGTGCCGGCAAGTCGCGGCGCGCGCCGAGGGTGCGAGTCCGTATGAGCTGGCGATTGCAAACATCGAGGCCAAAGCTGCTAGCCGGTCGTTCACCCGAGGGGCACGCGCGCCCGGCCAGCTCGATGATCGGCCACGCTGCGGCGGTAGCAGAGGACATCGGCGGGTAGAAGATTACTCCCAGTCACGGCGTCTTGGCCTTGAACTGGGTGCTCCGAGTGAACCCTCACGCGCACTCCCCGTTTGCCTCGCTCCTACGTTTCCGGGCGGCCTCGCCGAGTGAACGCCAGCGCGCCGATTGCGGCGAGCACCAGCGCCGCGGCCACCAATCCGGTATTCGAGGTCGTCGGGGCAGGGGCGGCAAGGGCCGTGCAGATCCCCTCCTGTCCCGGGATATTGCATGCCTGCAGCGGCGCGTCGCACGCGGTGTCGCAGCACACCAGGTCGACGCAGAACCCCGACGCGCACAGCCCCGCGTCGGTGCAGGAACCGCCGTTGGGGATAGGGGTGCTCGTCGGGGTGCTCGTGGGCGTTGCGCTCGGCGTCGCGGATGGCGTTGCGCTGGACGTACAGGTCGGCGTCACGCTGGGTGTGTCACTCGGCGTGTGCGTCGGCGTGCTCGTCGGAGTCGTGGTGGGCGTCGAGCTCGGCGTGACGGTCGGGGTGTCGGTGGGCCCGAGGCAGGTGCCATTGCAGAAGCCCGGTGCGGTGGACAGTTCGTTGCAGGCATTGGTCATGGTTGGACAGTTGTCCGCCCCCCCATCACCGCAGTTCGCCAGGTCGGGGCAGCACTTGACCATGGTGCCGCTGAAGGCGCCGCAGGCGGTGGCACAGAGATCGCAGCTCCCGATCTGGACGGGTCCACAACTATCCTGATTCACGGCGCTTCGACAGATACAGCACACCGCGCGCGCGGTCGGGACCGACGAGAGCACTGCCACCGCGAGCAGGGCGGCGACCGCGACGACGCTGCGGACCGCGCGGCGCGCGTCGGCGCGGCAATGGCTCCGATCGACCTCTCGCCCAGCTCTCCCACTTCCCATCTGCTCCACCCCGCTTCCGGCGCAGCCACGCTGGCTCCGCCTGGGCCAGCACCGCGCAGATGGGCGCCCGTCTATCGCGCACTGCGTCATGGCGCAAGCTGCTCGCGACGACGCCTCACCTCCCTTGCGGGTGGGCGCCGGCAGGGCATGCCAGCACCTCGTCGAGGTTGCCGCGGGCCGTGCGATGGTTCGGATCGACGCGCACCGCCTCGCCCAGTTGCCGGATGCCCGCGTCGCGCTCGCCCATCTCCACCAGGGCCACGCCGAGGGCGTTGCGCGCGTCGGCGTTGTCGAGGTCGAGGCGCAGCGCCGGTCGAACATGCTCGCTGCGCGCCACGCTCTGTGAAGCGGCCCACGAACGGCGAGTATTGCGTCTCGGAAATCGCCTGTCGCCGATCGCGCACCGGCGCACGAGTGGTGCGGGCGGCAGGCGATCAGCGACAGGCGAGGCGTCGAACTCAGCCGGCCGAGCGGCGCCGCGCGAAACCGATCGTGGCGACGGCGACGAGCAGCAGGCCGGCGATCAGCAGTCCGGTCGGCGAGGCGGCCGGTGCTGGTGCGGCGAGCGACGAGCAGACGCCCTCGTTGCCGGGCAGGTTGCAGGCCTGCGCGGGTTGATCGCAGGCGGTGTCGCAGCAGACGTCGTCGACACAGTTGCCGGAGATGCAGTCGTTCGGATCGTCGCACATCGCGCCATCGCCGCGGCGCGTGCCGATCGGCGAGGCGGTCGCCGTCGCGGTCTGGGTCGCCGTCGCGGTCTGGGTCGCCGTCGGTGTCGAGATCGGCGTGCCGCTGGGGCAGCCGTACATGGTGCAGGCCACGCCGGGATAGAAAGGCGCGTCGCAATCGACCGCAGTGGTCTCATCGCACAACGGTCCGGCGGCCTGGGCGGAGCCAGGCTCAGCGCCCGCGGCGCCGGCGTGCGGCGAAGAAAGGTCGCAGCACCCGAGAGGCAGACAGCCGCAGCCGCCGTTGACCAAGGCGCACGCCTCCCCGCTCGGGCAGTCGCCTTCGGCGCAGGCGCTGACGTCGGTGATGTCGCCGCACGGCGTCACGCCGAGAGCGACGCCGGGTTGCGACACGACGGCGGAGAGCGCCGCGCCGCCCATCGCGAGAACCATCAGGACCGTCCGGACCGCTTGTCGGTCGACCGCCATGCGCCTCCCTCCTCCGGCCGCGAATTATGGGCTTTGCCCGGTCGAGGCAAGCGGTCTTTCCGGCCCTCGCGCGCCGTGCCCGCTGTTCGTCGTGGTGATCGGCACTCTACCGAGACGGGAAGAGCCCGGCGCTGCCCTTGCCGAACCCGCACGCCATCGCCTGCATCCTCGCCCACCCCGGGCTGCCGCGGGAGCCGCCACCGCCGCTGGCACGGTCCCGGCGTCACGTGTCGCCGCCGCGCGCCCTGGCGCGGCGCCGCAAGCGGCCGCGACGGCGCACTGGTCGACGACTCGTCGGCGATCGGCGCTACGGCACGCGGGTGCGCAGGCGGTCGATCGCGTGCACCGGCGCGGCGTCGCCGGCCATCAGCGACGTGATGGCGCCGTAGACGAGCTGCTGCTGCTGCACCATCGACTTGCCGGCGAACACCGGCGAGACCACCTCGAGCTCGAAGTGGCCGGGGCTGTTGGCGGTCGCGGTCACCTGCGCGTCGGGGATCGCCGCCAGGACGGCGTCGCGCAGCGCGGCGCACAGGTCATCGGTCGAATTCAGGATCGGCAACGGCATCGCTCCCCCCGGTCGGTCCCGGCGCACTGGCGCGCGATTCAGTAGCGCGGCACGGCCGGATCGACGTCCTGCGACCAGGCGTCGATGCCGCCGACCATGTTGTGGACGTTGGTGAAGCCGCGGCTGCGGAAGTGCTCGGCGGCGGCCTGGCTGCGGCCGCCGTGGTGGCAGTGCAACACCAGCATGGTGTCCTTCGGCAGGCGCTCGATCTCCGCCGCCGTCGCCTGATCGAGCAGGCGGGTGCCGTCGATGGTCGCGATCGCGCGCTCCTCCGGCGTCCGCACGTCGAGGAAGTGGAAGCTCGCGCCGCTGTCGCGCAGGCGCTTCACCTCGGCGGGGCTGATCTGGTGCACCTCGCCGGGGGCGTTGGGATTGTCGATGCGGAACGCCGCTCCGGTGGCCGACTCGACGAGATCGATGGTGATGCCGTTGGCGCGCTCGGCGGTGGAGACGTCCATGCACACCGTCAGGCCGTTCGCTTCGGCGACCACGTCGTGCGCCTCGCGCGGCGCCAGGCCCATCGACGAATTGAAGCGGGCGTCGATCGACAGCTTCAGGTCCTTGCCCGGCGAGCGGTCGAGATATTCGCGGATGCGCGCCGCCGCCGCGTCGGTGATGGTGATCGTCGGCACGACCCGCTCCGGCGCCGGCCGCCCCAGCTTCTCGTGCAGCTCGCCGGTGGCGAACAGCTCGTTGACGATGTCGCAGCCGCCCAGGAACTCGCCCTTGAGGTAGATCTGCGGGATGGTCGGCCAGGAGGAGAATTCCTTGATGCCCTCGCGGATGTCCGGGTCCGACAGGACGTCGATGGTGGCGTAGTCGTCGACCAGGCTGTCGAGGATCTGCACCACCCGACCCGAGAAGCCGCACTGCGGCATCGCCCGGCTGCCCTTCATGAAGACGACGAGATCGTTCTCCCGGATCGCCGTTTCGATGCGCGCGCGCGTCTGTTGATCGAGCATGGGTCACCTCCGCGTAGTCGGGAAGAGGAACCGATCCCCTGGGAAAAGGCAACGGGGGGCGGTAACGGATCTCCGTCGGCCCCTGGTGGCCGAGCGTGGTGCTCCGTGCCCGAGCTGCCCGACGTCGCGGTCTACATCGAGACCATCGCCCCCCGCGTGGTGGGCCAGCCGCTGGAGGCGATCCGGCTGGCGAGCCCCTTCGTGCTGCGCTCGGTCGATCCCCCCGTCGGCGCGCTCGTCGGCCGCCGCGTGAGCGGGCTGCGACGGCTCGGCAAGCGCATCGTCTTCGCGCTCGAGGGCGACCTGTTCATCGTCGTCCATCTGATGATCGCCGGCCGCTTCCGCTGGGAGACGCCCGGGGCGAAGCCGCCGCCGCGGCTCGGTCTGGCGGCCTTCGATTTCCCCGCCGGCACGCTGCTGCTCACCGAGGCGAGCAAGAAGAAGCGGGCCGCCATCCACTTGGTGCGGGGCGTCGCGGCGCTGGCGGCGCACGATCCCGGCGGCCTCGAGGTGCTGCGCGCCAGCCCGGTCGACTTCGCCGCCGCGCTGCGGCGCGAGAACCACACCCTCAAGCGCGCCCTCACCGATCCGCGCCTGTTCAGCGGCATCGGCAACGCCTACTCCGACGAGATCCTGCACGCGGCGCGGCTGTCGCCGGCGCAGCTCAGCGGCCGGCTGACCGACGCCGAGGTGGCGCGCCTGCACGCCGCCACCCAGGCGGTGCTGGAGCGGTGGATCGCGACCCTGCGGCGGGAGTTCGCCGGCCGCGTTCCCGGCGCCGGGGAGGTGACGGCCTTCCGCCCCGGCTTCGCGGTGCACGGTCGCTACGGCCAGCCGTGTCCCGACTGCGGCACGCCGGTGCAGCGCATCGCCTACGCCGACAACGAGACCAACTACTGCCCGACCTGCCAGACCGGGGGCCGCCTGCTCGCCGACCGCTCGCTGTCGCGGCTGCTCAAGGCGGACTGGCCGAAGACCCTCGAGGAGCTGGAGGCGTTCATCGACGACCGCCGCCGCTGACCCGCGGCAGCGCACCGGACCGCCGCCGGCCCGTGTTGACCCTGTCGTCGCATTGGGTTGGATTACGACGGTCATGTCCGACGCCGACGCGGCGCGCGATCTCGCGCAGGAGCTGTCCCAACACGGCCTGCGGGCGACGCGCCAGCGCATCGCCCTGCTGCGCATCCTGCGGGCGGTGCCCGGACATCCGACGGCGATCGACCTCTACCGCCTGGTGCGCCGCGAGCAGCGCCGACTGAGCAAGAAGACGGTGTACGAGATCCTCGCCTCGTTCGTGCGCGAGGGGCTGGCGGCCTGCGTCACCGACGGCGGCGAGCCGTACCGCTACGAAGCGCGCACGACGCCGCACTATCACGCGCGCTGCCGCATCTGCGGCCACCTCTTCGACCTGGCGGCCGCCGCCGACGGTCCGATTCGCGGCCTCGCCGCCGTGCCGGAAGGCTTCCGGGTCGAGGCGATCACCGTCACCCTGCGCGGCATCTGCCTGCGCTGCCGCGACGAGATCTGAGACTCCCGGCGGGCCGGCGCGGCCCCCGCGGTCCCTCGTCGAGGTGGGCCGGCTGCCCCGCTCCGCGCCGCCGTGGCGCGCATCCCGTTGACAGCCGGCACGCGCGCGGACTATCTGCAGACAACACTGAGTGTTGGAAAGGAGGTGGCGATGCGCCACACCGCGATAATGATGGCGATCGGTCTGGCCGCGAGCGCGGCCCACGCGGCGCCGGCCGACCTGCACGGCGCGATGCCGATGGCAGCGCAGGAGAAGCGGCTCGACGCGCTCGGGCTGAGCGACGGCGCGCATCCGCCGGCGCGCATCGACCCGACGGTCTGGCAGTCGATCGTGCCGGCCGACAACACGGTCACGCCGGAGCGCGTCGCCCTCGGGCGCAAGCTCTACTTCGACGCCCGCCTGTCGGCCGACGGCACGGTGTCGTGCGCCACCTGCCACGACGTCAGCCGCGGCTTCACCGACCAGCGCCCGGTGTCCGAGGGCATCCGCGACCAGCTCGGCCGGCGCAACGCGCCGACGACGATGAACGCGCTGCTGATGCAGACGATGTTCCTCGACGGCCGGGCGCCGACGCTCGAAGCGCAGGCCAAGCTGCCGATCGTCAACCCGATCGAGATGGGTCAGCCCGACGGCGTCGCCGCCGCCAACGCCATCGCCGGCGACGCGGACTACCAGAAGATGTTCCAGGCGGCGTACGGCCGGGATCCCAACTACGAGGACATCGGCAACGCCATCGCCGCCTTCGAGCGGACGCTGGTCTTCCTCGACGCGCCGTTCGACGCCTACGTCGCCGGCAACGCCACCGCCATCTCGCCGGCGGCGCAGGCGGGATTCGCGCTCTTCAACGGCAAGGCGCGCTGCGTCACCTGCCACGCCCTCAATCCGTCGAATCCGATCGGCAGCGACAACCGCTTCCACAACATCGGCGTCGCCGCCCGCCACCGCGACTTCGAGAAGCTGGCCGCCCAGGCGCTGGTCACGCTGGAGCAGAACGGCGGCGCCGATGCCGTCGACCAGCTCGCGCTCACCACCGATCTCTCCGAGCTCGGCCGCTTCCTGGTCAGCAAGCAGCGCTCCGACATCGGCGCCTTCAAGACGCCGCAGTTGCGCAACGTCGCCCTCACCGCGCCCTACATGCACGACGGCTCGATGCAGACCCTGTGGGACGTGATGGACCACTACAACAAGGGCGGCGAGGCCAACACCTATCTCGACGGCGGCATCGAGCCGCTGGCGCTCTCGGAGACCGAGATCGACCAGCTCGTCGCCTTCATGTTCACGCTCACCGACCGCCGCTTCCAGGCCGAGGGCCAGGCGGCGTTCGCCGCCCAGCAGAAGCGCGCGCGCACGACCCGTCCGTTCCGCGACAACGCGCTGGCGCAGCGCAAGGTGCTGCCCTTCGCCGACCGGGTCATGGGCGACGCGGGGAAGGAGAACTGATCATGCGACGTCCGCGCGGAGTGAAGAGCATCGAGACCAGGCACCACGAGGAACGCGACGCGTTCTTCCGCGGTCTGCGCAACCTCGACCGCCGGTCGTTTCTCAGGGTGTCCGCCGCCGCCGCCGCCGCGGCCGCCGCGGCCGGCGTCCGCCACCATTTCCACTCGTTCATGCCGATCGACGTCGCCCTGGCGGCCGAGGGCGAGCCGTTCCGCATCGCCTACGTTTCCGACTCGCACCTCTACGAGCAGAAGGTGAACGACCGCTTCGTCCGCCAACTGCTGCGCGCCGTCGACGACGTCAACCGGCTCGATCCGCAGCCCGACTTCGTCCTCTTCGGCGGCGACCTCGCCCAGCTCGGCGCCAGGGGCGAGCTCGACCTCGGCGCCCAGATTCTCAAGAACGTCAAGGCGCCGGTGCACATGATGGTCGGCGAGCACGACTGGTTCCTCGACATGGGCGAGCACTGGCAGCAGCTCTTCGGCCAGCCCACCTACTCGTTCGACCACAAGGGTGTGCACTTCGTGGTGCTGAACAGCATCCACGAGAAGGACTTCTGGACCGAGCGCAAGCTGACGCCGGAACAGCGCATGCACATCGTCGCCGGCCTCGACAACGCCATCCAGGGCCGCTTCATGGTCGGCGACGAGCAGCGCGAGTGGCTGAAGAACGACCTCGCCGCGCTCAACCCGCGCACGCCGGTGATCGTCTTCTCGCACTCGCCGCTCTACAAGTACTACGAGCCCTGGAACTTCTGGACCGACGACGCCGACGAGGTGCAGGCGATCCTGAAGACCATGGATCACGTCACCGTGATCCACGGCCACACCCATCAGCTCCTCACCAACCGCATCGACAACATCTACTTCCACGGCCTGCTGTCGACGGCGTGGCCGTGGCCGTACGCGCCGCAGGGGCTGCCGCCGCTCACCGTGCAGATGAACCGGCCGGATCCGTTCGATCCCAACGATGGGCTGGGGACCGGCTCGATCTCCGTGCACCCGGACGGCATGGTCGACAAGCTCTACAACCTGTGGAACCGCGATCCGGTGCAGGTGACGAGCGCCTACCTGACGTCGAACGGCGCGAGCGCCGTTCCCGCCAAGCCGAATCTGGTCAGCTACTGAGGACGGAGGAGCAGATGCGCGCTATTCCCGCAGTGGTCGCCGGCGCTGCCGCGCTGGCCATCGCCGTCGTCGCGCTCCAGCCGCAGGCGCGGGGCGGCGAGCCGATCGAAGTGAAGCTGTGCGACAACCACACCACCACCACCGTCGCCGCCGACGCGCCGAAGACCCGCGCCACGGGTCAGGCGGTCGCCGACGCGCTGATGGCGCAGTGGCGCGAGGCCAACCCGGACAGCAACTGGGTGGCGGAGGAGCAGGCGGCCCACGCCGTCGTCGAGCCGGCCGACAACAGCGGGCTCATCGGTCAGGGGCAGGGAGCCACCTACGGCCGGATCACCGCCGAGGACGTGCTGGTCTGGAAGAACGAGACCTACAAGCTGGCGGCCGAGGGCTCGCTGATCTTCCACAGCGGCGACCGCCTGAAGAGTCAGATCGCGGTGTCCTGCGACATGTGCCATCCGCACGCCGCCAACACGCATCCCGAGACCTACCCGAAGTTCCAGCCGCAGCTCGGCCGCGTCGCGCTCCTCCGCGACATGATCAACTGGTGCATCGAGCATCCCGTGCGCGGGCAGGTTCTGGCCCCCGACTCGCCCGAGATGCGCGCCCTGGAGGCCTTCATCATCGCCCAGCGCAAGGGCACGCCGCTCGACTACGGCAAGCGGTGAGGCCGCACGCGGCGCCGCGCCGCCGCCTGGCAACCGGCTCGGTCATGGGTTAGTCGGGCGACGTGAGCGGGGAGGAAGAGGCGACCGACGAGGCGCTGCTCGCGGCGGCGCGGCGCGGCGATCGTCCGGCGCTCGAGGCGCTGCTCGGCCGCTATCAGGCCCGCATCTACCGCTACGGCCTGCGCATGTGCGGCGATGCCGAGGATGCCAAGGACGTGCTGCAGGAGACGATGCTGGCGCTGGCGCGGCGGGTCGGCTCCCTGCAGGCCGCGGCCGCCCTGCCCACCTGGCTCTACACCGTGGCGCGCAGCTTCTGCATCAAGCGCCGCCGCGGCGCCGCGGCGCGGCGCACCGGCGCGCTCGACGAGATCGCCGCTGGCGGCGCCGAGATCGCCGCGCCCGGGTTGGGGCCCGAGGATCGGGTCGCCGGGCGGCAGATCGAAGCCATCCTGGCGGCGGCGATCGCCGACCTCAACGCGGCGCAGCGTGACGTGCTGGTGCTGCGCGACATCGAAGGGTTGAGCGCCCCGCAGGTGGCGGCGGTGCTCGGCATCGAGGTCGAGGCGGTGAAGAGCCGGCTGCACCGCGCGCGCGTCGCCCTGCGCAACCGCCTCGCTCCGGTGTTGCGGCTGCCGCCGTCGGCGCCGCCGGCGGCCGGGTGTCCGGACGTGCTGACCCTGTGGTCGCGACACCGCGAGGGCGAGATCACGGCCGATCTGTGCGCCCGCATGGAAGCGCATCTGGCGCGCTGCCCGCGCTGCGCCGCCGCCTGCGATTCACTCCGACGCACCCTGGCCTTGTGCCAGAGCGCCCCCACGCCGGCCGTGCCGGATGCCGTCCAGCGGGCGCTGCGCGAACAGGTGGAGCGCCTGCGATAGCGGCTGCCCGTCCCGCATACGCGCGACGAGAAATCGACGACGGGGCGCGCACTTGCTCCCTGGCGAACCGTTTCCCGTTGCGCCTGGCTCTTTGCCTGCGAAGGGAGAGATCGATGACCACCGAACGCAGGGTTCGCCTCCTCGCCGGCAGCCTGGTCGCCCTCAGCCTGCTGTTGGGCTATTTCGTCGCGCCGGCCTGGCTGCTCCTGGCGGCTTTCGTCGCCTTCAATCTGATCCAGTCCGCGTTCACCGGGTTCTGCCCGGCCGAGAAGTTCCTGGGAGGACGGCAGCGTGATGTCGGATCGTGTGGTAGCGGCCCCAGTTGAGCGCGTCGCGAGCGTCGCCGCCGCGACGTTGGGCTTCCTGCTCGCCGCCGCCGTCGCGGCGGCACAGCCGTTGAGCATCGAGGAGGCGGTGGGTCTCGCGTTGCGCGACAACCCCGACGCGCGCGCCGCCGCCGAGCGCATCGGCGAGGCGGAGGCGCGGCTCGGCGAAGCGACCGCCGCCTTCTACCCGCGCGTCGACGGCCGCATCGTCTTCGCGCGCACGGACAACCCGGCGCAGGCGTTCGGGATGATCCTCAACCAGCGCAAGTTCAGCTTCGACCTCGACTTCAACAACCCCGGACCGACCCAGAACGTGCGCCCGGAGATCGTCGGCGCCTTTCCGATCTTTCGCGGCGGACAGGATTATTTCCGCCGCCAGGCCGCGGCGCTCGGCGTCGAGGCCGCGAAGCTGGAGCGGTTGGCGGTGCGCAACGGGCTCACCGAGGCGGTGATCGATGCCTTCTACGCGCTGGTCGCGGCGCCCCAACTCGCGGAATCGGCCGGCGCGTCGGTGCGCGCGGTGGGCGCCGCGCTCGACCACGCCCGCACCGGCTTCGACGCCGGCACGGTGTTGAAGTCGGACGTGTTGTCGCTGGAGACCCGGCTCGCCGAGTCGCGCGAGCAGCAACTCCGCGCCAGTAACGCGATCGAGCTCGCGCGGACGGGATTGCGCACCCTGCTCGGCCAGCCGGCGGGGCGATCGCTGGAGATCGCCCCGCCGCCGCGCGACGCTGCCCCGGCGTTGCCGGATACGCTGGAGGCGGCCCTGGCGCGCGCCACCGCGGCGCGCCCCGAGCTCGCCGCCGCGGGGCGCCAGGTGGCGATGCGCGAGCGCGAGCTCGAAGCCGAGCGCGCCGCCTATCTTCCGACCATCGACATCGTCGGCGGCTACGGCAACGACTCGGCCGACTTCCAGCTCTCGCACAACACCGACAGTTGGCTGGTGGGCGCGACCGCCGAGCTGAACGTGTTCAGCGGCTTCCGCATCCGCGAGCGGGTGCGCGCCGCCGAGCACGAGCTGGCGTCGGCGCGCGAGGTCGAACGCCGCACCCGGTTGGACATCGAACGCGAGGCGCAGAATGCCTTCCTGTCCTACGGCGAGGCGCGCCAGCGCGACGATGTCAGCCAGGCCGGCCTGGCCGCCGCCGACGCGGCGCTGCGTCTGGTCGAGGAGCAGTACCGCGCCGGCACCGTGACCGTCACCCGCTACCTCGAGGCCGAGGCGGCCCGCAGCGCGGCGCGGTCGCGCGCCATCGTCGCCCGCTACGACGTCCGCCGCGCCGAGGCCGCGCTGCAGAAAGCCATCGGCGCCTGGGCCGATGACGAGGGACTCACGCCATGACCCCATCCGCCGGATTCCGCCGTCTGCCGCGCACGGCA
Organism: bacterium; assembly: GCA_019637795.1. Taxonomy (NCBI): domain Bacteria; species bacterium. Next base: position 1,138,575 of record JAHBUY010000001.1, on the reverse strand, counting down.
ATCGCCGCCGGCGCGGCGGTGCTCGGTCTCGTGGTCCTCCTGCTCTACCTGCAGGGCAGCCTCGGCGGTCACGCGGCGGCGCCGCGGCAACCGCCCCCGGCGGCCGACGGCGGGGCGGCGGGGTCGACCGCCACGGTCGAGGAGCGCGAGATTCCCGACCTCGTCGACTGGCCGGGCACGGTGACGGCGCGCGTGAGCGCCGACGTGGCGCCGACGGTGATGGCGCGCGTCCTCGAGGTGCGGGTGCAGGCCGGCAGCGCGGTGCGCAAAGGCGACGTCATCGCCACGCTCGACGCGCGCGATCTCACGGCGCGCCGTCAGCAGGCGGAGGCGGCGCTGGCCGCCGCGACCGCGCTCGCGCGCCAGGCCGACGCCGACCTCGGCCGGGCGCGGCAGTTGTTCGCCAAACAGGCCTTCACCCGCCAGGACCTCGACGCCGCCGAGGCGCGCGCGGCGACGGCGCAGGCGCAGGCCGCGCAGGCGCGTGACGCACTGGCCGAGGCGCGCGTGCGCCTGGGCGAGACGGAGGTGCGGGCGCCGTTCGACGGGGTCGTCGTCGCGCGCCTTCTCGATCCCGGCGACACCGCCGGCCCCGGCGCGCCGGTGGCGCTGGTGCAGGATCCATCGACGCTGCGCCTCGAGGCCGACGTCGCGGAGCACTGCGCCGCGTCCCTCGCCGTCGGCGACGCGCTGCCGGTGCGGGTCGGCTCGCCGCCCCTCGATCTGGTCGCGCGGATCGACGAGCTGGCGCCGGTGGCCGACCCGACCAGCCGCACCCGCCACGTCAAGGCGCTGCTGCCCGCCGATGCCGCGCTCCGTCCGGGCGCCTTCGCCAGCCTGCGCCTCGCCTGCGGCGCGCACGCGGCGCTGCTGGTGCCGGCGTCGGCGGTGCGACGCGCCGGCCAGCTCGAGACGGTGCGGGTGCTGATCGACGGCGTGCCGCTGGTGCGCAGCGTGCGCACCGGCAAGGCGTTCGACAGCCAGGTCGAGGTGCTCTCCGGCCTGCGCGCCGGCGACGTCGTGGTGGTCGAGCCATGACCGCGCGCAGCGCCGCGGCGTCTCGGCCCTGAGAGGTTCGGGTCATGACCGACACCACCGCCCGTCCGGAGCGCGGTTGGACAGCGCGCATCGTCGAGATCTTCATCACCTCGAAGCTCTCGATTCTCTTCCTGCTCGCGTCGTTCGCCGCCGGCGCCGTGGCGCTGCTGGCGACGCCGCGCGAGGAGGAGCCGCAGATCGTCGTGCCGTTCGCCGACGTCATCGTCGAGATGCCGGGCGCGAGCGCGGCCGAGGTCGAGAACCTGGTGGCGACGCCGCTGGAGGCGAAGCTGTGGGAGATCGACGGCGTCGAGTACGTCTACTCGATGGCGCGCCCGGGGCAGGCCGTGGTGACCGTGCGCTTCTTCGTCGGCGAGGACCGCGAGCGCAGCCTGGTCAAGGTCTGGAACAAGGTGATGTCGAACCAGGACGCCATTCCGCAGGGCGTCACCCGCTGGATCGTCAAGCCGGTGGAAATCGACGACGTGCCGATCGTCCTCTTCACGCTCTCGTCGTCCAATCCCACGTACGATGGCGGGGCGCTGCGGCGGATCGCCGACGAGGTGCTCGACAAGCTCGGCCGCGTGCCCAACACCGGCCGCCGCTCGGTGGTCGGCGGCGAGCCGCGCCGGGTGACGGTGTACGCGGACCCGGCGCGGATGACGGCGCGCGACGTCACCCTGCTCGAGGTCGTGCAGGCGCTCGAGGCGGCCAACGTCAACCTCCAGGCCGGCCGTTTCGAGCGCGGCGACGCCGACATCGCCCTCGAAGCGGGTCCGTTCCTGCGCTCGGTCGACGAGGTCGGCGCCGCCCTGGTCGCCAGGCCCGGCGGCCGTCCGGTGTACGTGCGCGACGTGGCGCGGGTCGTCGACGGCCCGGCCGAGGCGGAGAGCTACACGCGCATCGGCTTCGGTCCCGCGGCGGCGGCGGCGCGCCGGATCGGCGACCGGGCGGCCGCCGCCGGCGAGGAACGCCCCGCCGTGACCATCGCCGTGGCCAAGCGCAAGGGGACCAACGCCGTGCGCGTCGCCGAGGAGGTGGTCGCGGCGGTCGCCGGGCTGCGCGGCAGCGTGATTCCCGACGAGGTGGACGTCAACATCACGCGCGACTACGGCGAGACCGCGAACCACAAGGTGAACGAGCTGGTGAAACACCTGCTCATCGCCATCGCCACGATCATCGTCCTCCTGGCGTTCGCCCTCGGCCCGCGCGAGGCGTTCATCGTCGCCATCGCGGTGCCGATGACGCTGGCGATCACGCTGCTCCTCGATCTGCTGTTCGGGTACACGATCAACCGCGTCACGCTGTTCGCGTTGATCCTCTCGCTCGGCCTGCTGGTCGACGACCCGATCGTCGACGTCGAGAACATCTTCCGACACTTCCGCCTGCGCCGCGAGCCGCCGCTGGAGGCGACCCTCACCGCCGTCGACGAGGTGCGGCCGCCGACCATCCTCGCCACCTTCACCGTCATCGTCTCGTTCCTGCCGATGTTCTTCATCACCGGCATGATGGGGCCGTACATGGCGCCGATGGCGTTCAACGTCCCGGTGGCGATGCTGATGTCCCTGATCGTCGCCTTCACCGTGACGCCGTGGGCCAGCTATCACCTGCTCCGGCACGAATACGACGCCGGCGGCCACGAGCCCTTCGATCTCGCCCGCACGCGCGTCTATCGCTGGTACCGCGCGGCGCTGCTGCCGCTGCTGCGCGACCGCCGGCGCGCCGCGCTCTTCCTCGGCGCGGTCGCGGTGGCGTTCGTCGTCTCGGCGCTGCTCGCGGTCACCCGCGCCGTGCCGCTCAAGATGCTGCCCTTCGACAACAAGAACGAGCTGGCGCTGATCATCGACATGCCGGCCGGCGCGACGCTCGAGGCGACCGATGCGGTGGCGCGCGACCTCGGCCGCTATCTCGCCGGCGTCCCCGAGGTGACCGACTACGAGAGCTTCGTCGGCGTCGCGGCGCCGATGGATTTCAACGGCATGGTCCGCCACTACTATCTGCGCCGCGGCGGCAACGTCGGCGAAGTGCGGGTGAACCTGCTGCCGAAGGAGGCGCGGGTGGAGCAATCGCACGCGATCGCCCTCCGCCTGCGCCCCGACATCGAACGCATCGCCGCCGCCCACGGCGCCAACGTCAAGATCGCCGAGGCGCCGCCCGGACCGCCGGTGATCTCGACCGTGGTCGCCGAGGTGTACGGTCCGCTCGACGCGCCCTACGACCAGCTCATCGCCGTCTCGCGGCGGGTGCGCGAGGCGCTGGCGGCCGTGCCCGGGGTGGTCGACGTCGACGACTTCTCGCAGGCCGCGCATCCGCTCGTCCGCTACCGGCTCGATCGCGAGAAGGCGGGGCTGAGCGGCATCACCGTCGCCGGGGCGGCGCAGACGTTGGCAACCGCCGTCGGCGGCGGCGTCGCCGGTCGCCTGCACGCGCCGCAGGAGCGCCTGCCGGTCGAGATCGACGTCCGCCTGCCGCGCGCCGCGCGCAGCAGCGCCGCCGACCTGCTCGCCGTGCGGGTGAAATCGGACGCCGGGGCGCTGGTGCCCTTGGGCGAGATCGGCAGCGCCGTGGCCGAGGAGGCGGACCAGGTCATCTACCACAAGAACCTGCGGCCGGTGACCTTCGTCATCGCCGAGATGGCGGGGCGCAGCCCGGTGGAAGCCGTCCTGGCGATGTTCGACTGGGAGCGCGCGCACCCGCTGCCGGCCGGCTATACCATGGACCTCGCCGGCGAGGGCGAGTGGAAGATCACCGTCGACGTCTTCCGCGACCTCGGCCTGGCCTTCGCCGCCGCGCTGGCGATGATCTACGTGCTGCTGGTGGCGCAGACCGGCTCGCTCGGCATGCCGCTGGTGATCATGATCGCCATTCCGCTGACGTTGATCGGCATCATGCCGGGCTTCTGGCTGCTGAATGCGCTGTTCACGTCGCCGGTCGGTGCCTACGCCAACCCGGTGTTCTTCACCGCGACCGGCATGATCGGGATGATCGCGCTCGCCGGCATCGTCGTCCGCAACTCGATCATCCTCATCGATTTCATCGAGCACATCCGCGCCCGCGACCCGGCGCTGCCGCTCGACGCGGCGATCATCGAGGCTGGGGCCACCCGGTTGCGCCCGATCGCGCTCACCGCCGCCGCCGCGATGTTCGGATCGATCGTCATCACCCTCGATCCGATCTTCTCCGGGCTCGCCTGGAGCTTCATCTTCGGCATCTTCGCCTCGACGGCCTTCACGCTGCTGGTCGTGCCGGTCGTCTACCATCTCATCTACCGGCGCCGGCTCCCGGCGTGACCGGCGGCGGTAGATGGGAGACCGCAGGCGCGGCGCGGCGGCGCGCCGGTCGACCGGGCGCGACCAGGGCGAGCGCGAGCGCCCGGCCGTCGCCGCCACCCTGGCCTGGGCGTTCGGCCTGGCGACGCTCGTTCACCTCGTCTGCGTCGCGTGCGGATTCTACGGCGTGAGCTGGGACGAGGCCGGCCGCGTGCTCGACGCCGCCCGCTGGCGCGCCGACCCTCGGCTCCTCGAGGCCACCACCTGGCTGCCGCTGCACCGCATCGTCATCGGCTCCGCGCTCGCCATCCACCCCGATCTCTTCGTCACGCCGCGGGTGGTGACGTTCCTCTGCGGTCTCGGCGTCCTGGCGGCGCTCACCTGGCTGGCCGCCGAGCTGTTCCACGACCCGCGGATCACGCGCACCACCGCCCTGCTCGGCGCGCTCTTCACCCCGCGCGTCGTGCTCGCGCTGACGCCGCTGACCTCGACCATGTTCAGCGCCATCGTCCTCGCCGCCATGGCGGCGCTGGCGCGATGGCTGGCGCGGCCGACGCGCCGCTGGCTGATGCTGGCGGCGCTCGCGTTCGCGCTCTCGACCACCATCCGCTTCGAGGGCTGGATGTTCGCGGCCGCCTTCGGGATCGCGGTGCTCGCCGCGTGGTGGACCGATCGGCGGCGCGTCGGGCTCGCGGAGCTGCTCGCGGTCGGCGTCATCGTCTCCGCCTTTCCGCTCTTCTGGGTCGGCCTGCATCTCGCCACGGACGGCGCGGAGGGCCTGTTCGCGGGCGCCGGCACGCAATACGCGGCGTGGGGAACGGTGCTGCGGAAGAGCCCGCTCGCCGAGCTCCTGATCGTCAACGCGGCGACCCTCAACCTGATCGGCGTCGTCGCCGCCGTGACGCGGGCGCGCGCGACGGCGCGCGCCCGGGCCATTCTCTTCGTAGCCATGATGCCCCTGGCGTTCACCACCGCGGCGTTGCTCGTCGGCCGGCGGGCACAGAGCGGCCCGGCGTGGCGGATGGTCGACGTGTGGAGCCTGCTGCTCCTGCCGTTCACCGCCGACCTGATCGTCGGCGTGCGCGAGCGCTGGCCGCGCGCCGCTCGTCCGGTCAACCTCGTCGCCGTCGGTGGACTGTGCCTGCTCTATCTGTTCGGGACCTGCTGGGTCGGCTACCAGTCGCGCTGGGCGGTTCCCGCGGTCGAGCGCGCGCTGGGCGGCGACCTGAACCGACTCCTCGCGTCCCAGCCGGCGGGCACGCGGGTGCTGATCGACACGTCGCGATACTCGTACCTGAACGTGCTCGTGTCGTCGCAGCGGCCGCAGGCGTTCATCGCCAACGCGACCCCGGAGCGCCTGGACGACCCGGCGGCGGTGCTCGCCGCCGACCGGCCGTTGCCGCTCGCGGACCTGCAGGCGCGCGACATTCGCTTCGTCGCCGTGCGCGCCCCGACGCTGCGCGAGCGCGTGGCGCGCACGCCGGCGCTCCGGCACGTCGGCGACTACGGCGACTGGTCGCTGTACGCGCTGCCGTGAGAGGGGCCAAGGCCGCCTCCGCATTCGCCGGTGTTGAAGCTCAGTGATTTTGTCCGCCTAACTGCTCAGTGAAAATGTCCGCCCCTCCGCGGCAAAGAAGGAGGGATGGAGAGGATGAGCAAGCGGCAATGGAAGCGGCTGGACGCCGTGGAGCGGATCGAGCGAGGGGCGCTGACGGTGGGAGAAGCGGCGGAGGTGCTGGGACTGTCGAAGCGGCAGGTGCGACGGCTGCGGCGGGCGGTGGGGCGGCGTGGGGCGAAAGGAGTGCAGCACGGGAACACGGGGCGGGCGCCGAAGCACCGCTTGGGGGAAGCGGTGCGGGAGCAGATCCTGGAGCTGCGGCGCAAGAAGTACGACGGGTTCAACGACCAGCACTTCACCGAGAAGCTGGGGGACGTGGAAGGGGTCAAGGTCTCTCGGGCCAGCGTGCAGCGGCTGCTGCGCGCGGCGGGCATCGGGCCGCCGCGCCGGCGGCGCGCCCCGAAACACCGCCGGCGCAGAGACCGCAAACCGCAGGCGGGGTTGATGATCCTCTGGGACGGCAGCCGACACGAGTGGCTCGAGGGGCGCGGGCCGATGCTGTGCCTGATGGGAGCGATCGATGACGCGACCGGCGAGCTGCTGCCTGGGGCGTCGTTCGTGGAGCAGGAGTGCGCGGCAGGGTACCTGCGGGTGCTGCGAGCGATCGCGGAGGCGAAAGGACTTCCGTACAGCGCCTACATGGATCGGCACGGGAGCCTGAAGCGCAACGACGCGCACTGGACGCTGGAAGAGGAGTTACGCGGGGTCCAAGACCCGACGCAGGTGGGCCGGGCGCTCGCGGCCTTGGAGATTGAGGTGATCTACGCGCTGTCGCCGCAGGCGAAGGGCCGAGTGGAGCGGCTGTGGGGCACGCTGCAGGATCGGTTGGTCTCCGAGCTCCGGTTGGTGGGGGCCACGACCGTGGAGGAGGCCAATGCCGTGCTGGAGGCCTTTCGGGCGGAGCACAACCAGCGGTTTGCCATTCCCCCGGCCGAGGCCACCCCGGCGTGGCGGCCGGTGCGACGGGGGACCGATCTGAGCCGGATCTGCAGCTTCCAGTACGAGGCGACCGTGCTGAACGACAACACCGTGCGGATCGGCGGCCTGGTCCTCGACATCCCGCCCGGCCCGCGCAAGCGCAGCTATGCGGGGACGCGCGTCGAGGTGCGCCAGCTCCTCGACGGCAGCTGGCGCGTCTACGGCGGCGACACGGTGATCGCCACGGCCGCCGCCACCTCGCCCGGCGCCCTCCGCACGCTCAAGCGCCGGCGGCGGCGGCCGCCGAGCGCCGCCTCGGTGGGGAAAACTCCAGTCGCCCTGCGGGCTCCTTCCGTTTCCCCCACCGACATGATCCCGTCACCACCACGATGAACCCCGGGGGGACGGAATCACTGAGCAGTTGAGGGCGGACAGAATCACTGAGCAGCGACAGCCTCCGCATTCGCCGGTTGACTCTCGGCGCTGGGACGGGGCAGATAGATCAGAGCGCATCGCGCCCCGCTATCCATTTCGTAACACCCTTTCCAAGCAATCGGAATGAGTGCTCCCCTCAACGTGCTCCTCGTCGAGGATTCCGCCGACGACGCGGAATTCATCCTGCGCGCGCTCCGCCGCGGCGGCTACGAGCCCGATTGGCAGCGGGTGGAGACGGCGGCCGATCTCGCGGCGGCGCTGGCGGCGCGGCGGTGGGACGTCGTCCTCTGCGACTACGTCATGCCGCGCTTCAGCGGGCCGGCGGCGCTGCGCCAGACGCAGGCGTTCGACCCGGACCTGCCGGTGATTCTGGTGTCGGGCGAGGTCAGCCAGTCGGCGGCGGTCGAGGCGATGCGCGCCGGGGCGCGCGACTACGTGATGAAGGGCGATCTGTTGCGCCTCGCCCCGGTGGTCGAGCGCGAGATCGCCGAGGCGCAGCGGCGCCGGCGCGACCAGGAGGCCACGGCGGAGAGCGAGGTGCGCCTGCGCGAGCTCGTGGGCGATCTCGACGGCGTGCTCTGGGAAGCCGATCCGGCGACGCTGCGGTTCCTCTTCGTCAGCGAGCGCGCCGAATCCTTGCTGGGCTATCCGCTGGCGGAGTGGCGGGCGTCGCCGACCTTCTGGGCCGACCGCCTCCACCCCGACGATCTCGCGTCGGCGATCGCGGCGGTGCGGCAGGTGGCCGATGGCGGCGGCGAGCGTCAGCTCGAGCACCGCCTGATTGCCGCCGACGGCCGCCCCGTCTGGGTGCGCCACTCGCTGCGCGCGGTCCGTCACGCCGCCGGGCACGTGACGCGGCTGCGCGGTCTGACCATCGACATCACGGCCCGGCGCGCGGCGGAAGTGGCGATGCGACGTCGGCTCGATGGCGAGCGCCAGGTCGCGGCGGTGCTGATGCAACTCGCGGCCGCGCTGCCGGAAGAGGTCGACGCCTGCATCGTCACCGCCCTGCGCACCATCGCGACGCTGGCGCGGGCGCGTCGCGGCTACGTCTTCCTGGTCACCGAGACGGGCAACGAGGCGCGGTTGCGCCACGCGTGGACCGCCGACGGCGAGCAGGGCTTCGGCGAGTGCCTGACGCGCGCCGCCGCGGCGCCGTGGTGGTGGGCCTCGCTGCGCGCCGCGCGCCCCATCGTCCTCGGCCGCGACGACCTGCCGCCGGAAGCGGGCGCCGAGCGCGCGATGCTGGAGCGCCACGGCGTCGACGCCATCGCGGCCGTGCCGCTCAGCGATGGCGGGACGATGCGGGGCTTCCTCGGCCTCAGCGCCGAAGGGGAGATGTACCTGGCCGCCGACGATCTGATCGCCATGCTGCGCGTCGTCGGCGAGGTCATCCTCAGCGCCATCGATCGCGCCGGCGCCGCGCTGGCGCTGCGCGAGTCCGAGCGGCGCTATCGCGACCTGATCGAGAATCTCAGCGAGGTGATCTACACCGCCGACACCGCGGGCCGCATCACGTACATCAGCCCCAACGTCGAGCTGTACAGCGGGTATCGGCCGGAGGAGGTCGTCGGGCGTCCGATCACGGACTTCATCCATCCGGACGACCGGGCGGCGCTGCTCGCCAACTATCGACGCGGGCTGGCGGGCGCCCCCGAGCCGGGTGAGTTCCGCGTTCTGCGCCGCTCGGGAGACGTCCGCTGGGTGCGCAGCTCGCGGCGGCCGATCCATCGCGATGGGGTGGTGGTCGGAATGCAGGCGACGTTGATCGACGTGACCGACCTCAAGCGTGGCGCCGAGGAGCGCCAGTTGCTCGAGCTGCTGACCGCGCAGGTGCCGGTCGGCATCGCCCTGACCGATGCCGCGGGGCAGGTCACCGGCCTCAATCCCGTGGCGCTCGCGATCCTCGGCTCTCCGTCCGAGGAAGCCTCGCGCGCGCTCAACGTGCTCGACCTGCCGGCGCTGCGCGACGCCGGCGTCGATCATCTCTTTCGCGCGGCGCTCGAGCGCGGCGAGCGGGGCGCGAAGGAGGCGCGCTATCGCTCGCATTGGGGAAGGGAGACCTGTGTCAGTCTGCAGGTGGCGCCGTTGTTCGACGGCGAGCGGGTGCGCGGCTGCGTCGCGGTCATCGAGGACGCCACGGCGCGCATCGAGGCGGAAGAGCGGCTGCGCGAGAGCGAGCAGCGGTTGCGTGCGCTGATCGACGGCATGGGGCCGTCGATCCTGGTGGGGTTGTCGACGCCCGACGGGCGGATGCTGGAGGCCAACCGCTCGGCACTCGAGCTGACGGGATTGCGCATCGAGCAGGTGCGCGGGCTCCACATCGCCGACGTGCCGGCCTTCGCGCATTCGGAGGCGATGCGATCCCAATTGCGCGCCAGCATCGAGCGCGCCGCGGCGGGTCTGACATCGCGCTTCGAGGGATCGGTCAGCGGCCATCCGAGCGGCGAGCGCGTGATCCAGTTCCACGTCCAGCCGCTGCGCGACGCCGACGGCGAGGTGGCCTACATCATCGGCACCGGCGTCGACGTCACCGACCGCGTCGGCGATCGCTCCTGATCCGGGGCCGGCGCCCCGGTTGGCGCGTCAGCGAGCCAGGCGGATGCCGCTGAACTGCCAGCGGGCGTCGGGGGGGAAGAAGTTGCGGTAGGTGGCGCGGACGTGATCGGCGGGGGTGGCGCACGAGCCGCCGCGCAGCACCAACTGGTTGCACATGAATTTGCCATTGTACTCGCCGAGGGTGCCGGCGAGCGGGCGAAAGCCGGGATAGGGGGCGTAGGCGCTGCGCGTCCATTCCCAGACGTCGCCGTAGAGCTGGGCGATGTCGCTGCCGTTGGCGCCGACCGGCGTCGGATGCAGGCGGCCGCTGTCGAGCAGGTTGCCGTGCACCGGCCGCCCCGCCGCGGCGGTCTCCCACTCGACCTCGGTGGGCAGGCGCGCCCCGGCCCAGGTGGCGAAGGCGTCGGCCTCGTAGAAGCTGACGTGGCAGACCGGGGCCAGCGGATCGACCCGCCGCCGGCCGCCGAGCGTGAGCTCGTGCCACTCGCCGTCGCGCTGCTCCCAGTAGAGCGGCGCCTCCCAGCCGCGCGCCTGCCGCGCCGACCAGCCGTCGGCGAGCCACAGCTCCGGCCGCCGGTAGCCGCCGTCGGCGATGAACGCGGCGTACTCGCCGCTGGTGGTCAGGCGCGTCGCCAGCTCGAACGGTTCGAGCAGCACGGCGTGGCGGGGACGCTCGTTGTCGAAGGCGAAGCCGTCGGACGCGGCGCCGATCTCGCGCACGCCCCCGTCCACCGCACGCCATCCGAACGGCCGCGCCGCCGCCGTCGACGCCGGCGGCGGTGGCGCGGCATACGCCGGCGCCAGCGGATTGGCGCCGAAGAGGTGCTTGACGTCGGTGAGCAGCAGCTCCTGGTGCTGTTGCTCGTGGTGCAGGCCGATCTCGAGCACCGGCGTCAGCGCCACGACGGTCGCGTCATCGCCGGCCAGCCAGTCGAGGAGGGCGCGGTCGACGTGGGCGCGATAGGCGAGCACCTCGTCGAGTGACGGTCGCGTGAGCAGGCCGCGTTGCGGCCGCGGGTGCTGCTCGCCGACGCCCTGGTAGTAGGAGTTGAACAGCACCCGGAAGGTGGGGTGGAACGGCTGGTAGGCGGAACGCCCCGGTTCGAGGAGGAAGGTCTCGAAGAACCAGGTGGTGTGGGCCAGGTGCCACTTCACCGGGCTGGCGTCGGGCATCGACTGCGCCTGGCAGTCCTCCGGCGTCAGCGGAGCGCGCAGGCGCTCGGTTTCGCCGCGCACCGCCCGGTAGCGCGCCGCGAGCTCGACGGTCGTCGGCATGCGGCGGACTGTATCACGCGCGGCGAGGGCGGGAATCCGGCGGCGGGCGATCGGTCAGCCGCGCGGGTAGGTGTCGACGGCCTGCAGGTAGCCGTTCAGGTACACGCCGGAGCCGGCGATCTGGATCACCTGGCCGGTGTCGATGGAGATCAGCAGGCGGAGGCCGGTCGGCGCGAGGGCGCGCAGGATGGGATCGGGCAGGTCGACGATCAGCGCTTCGATCACCGGGAAGCAGTTGGGGATGCAGGGGTCCGGGGTGCGGGTGACGGTGAAGCGCAGCGGCGTGCCGTCGTCGAGGGTGACCGCCTTGTAGCGGTCGTGGCCCTCGATGAAGTTCGACTGGAACAGGAGGTAGTGCTGCATGCGGCCCGAGGGCAGGTCGAGGACGCCGAAGAGGTAGCCGTAGCGGATCTGCTCCACGTCTCCGAGCTTGATGCCGAGCTCCTTGCCGGCGGCGCTGAGGTCGATGATCTGCGTCGACTGGATGGGCGGCGCCTGGAAGAAGACCTGGTTGCCGCGTGGCGTGATGTGCACCTGCCGCGCCACGTCGGCGACGGTGATCGCGTTCGGATCGATCGGCACGCCGCCGAGGGTCGTCTGCAGCGGCGGCGTGCGCGGCCCGCAGGCGGCGAGGCACGCCAGGGCGATCAGCCAACGACAGCGCATGGGGGCTCGTCTCACGTCGCGCCGGGCGCGGCAAGTGCGCCCGCCGTCGGGGTGGAGTACGGAGAAGGCGTGGCGAGCCCGCTGGCGACCTGGACCGCGACCCTGGTAGCGCTCACCGCCATGGCGCGTCCCGCCGATCGCCTCGTCTTCTTCCCCAGCCGCGAGCTCGACGGCGGAACCCCCGCGGTCTACGGTCTCGCCTACGAAGACGTGGCGCTGACCGCCGCCGACGGCGTCGCCCTCCACGCCTGGTGGGTGCCGGCGCCGGCGCCGCGCCGCAGCGTCCTCTTCCTGCACGGCAACGCCGGCAACATCAGCCATCGCCTCGACAAATTGGCGGTGCTGAACGGGCTCGACGCCTCCGTGCTGCTGCTCGACTATCGCGGCTACGGCCGCAGCGCCGGCGCGCCCGACGAGGCCGGCACCTATCGTGACGCCGATGCCGCCTACGCCTGGATGCGGGGCCGCGGCATCGCGGCGGACGAGATCGTCGTCTACGGCGAATCGCTCGGCGGGCCGATCGCCGCCGATCTCGCGTCGCGCCAGCCGATCGGCGGCCTGGTGCTCGAGAGCGCGCCGAGCAGCGTCCTCGGGGTCGCGCAGCACCACTATCCGCTGCTGCCGGTGCGCTGGTTCCTGTCGGTGCGCTACGACGCCCTGGCGCGCCTGCCCGCCGTCCGCGCCCCGGTGCTGATCATGCACAGCCCGCGCGACGAGATCGTGCCCTTCGCGATGGCCGAGGCGCTGTACGCCGCGGCGCCGGGGCGCAAGCGGCTGGTGCGTCTCGACGGCGGCCACAACGACGCCTTCGTCGTCGCGGCGGAGGTGTACCAGGCGGCGCTGCGCGAGTTCCTGCTCGGGCGCTGAGCCGCGCTCGGGGCGATCGCGTCCCTCTTCAGGCCGGCGTCAGGCGGTCTTTGATGAGCTGCATCACGCTCGTGTAGACCTGCTCGCCGCCCTCGTCGCGGACGATGAAGAACGGGGCGACGTCGACGCCGTGCCTGCTGGCGAGCTGCACGCCGGGGCTGCTGGCGTCGCCCTCCTTGGCCACCACCACCTCGTCGATGCGGTCCCACACCTTGCGCGCCATCAGGGTGTCCATGGCCTGCTCGCATTTGCGGCACGGCCGCCCGTCGCGCAGCTCCTTCTTCACCATCGTGATGTGCATGGCGCCCTTTGTAACGGCGCCGGGGCGCTTTCTCCAGCCGCCGGCGACGGGCGGGCGGGGAGGCCGGCGGCGACTGCCGCAACCCCCCGTGCGCGCCGTCCCGACCGTGGTTATTCTGGGCGCCCCATGATCGGAGGTTCGATGCGTTCCCGTCTTCGTCTGGTCGCCGATCGCGACGCCGCCGACGCGCCGGTGGCTGGCCCGCAGGAGCAGCCGGCGGCGCGGCCGCGGGCGAACGACGACGCCGACTTGCTCGATGCCTACTCGCGCGCCGTCACCCGGGTGGCGGAGGTCGTCAGCCCGTCGGTGGTGAACATCGAGGTGCGCCACGCGCAGCGCCGCGCCGACGCCGGCAGCGGCTCGGGCTTCGTGGTCACGCCCGACGGCTTCATCGTCACCAACAGCCACGTCGTCCACGGCGCCGCCGAGATCGCGGTCACCCTGTCGGACGGCCGCCGGCTGCAGGCGGAGCTCACCGGCGACGATCCCGGCACCGACCTGGCGGTGGTGCGGGTGCACGGCGAGGTCGGACCGCCGGTGCGCTTCGGCGACTCGCAGCGCATTCGCGTCGGCCAGTTGGCGATCGCGATCGGCAACCCCTACGGCTTCCAGTGCACGGTGACCGCCGGCGTCGTCAGCGCCCTCGGCCGCTCGTTGCGCGGCGCCGGCGGCCGGCTGATCGACGACGTCGTGCAGACCGACGCGGCGCTCAACCCCGGCAACTCGGGCGGCCCGCTGGTCGACTCGCGCGGCGCGGTGATCGGGGTCAACACCGCGATCATCCGCCCCGCCCAGGGGCTGTGCTTCGCCATCGCCTCGCGCACCGCCGAGTTCGTCGCCGGCCGTCTGATCCGCGACGGCCGCATCCGCCGCGGCTGGATCGGCGTCGCCGGCCAGAACGTGCCGGTGCAGCGCCGCGTCGTGCGCTTCCACGGCCTCGGCGCCGAGAGCGGCGTGCGCGTCGCCGCGATCGAGCCGGGCAGCCCGGCGGCGCGCGCCGGCTTGCGCGAGGGGGACGTCATCGTCCGTTTCAACGACGCGGTCGTCGGTGGCATCGACGATCTGCAGCGGCTGCTCACCGAGGAGCACGTCGGGGCCCGTGCGCGGGTGGCCGCGCTGCGCGGCACCGAGTGTCTGACCCTTGACGTCGAGCCGCGGGAGGCGCCGGCACCGCGATGAAGCGCGACGCGCAAGGGCCGGCGTCCCCTCGGTGGCGATCGCCGCGCATCTGTGGATAGATGCCCGGCGACATGGATGCACCGACACAGACCGCTCGCGTCACCCTGGCCCGCAATCCGTACCTGGCGCTGCTGCAGACCTGCGACTGCGAGGGCTCCGACCGCCTGACGGGAGCCGCCCTGTGGTGGATGGCGGTTCGCCCGTGCGTCTTCCCGATGAGCATCATGGCGGTGCTGATCGGCGTCCTGCTGGCGGTGCCGGCGGGGCCGTTCGGGGCGCGCGAGGCGGCGCTGTCGCTGCTGGTGGTCATCGGCTCGATCGCCGCGCACGCCGGCAACAACCTGCTCAACGACTACATCGACGTCCACGACGGCATCGACAAGGAAGGGTACTTCCGCACCGAGTACGCGCCGCACCCGATCCTCTCCGGCCAGCTCACCGCCAACCAGGTGCTGCTCGGCGCCGCCGTGGTGCACGCCGTCGATGCGCTCATCCTGGCGATCCTGGTGTGGGCGGCCGGCTGGGGCGTCGCCTGGTTCGCGCTCGCCGGCCTGTTCCTCTCCATCGCCTACGTGATGCCGCCGTTCTCGTTCAAGAAGCGCGGGCTCGGCGAGCTGACCGCGGCCGTCGTCTGGGGTCCGCTGATGATCGTCGGCGCCTACTACGCGCTGCGCGGCGGCGCGCCGCCGTCGGCGTGGCTGCTGTCGCTGCCGTACGGCATCCTGGTCGGCGCGGTGCTGGTCGGCAAGCACCTCGACAAGCTGCCGCAGGATGGCCCGAAGGGCGTCGGCACGCTGCCGGTGCGGATCGGCGCCGAGCGCTCGAAGCAGCTCGTGGTGCTGCTCGCGCACCTGTTCCTGATCTCGCTGGCGGCGCTGGTGATCAGCGGCGCCACCGGCCCCTGGGTCCTGCTCGCCCTGCTGGCGCTGCCGCGCCTGCGGCTGCTGCACGTCGTCTACGCCAACGAGCGTCCGGCGCAGCCGCCGGCCGGCTATCCGGTGTGGCCGCTGTGGTACGTCGCCTTCGCGATGACCTTCATCCGCACCGCCGGCGGCTGGTTCGTGCTCGGCCTGCTGCTGAATCAGGTTCTCTGACCGCTCACCGGCGAGCGGCCGGCGCGCGGCGTCATCGCCGCGCTACTCCTCCGGCGTCGTCAGCAGCGCCGCCGTGAAGGCGAGGAAGCCGTCGAGATGCGCGGTGACGATCGCCCGCACGACGTCGAGATCCAGCCGCCGGTAGTCGTGGATGGCCACATTGCGGAAGCCCACCATCCGCATGAGGCGGTCGGCGAGCGGCGGCGACAGCACGCCGGCCTCTTGCAGGACGCGGAAGGCGTCGCGCGTCTCCTGGGGGATGCCGAGCCGGCGACGCCGCACGGCGTGCATGGCCACGTCGATCGCCGCCTCGCAGGCGCGCTGGAGGTTCAGGATGATGGAGTCCTGACGGGTGATGTTGTCGGTCAGGTTGCGCGGATCGCCGCCGTACTCCTCGCGCACGCGCGCGATGCAGCGTTCGATGATGGCGGCCTTGTTGAGGACGATGTCATCCGCCATGCACGCGTCCCTCGCGACGGATCTGTTCGAGAATCTCCCGGCGCTCTTCGTTGAGGCGCGCGTAGGCCGAGTACGTGAGGTCCTCGAAGCGCTCCTGCGCCGCCGCGTCGAGCGCCGCCAGGAGGACGCCGGTCGAGACGACCTGCATGCGCATGACCGTCGAGGCGCGGCCCAGGTCGACCAGGTCCACGTCGCGCCCCATGCGGGCCGCCAAGCGCTCCTGCGTCGCGAACCGCTCCATCGCGTCCACTGGCGCGGTGGCGAGGAAGGCGATGTCCACGTCGCTGTCGGCACGCGTCTGGCCGCCGGCGGTGGAGCCGAAGCGATAGACGGCGATCAGCCCCGGGATCGCGTCGCGCAGGAAGGCGGCGATCTGCGCGTCGGTCAGCATCGACCGCACGGCACTCCGCGCACGCGGGGGGACAATGCGCGGGGACGGTCGGCCGACGGTCGCGGTGGGCCCCTCTGCTGTCAGCCGGCCGGTGGCGCACCGACGCGGAGCCGGGTCGCGAAGCCGTCGGCCAGGGCCTCGTAGATCGACTCGGGGCACAGCAGCCGGGAGGCGTGATAGGCGGCCACGGTGGTGACGAGCAGCGGCAACAGGAGCTGCCGCGCTTCGGTCATCTCGACGATGATGATCGCCACCGTCATCGGGCTCTGCACGACGCCGCAGAAGTAGGCGCCCATCGCCAGCAGGATCACCGCCTGGCGGGGGATGCCGACGAGCAGCGGCGCGGCCAGGTCGCCGAGCCCGGCGCCCACCGACAGGCTGGGCGTGAACAGGCCGCCGGGGATGGCACTGATCAGCGCCAGGTAGTTCGCCGCCGCCTTGGCGAGCGGATAGTAGAAGGGCAGCGGCTCGCCGCGCAGCACCGCCATCACCTGCGCGTCGCCGGCGCCGTAGGTCAGGCCGCCGCTGATCACCCCGAGCACCGCCATGGCGAGGCCGAGCGAGGCGGCGACGACGTACGGCCGCCGCCGGTTGAGGCGGGAGACCCGCGGCGTCGCCACCACCACCGCGCGCGCGAAGGCGCCCCCCAGCAGCCCGCCGGCGGCGCCGATGAGCGGCAGCCAGAGCCAGGCGCGGGCGTCGGCGAGGCCGGCCTCGACGCGGCCGTAGAACAGATAGTTGCCGAGCACCGCGACGCACGCCAGGCAGGCGACGAGGACGGTGCGGATCATCAGGCTGGCGTTGTTCTTCTCGAACGCGCGGCCGATCTCCTCGATCGCGAACACCAGGCCGGCGATCGGGGCGTTGAAGGCGGCGCCGATGCCGGCCGCGCCGCCGGCGAGGATGAGGCCGCGCTCGACGTGGTTGGGCGCGAAGCTGGCGAGCCGGTTGGCGAGGTAGAGGGCGCAGGCGGCGACGTGCACCGACGGTCCCTCGCGGCCGACGGTGGCGCCGGCGAACAGGGCCATGGTGAGCAGGATCATCTTGCCCACCAGGATGCGCAGCGACAGCACCGACGCCCGCGTCGGTCCCTCGCCGAGCCGCAGCGCCACGATCGCCTGCGGGATGCCGGTGCCCTCGGTGCCGGGGAAGAGGCGGTCGCGCGCCCGCATGATGACGACCATGCCGACGCCGAGCAGCAGCGGCGGCAGATACGGCGACACCTCGCGCAGCCGCGCCGCGAACAGCAGCGACCAGCGCTCGGCATAGACGAAGTACAGCGCGCCGCCGCCCGCGGCGGCCGCCGCCAGCAGCCAGACCACCTGCCGCCACAGCATCCGCGCCATCGCGGCTGCAATGCTGGATTCGCGGCCGCGGCGCAACGGGCCCGCCGCCGCGGGGCCCCGCGGGGCGGGGCTTGCCGGCCGACCGACGGTCCACTAACAGGCCCCGCATGCGCCGACCAATGCTGCTGGTCCTCCCGCTGTTGGTCCTCACCGCTCTCCCGGCTCACGCCGCCGATTCGCCGACGGCGCTGCTGCAGCGCATGAAGCGCTGGCTCGAGCCGGCGCAGCCGAGCACGCGCCAACTGGCGATGAGCGTCCGCACCGGCGCCGAGGTTGCGCAGTGGACCGCCGGGCAGGCGCGCGGCAGCGTCGACGGCAGGAACTACGCGCTCACCGTGCTGCTCGCGCCGGCGGACCTGCGCGGCACCGCGCTGCTGGTGCAGGAACAGCCGAACGGCCCCGACCGCGAGTGGCTCTACCTGCCGTACCTGCGCCGGGTGCGCGAGGTCCTGCCTGTGGACGAGTTCGAGTCGTTCCTCAACACCGAGTTCACCTATGCGGACGTCGGCTTCGTCGAGATCGGCAACCGCGACGTGAGCAGCGGCGGCAGCGACACCGTCGACGGCGTCGCCGCGGTGAAGGTGCAGGAAGTGCCCAAGGACAAGCGCACCTTCGCCAGGATCGTCACCTGGGTGGTGCCGGAGACCGGCCAGCCGCTCAAGCGCGAGTATTACGACGTGGCCAATCGCCTGTGGAAAACGGAAACCTTCGAGCACGTCGCCGACATCCACGGCATCCCGACCGCGCAGCGGGTGCGCATCGAGGACGTGCAGACCGGGTATGGCAGCGAGTACCGCACCGCCGAGATCGCCTACGGCATTCCCATTCCGCCGGAGCTGTTCGACCCGGCGCAGCTCGCCAAGGCCGCCGACAGCCCGCTGTGGAAGTAGCGCCGCGCCGGCGGCGGCTCAGGGCGCCAGGACCTCGCGCATGCGCACGCTGAGGCGTGGGAAGCGCGACGGGGTGAAGCGGCCGCGCGGCCCGATCTCGGCCTCGGCGGCGTAGCGATCGCCCGCCAGGCGGAGGGCGCGCAAGGTGCCGCGCTTGGGATCGACCAGCCAGTAGTGGGGCACGCCGACGCGGGCGTAGAGGTCGAGCTTCATGCCGCGGTCCCGGGAGGCGGTCGACGGCGAGGTGACCTCGACGATCAGGTCCGGGGCGCCGAAGATTCCCTTCTCCTGGATGATGCGGCGGCGGGCGCGGGCGACGAACACCACGTCCGGCTGCACGCCGCTGGGGCGCTCGAGCACCACGGCGACGCGGGCGATCAGCACCTGTCCCAGGCGATATGCCCGCACATGGGCGCGCAGGAGCGACGCCAGATTGAACACGACCTGTTGATGGGGCACGAACGGCGCCGGGCTCACGTACACCTCCCCGCCGATGATCTCCCAGCGGTTGCCGTCGTCGGGCGTGTGCCAGAGGTCGCGATAGGTGAGCGCTCCGGCGCGCGTTGCCTGCGTCGTGCGTGGCATGCGCCCCCTATAGCAGGTCGTCGTTCCGATGGCGGCCGTCATCGACCTGCCGTCCTCTGGCAGATCGCGCCGAGGGGCGACAATGGCGGCGCCGCATCGAGCCCCGGCGGCGCCGCGCGGGACTCATCCCGCCAGGTAGACGGCGTAGGCGGGGTTGTCGGTTTCCTCGTGGTACGGGTAGCCGAGGTCGGCGAGGAACTGGCGCAGGGCGGCGCGCTCGCCGGCGGCCACCTGCATGCCGGCGAGGACGCGACCGTCGGCGGCGCCGTGGTTGCGGTAGTGGAAGAGGCTGATGTTCCAGCGCTCGCCCATCTGATTGAGGAAGCGGAGCAGGGCGCCCGGGCGCTCGGGGAATTCGAAGCGGTAGAGCACCTCGTCGGGGACGCGGGCGCGGCCGCCGACCATGTAGCGGACGTGCGACTTGGCGACCTCGTTGTCGGTCAGGTCGGTGACCGGGTAGCCCTGCGCCTGCAGCGCCGCGATGAGCGCCCGCCGGTCGTCGTCGCCGGCGCGCACCTTGAGGCCGACGAAGATGTCGGCGCGCGCCGGGTCGGAGAAGCGATAGTTGAATTCGGTGATGGCGCGCTCGCCGAGCGCGCCGCAGAAGCGGCGGAAGCTGCCCTTCTCCTCCGGGATGCGCACCGCCAGCAGCACCTCGGCGTGGGCGCCCGTCTCGGTGCGCTCGCTGATGTAGCGCAGGCGGTCGAAGTTGAGGTTGGCGCCGCTCTCGATCGCCACCAGCACGCGGCCGCGGGCGCCGCCGCGCGCCACCCAGCGGGTCAGGCCGGCGACGCCGAGCGCGCCGGCGGGCTCGGCGATGGCGCGCGTGTCCTCGAAGATGTCCTTGATCGCGGCGCAGATCTCGTCCGTGTTCACGAGCACCATCTCGTCGACGCAGACGCGGGCGACGCGGAACGGCTCCGCCCCCACCTGGCGCACCGCGACGCCGTCGGCGAACAGCGACACGCTGTCCAGCATCACCGGCTCGCCGGCGGCCAGCGCCGCCTGCATGGCGTTGCTGTCGTCGGGCTCGACGCCGACGACGCGCGTCTGCGGGCTCACCGCCTTGACGTAGGCGGCGATGCCGGCGATCAGGCCGCCGCCGCCGACCGGCACGAAGACGGCGTCGATCGGCTGGCGCGACTGGCGCAGGATCTCGGCGGCGATCGTCCCCTGGCCGGCGATCACGTCGGCGTCGTCGTAGGGGTGGATGAACACCCGCTGCTCGGCGGCGGCGATCTCGCGCGCGTGGCCGTACGCGTCGTCGAAGGTGTCGCCGTGCAGCACGGCGCGGCCGCCGAGGGCGCGCACGGCGTCGACCTTGATCGCCGGCGTCGTCGTCGGCATGACGATCAGCGCGTCGATGTCGAGCGTGCCGCCGGCCATCGCCACGCCCTGCGCGTGGTTGCCGGCGGAGGCGGCGATGACCCCGCGCCGGCGCTGCTCGGCGTCGAGCAGGCGCATCTTGTTGTAGGCGCCGCGGATCTTGAACGAGAAGGCCGGCTGCAATCCCTCGCGCTTGATCAGCACCGTGTTGTCCAGCCGGGCCGACAGCCGCCGCGCCGGTTCGAGCGGCGTCTCGATGGCGATGTCGGAGACGCGGGCGCGCAGGATGCGGCTCAGGTACTCGGCGGCGACGTCCATCCGCCGCGACGCTGCGCCGGCGCGGCGGCGATTTCAAGCCGACTCCTCGCTCGTTCAAACACCCCGGCGGATCGCCGGGCGCCGCGAGGCTCGCTTGACTCGCTTCGCGGCGCGGCAGTAAGTCGCCGGCGAGAAAGGGGGAGGTCATGCAGCGATCGACGTGGACGGCGGGCGCCGTGGCGCTGGGGCTCTGCATCGGCGGCCCGGCGCTGGCCGCGGACCAGAAGGGCTGGGAGATCCGCATCTGCCGCGGTCAGACCGAGGCGTCGGCGATCGAGATCGAGGTCGGCGACGGCAAGAGCGAGCGCAAGCTGGTGAACTGGAAGAGCGACGACGTGGAGACCACCTTCGCGGTGCCGGCGCCGTTCGCCACCGTCAAGACGCTGAAGGTGGAGGCCGACTCCGAGCCCGACGACGGCAAGGTGGTGATGTGCGTCCTGTGGGACGGCGCTCCGGCCCGGACCATGAAGTTCAACGACGAGCTCGAGGTGAGGGTCGCGCAGGGCGACAAGGACGACTCCTGCCCCTGCAAGTGAGGCCCGTGCGAGCGGGCCGTTCCTGACACCTCCCCGTGCTCCCGCCCGCTCTCGGGCGAACGAGGGCTTGGGGGGTGGCAGGGGCGGCGGTCACTTCTGGCCGAGCATCGCCTCGGCCAGATTGAGCGAGTGGTTGCGGATGCGGCGCATGGCCACCAGCATGTCGTTGAAGAAGATGCCGGCCGTGGGATCGATGCGCTGGGCGGTCAGGCGATGCAGGTTGGCCTCGCGCAGCGTGTCGGCCTCGGTCGCCAGGTACTGGCCCTTGGTGGCGACCGCCTCGAGCCATGCGACCTCGTTGCGGCGGATGCGGTCGACGACGTCCTCGAACAGCGCGCCGGTGCGCTCCAGGTAGGACTGCAGGTCGCGCAGGCTGCCGTCGTCGAACGCCGTGCCCTCGCGGATCAGGCGACGGCGATAGTTGGCGAGGCGCTCGCAGTAGTCGGCGACGCTCTCGATCTCGTCGGCGGCGCGGATCAGGGCCCGGCATTCGTCGCTCTGGGCGGAGCTGAGGGTGCCGGTGAGGACGCGGGCGAGGAACACCGTCACCTCGTGCTGGATGGCGTCGGTGGCCTTCTCGCGCTCCAGAATCTGCCGTCGCAGCTCCGCCTGCGGGGTGTGCACCTCGGCGTACAGCATGCGCGTCAGTTGCAGCGCATCGATGGTCAGGGCCGCCATGTTGAGGACCTGGAGGCGCGCCTGCTCGATCGCCAGCGCCGGCGCCTCGACCACGCTCTGGCGCAGGTAGCGGAGCGCCGGGCGGTCGCGGTACGAGGAGACGACGAGCCGCTCGGCGAGCAGACGCAGCGGCGCCAGCAGCGGCAGCGACAGCACGGCCAGCAGCAGGTTGAAGACCGCGTGGGTGGCGGCGAGGTGCAGCGGCCGGGCAATGCCGTCCGGCGCCGTGCTCGGCAGCATCGCCAGCAGGTGCACCCAGGGGCCGATGAGGACGAGCAACGCGATGCCGGTGGATGCGTTCAGCAGGATGTCGAGGACGGCCGCGCGGCGGCCGTCGGCATTGGCTGGGGCGGCGGCGCGCAGCACCGTCACGCAGCTTCCGACGTTGGCGCCGATCACCAGCGTCGCCGCCCCCGCCAGCGAGAGATCGCCCGCCGTGGCGAGGGCGATGCCGACCCCGATGGCGGCGATCGCCGACTGCAGCGCCGCGGTCGCCAGCGCCGCCGCCAGGGCGGCGGCGAGGTAGGCGGTCGGACCGGCCACGTCCGGCTGCAGGATCCAGAGCGGCAGCGCCTGCGGCCCGAGCGCCCGCCAGCCGTCCGCCAGCCAGCCGATGGCGACGAACAGCATGCCGGCGGCCATCGCCAGCGCGCCGGCGAAGCGCGCCGATTCGCGGCTGGCGAAGAGGTGCAGGGCGGCGCCGAGGCCGAGCAGTCCGAGCGCGATCGGTCCCGCCGGCAGCGCCAGCACGAGGGCGGAGACCGTGGCGCCGAGGTTGGCGCCGACGAGCACGCTCGCCGCCTGGGCGAGGGTCATCAGGCCGGCGTTGACGAAGCTGACGATGCGCACCGCGGCGGCCGCCGACGACTGGGTGACCAGGCCGGCGACGACTCCGATCTCGAACTGCGCCCGGCGGCCGCCGCCCACCGCGGCGACGCGCCGGCGCAGCCGTTCGCCGAACAGCACCTGCAGCGATTCGGAGGCGGTGCGCAGGCCGTACAGCAGCAGGCCGAGGCCGCCGACCAATTCGAGCAGGCCGCGGATCATGCGGCGCGGCGCGCGGCCGCGGCGGCGCGCGTCGACCTCATCCCAGGTCGCGCTCGAGCCCGCGCAGGGCGGCGCGGAAGACGCGGGTGATGCCGATGCGCACCAGGCCGCCGAGCCCGGGCGCGCGGCAGCGGAAGTGGCAACGCCAGGTGACATCGGTGCCGCCGTCGCGCGGCGCGAACGTCACCTCGCCGGCGTGGTCGGCGAGCGGCCAGCCGCCGCGGGCGATCCGGTAGGTCATGCGGCGCGGCGCCTCGAAGGTCAGCACTTCCTCCTGCAGCCCCATGCCGCCGGCGGCGAACTCGCGGACGCATCCGACGCCGTTCGGCGCCGGCACACCCTGGCGCGCCACGGTCACCCGCCCCAGGCCCGCCCAGTCGCTCCACGACGCATGATCGGTGTAGCGCTCCCAGACGCGCTCGATCGGGGCGCGGAAGTGATGGTGCACCTCGACGTGCTGCATGCGGGCGTGACCATCACGCAGGGGGGCGGGTGTCAACCGTGGTTCGCGGGCGCGCGCGTCGGCCGCGCGCTCACCCGCGTCGGCGGGCGCAGCGCAGGACGACGCCGCCGATCTGCGCCGTGCGCAGGTCCCCGAACGGCGTGCCGATGCCGCTGTTCAGGACCATGGCCATCGCCAGTTGCCGATCGGGGTCGCCCCAGGCGCCGGAGCCGCCGAAGCCGTAGTGGCCGAAGCCGCGCGGCGGCGTGCCGGCGGTGGTGGCGGCGCGGTGATAGCCGAGGCGCCAGTGCATGGGGAAGGGGACGACGAGGTCGATGCCGCGCGTCTGCACCTCGGTGGCGCGCTCCACGGTGCGCGCCGACAGCAGGCGCGTGCCGTTGAAGGCGCCGCCGGCGGCGAGCGTGGCGTAGAGCTTGGCCAGCGAGCGGGCGGTGAACAGGCCGTTGGCGGCGGGGATCGACGCCGCCAGCGTCTCCGCCTCGTCCCAGCGGAAGTCGGTCACCCCCGGGGCGAGCAGCGCGTCGGCGACCCGGCGCAGGTCGTAGCGCACGAAGCGGCCGATGACGCGATGCGCGCGCTCGAGGCGGTTGCCGAGGTCCGCCATGCGCTGGCGGCCGGACGCGGGCACCAGCAGCTCGGCGGCGCGCGCCGCGGCCTCGGGCGGCGCCCCGACGTACAGGCCGTCGAGCTCCAGCGGCGCGGCGAGCTCGTCGCGGACGACGTCGGCGAAGCGCTTGCCGGTGATGCGCCGCGCCACCTCGCCGACCAGCCAGCCGTAGGTGATGCCGTGGTAGGCGCTCGCCGTGCCGGGCTCGAGCGCCGGCGTGGCGCGCGCCAGCGCCTCGGTCATGTGCTCCCAGTCGCGCATGCGCGCGGCGTCGTCGATGAGGTGGCGGATGTCGTAGAGGCCGGCGCGGTGCGAGAGCAGGTGGCGGACGGTGATGCGTTCCTTGCCCGCCTGGGCGAATTCCGGCCAGTACGTGGCGACCGGCTCGTCGTAGTCGACCAGGCCGCGGTCGGCGAGCACGTGCAGGACGGTGGAGGTGACGCCCTTGGTGGTCGAGAACGACACCGCCAGGGTGTCCTCCCGCCACGGATCGCCCGCCGCGTTGCGGGCGCCGCCCCAGATGTCCACCACCCTCTCGCCGCGGTGGTAGACGCAGACCGCCGCGCCTCCCGGCCCGCCCCGGAGCTGCTTCGCCAGCCGCCGCGCCACCGGCCAGAAGTCGGGGTGAACCGTCCCGTGGAGCTGCACCATGGAGGCCACACAGAAACACAAACGCCGGCGAATGGACACCGAGCCTCCCGCGGGGCCCCTTGGTGTTCATTTGCGACGCTTTGTGTTCTTTGTGGGCGCGTTCGAGGAGGCAGCATGACCGATCGCGTACGGGTCACCATCGACAACGGCGTCGCCGATGTCCGGCTCAATCGGCCGGAGAAAATGAACGCGCTCGATCGGGCGATGTTCGAGGGGCTGGTGGAAACCGGGCTGCGGCTCGCCGCCGACCGCAGCCTCCGCGCCATCGTGCTCTCCGGCGAGGGACGGGCTTTCTGCGCCGGGCTCGACTTCGCCAGTTTCATGGCGATGGCGGGCGAGGGCGGTGATCCGGGCGCCCCGCTGCTCGAACGTCGGCAGGCCGACAGCCCGGCGAACCTCGCCCAGCACGCGGCGTGGGTGTGGACCGAGGTGCCGGTGCCGGTGATCGCCGCGCTGCACGGCGTGGCGTTCGGCGGCGGCCTGCAGATCGCGCTCGCCGCCGACCTGCGATTCGCGACGCCGGACGTCCACCTCTCGGTGATGGAGATCAAGTGGGGGCTGATCCCGGACATGAGCGGCACGCAGACGCTGCGCCACCTGATCCGGCTCGACGTGGCCAAGGAGCTGACCTTCACCGGCCGCATCGTCGAGGGCCGCGAGGCCTTGAACCTCGGCCTGGTCACCCGCCTGGCCGACGATCCGCGCGCCACCGCGCTGACCATGGCGCGCGAGATCGCCGAGAAATCGCCGGACGCGATCCGCGCCGGCAAGCGCCTGCTGAACCAGGCGCCGCTGCTCGGGGTGGCCGAGGGATTGGCGCTGGAGGCGCGGCTGCAGCGCGGCCTGCTCGGCTCGGCCAACCAGCTCGAGGCGGTCAGCGCCAATCTGCAGAAGCGGATGCCCAAGTTCGGCGATCCGGCCTGAAAGCGGCCGTCTTCGCAGCCCCCCTTGCAGCCCGCCGGCGGCTCGGTCATACGCACGCAGATGTCGCCCCGCTGGCGTGTGATCCTCATCGGCGCGGCCGCCGTCGTCGCGCTGGTGCTCGCGGGGGCGGTCGCCAACATCATCCGCTCGTTGCGCGCGCTCGACGACGCGCTCGCCGATCCGGTCTCGATCGCCGAGCCGGTGATCGACCAGATCCTCTCCTCGGTGCCCGCCAACCTGCAGTTGCGGCCCGACGACCCGATGATCGCCAGCCGCCAGATCCTGGTGACCGAGAACATCAACGAGCGCACCGCCAAGGACGTCGTCGGGCGGCTGCTGTACATGAACAGCCTCGATCCGCACCGGCCGATCGACCTCTACCTGTCCACCCAGGGCGGGTGGGTGGACAGCGCCTTCACCATCATCGACGCCATGCAGCTCATCGACGCGCCGGTGAACACCTGGGCGATCGGCGGCTGTTACTCGTCCGGCGCGCTCATCCTCACCGCCGGCACCGGCCGCCGCTACGCGACGCCGAATTCGGTGCTGATGATCCACGCCAGCCTCGACGAGGACACCAAGCAGTCGTACTCGTACGAGCGGCTCGCCCTCCAGCGCTACGAGCGGGTGTGGCGCCGCCGCGCGGCGCTGCCCGATGCCTGGTTCCCGATGGTCGGCGGCGAGGAGTACTACCTCTCGCCGCAGGAGGCGCTCGACTTCAAGATGATCGACGAGATCAAGCCGCTGCGCATCCGCAACGTCGCCGAGGCGTCGCCGCCGGTGCCGCGCCATCGCGCCGACGGGCGCTGAGGGGACTTCGGACGCGAACCGAGCCGCGGGGGGCGCTGGTCCGGCTCCGCTCTCCGTGTGCGATTGTGCTGAAAGGATCCGTGATGCTGATCGATCGCTTTCGTGTCGATGGCAAGGTCGCCGTGGTCACCGGCGCCGGGCGCGGCATCGGCCAGGGCTGCGCGCTGGCGTTCGCCGAGCAGGGGGCCAACGTGGTGGTAGCGGCGCGCACCCGCGAGCAGGTGGAGGCCACCGCCGAGCAGGCGCGCGCGCACGGCGTGCAGGCGCTGCCGGTGGTCTGCGACGTCATGCAGCGCGCCGACCTCGAGGCGCTGGTCGCCGCCACGATGCAGGCGTTCGGCCGCGCCGACATCCTGGTCAACAATGCCGGCGGCACGCCGCCGATGGAGGCGCTCCACACCAGCGAGGCGATGTTCGAGGAGGCCTTCCGCTTCAACGTCACCTCCGCCTTCCTCCTCACCCGCCTGCTGGTGCCGAAGATGCTCGAGAGCGCCGGCGGCGGCAGCATCGTCAACATCTCCTCGGCCGCCGGGCGCCTGGTGATGGCCGGTTTCGTCGCCTACGGCACCGCCAAGGCGGCGTTGTCGTTCATGACCCGCGAGCTGGGGCGGGAATTCGCGCCCAAGGTGCGGGTGAACGCGATCGCCGTCGGCGCCGTCGAGACCTCGGCCCTGGCGCCGTTCCTCGACGACGACCTGCGCGGCCGGATGGAAGCGCTGACGCCGATGCGGCGCATCGGCACGGTCGAGGACATCGCCATCGCGGCGCTCTACCTGGCATCGCCGGCCGCGGGGTGGGTGACCGGCAAGGTCTTCGAGGTCGACGGCGGCACCGAAGCCACCAACTGGCCCTTCGAGCCGCCGACGATCTGACGCGCCAGCGGCCCGAACAACCCCGTCTCGCCGGGTCGAGGCGAGGCGGGGTACGCGACTACGCGCGCAGGCGCCGGACCTGCAACAGGGCGACCGCCGCCAGCGCCAGGACGCCGAGCGCCATGCCGAGCGCGTCGAGGGCCGGGGCTCCGACCGGCGGGCCGATCAGGATGTCCAACGTGTAGGGACCGGTGGCGCTGCCGAAGCCGTCGGCGCGAAACACGTAGTTGCCCGTCTGGGGGACCAGGAATCGGATCCGCGAGCTGTCGAAGCTGTTGCATTCGACGCCGTTGTTGGCGTCGTCCTGCCCGAAGCCGTCGTCATTGTAGAGGTCGGCACTGGCGATGGACGACGGGTCGCCCCCGGGGAAGAACACGCTCAGCACCGGATCGAGGGGGCGGTCGCCGGGCGCGATCTCATCGCACACCAGGGTCGCCGTGATCACCTGACCAGCCTGCAGCGGGACCGTGTACAGGTCGTACTGCAGATCGGTCATGATGTCGCCGCTGTAGGTCAACGTCGCGGCGGCCGCCGGATTCGCGCCCACGAGCGCGGCGAGCAGCAGGACCGCCATCGTCATTCCGCAGGTCATGCGCCGAGTCATGCCGCCGCTCTTCCTACGCCGTACCCACCCCAGTCAAGTCGAAAAACCGGAGCGTGCGTCCGGGGGCCCTCTTGACACTATCAATCGACTATTTCAAAAGTTCATTTGAATTCCATGAAGCAGGCTGCCCGATCGGCGCAGACACGACAGCGTCTGCTCGCGGCGGCGGCGGAGGTCTTCGCCGCCGACGGCTTCCGCAACGCCCGCATCCAGACCATCTGCCGGCGCGCCGGCGCCAACATCGCCGCCGCCCACTACCACTTCGGCGACAAGCAGGGCCTCTACGCGGCGGTGTTCGAGTACGCCGAGGAACGGGCGACTCGCGATCACCCGCCGGAGGAGGTCGCCGACGGGCCACCCGACGCGCGGTTGCGGAGCTTCGTCACCGCCTTCCTGGGTCGCCTGCTCGACGCCGACCGACCGGCGTGGTTCGCGCGCCTGCTGGCGCGCGAGATGATCGACCCGACGCCGGCGCTCGATCGCCTGGTGCAACACCGCATGCGCGCCAATCACCGGCAGCTCGCGGACATCGTCCGCACGCTGGTCGGTGCCGACGCGCCGCTCGAGACGGTCAACCTGTGCGTCCTGAGCGTCGTCTCCCAGTGCGTGTTCTACCGCAACTGCGCGCCGATCGTGGCGCGCCTCTACCCGGAGCTCGCGCCGGCGCAGGAGCTCCAGCGCATCGCCGATCACGTCACCCGCTTCTCGCTGGCGGCGATCGCCGGGCTGCGCGGCGCCGGCGGCGACGGAAAGCGCGCCCCATGCCGAACCGACGCCTGACCGCTCTTCTCCGCCGCCGCTGGCTGCTGCTGCCGGCGCTGGCCGTGCTGGCGCTCGCCGCCTACGCCCTCGCCGTCACCCGTCAGTCGGCGCCGGCGGCCGGCGCGCCGCGCGTCGCGCCGCCGGCGCCGGTGGTCGCCGTCGCGGCGCGGCGGGGCGATCTGCCGGTGACCCTGGATGGCATCGGCACGGTGACGCCGCTGGCCAGCGTCACCGTCCGCAGCCGCGTCGACGGTCAGCTCATGCGGGTGCACTTCGAGGAAGGGCAGATGGTCCAGGCCGGCGACCTGCTGGCCGAGATCGATCCGCGACCGTTCCAGGTGCAGCTCGAGCAGGCGCAGGGACAACTGGCGCGCGACCAGGCGCTGCTCGCCAACGCCAACGTCGACCTGGCTCGCTACAAGCGCCTGGTCGCCGAGGACTCGATCCCGCATCAGCAGCTCGACACCCAGCAGGCACTGGTGCGGCAGTACCAGGGCGTCGTGCAGGCCGATCAGGCGCAGGTCGACAACGCCCAGTTGCAGCTCACCTATGCGCGCATCACCGCGCCGATCAGCGGTCGGCTCGGCCTGCGCCTGGTCGATCCCGGCAACATGGTGCACGCCGCCGACGCCGGAGGCCTGGTGGTGATCACCCAGATGAGCCCGATCGGCGTCGTCTTCACCATCCCGGAGGACAGCCTGCAGCCGGTGCTCGAGAAGGTGCGCGCCGGCGCCGAGTTGCCGGTGGAGGCGTACGACCGCGGCAAGCGCACGCTGCTCGCCACCGGCAGCTTGCTGACGCTCGACAACGCCGTCGACCCGAGCACCGGCACGGTGCGCCTCAAGGCGCAGTTCCCGAACGATGACGGCGCGCTGTTCCCCAACCAGTTCGTCAACGCCCGCCTGCTCCTCGACCTGCGGCGCGGCGTCACCCTGGTGCCGACCGCCGCCGTGCAGCGCGGCAGCCAGGGCCCCTTCGTCTACGTCGTCAAGGCCGACCAGACGGCCGAGGTACGACCGGTGACGCTCGGCGACGACGACGGCGACGACACCGCGATCGCCCACGGGCTGACGCCGGGCGAGCTGGTCGTGGTCGACGGCGCCGACGCCCTGCGCGCCGGCCGCGCCGTCAGCCTGCGCACGCCCACCGACGAATCGCCGAAGGCGGGCACATGAACCCGTCGCGCCTCTTCATCGAGCGCCCGGTCGCCACCACGCTGCTGATGGTGGCGATCCTGCTCGCTGGGGGGGTGGCCTACCGCCAGCTCGCGGTGTCGGCGCTGCCGCAGGTCGACTACCCGACGATCCAGGTGGTCACCTTCTATCCGGGCGCCAGCCCGGACGTGATGGCGTCGTCGGTCACCGCGCCGCTCGAGCGTCAGTTCGGCCAGATGCCGGGGCTGACGCAGATGACGTCGATGAGCTCGAGCGGCAGCTCGCTCATCACGCTGCAGTTCAGCCTCGACCTCAGCCTCGACGTCGCCGAGCAGGAGGTGCAGGCCGCCATCAATGCCGCCTTCACCTTCCTGCCCAAGGACCTGCCGACGCCGCCGGTGTACAGCAAGGTGAACCCCGCCGACGCGCCGGTCCTCACCCTGGCGCTGACCTCGGCGACGCTGCCGCTGCCGCAGGTCGAGGACCTCGCCGACACCCGCCTGGCGCAGAAGATCGCCGAGCTGCCGGGCGTCGGCCTGGTCAGCCTCTCCGGCGGCCAGCGCCCCGCCGTGCGCATCCGCGCCAACCCGACCGCGCTCGCCGCCTACGGCCTGACGCTGGAGGACCTGCGCGCCGCGGTCGCCGCCGCCAACGTCAACCAGGCCAAGGGCAGCTTCGACGGCCCGCGCCAGTCGTACGTCATCGGCGCCAACGACCAGCTCCTGTCGAGCGCCGACTACCGGCCGCTGATCATCGCCCAGCGCAACGGCGCGCCGGTGCGGCTCTCCGACGTCGCCGAGGTGGCCGACGACGCCGAGAACCTGCGCCAGGCGGCGTGGATGAACGAGACCCCGGCGGTGATCGTCAACATCCAGCGCCAGCCGGGCGCCAACGTCATCGAGGTGGTGGACCGCATCACCCGCCTGCTGCCGCAGCTTCAGCACAGCCTGCCGTCGGCGGTGACCCTCAGCATCCTCACCGACCGCACCACCACCATCCGCGCCTCGGTCGAGGACGTGCAATTCGAGCTCATGCTCTCGGTGGTGCTGGTGGTGGCGGTGATCTTCGTCTTTCTCCGCCACCTCGCCGCCACCGCCATTCCCGCCGTCGCCGTGCCGCTGTCCCTGGTCGGCACCTTCGGCGTCATGTACCTGCTCGGCTACAGCCTCAACAATCTCTCGTTGATGGCGCTCACCATCGCGACCGGCTTCGTCGTCGACGACGCCATCGTGATGATCGAGAACATCTCCCGCTACATCGAGCAGGGGAGGGCGCCGCGCGCCGCCGCGCTCGCGGGCGCCGCCGAGATCGGCTTCACCATCCTCTCGCTCACCGTGTCGCTGATCGCGGTGCTGATCCCGCTGCTCTTCCTCGGCGACGTCGTCGGCCGCCTGTTCCGCGAGTTCGCCGTCACCCTCGGCGTCACCATCCTCATCTCGGCGGTGGTGTCGCTGACCCTGACGCCGATGATGTGCGCCCGCCTGCTGCGCCACACGCCGGCGGCGCAGCAGGGCCGCTTCTACCGCGCCTCGGAGGCGTTCTTCGCCCGCGTCATCGACGCCTACGCGCGCAGCCTGCGCTGGGTCCTGGCGCGCCAGCGCGCCACCCTGCTGGTCGCCGTGGCGGTGCTGATCCTCACCGTCGTGCTCTACGCGATCGTGCCCAAGGGCTTCTTTCCCATCCAGGACACCGGCGTCATCCTCGGCATCTCGGAAGGGCCGCAGTCGGTGTCCTTCGCCGCCATGGCCGCGCGCCAGCAGGCGCTGGCGAAGGTGATCCTCGAGGATCCCGCCGTCGCCAGCCTGTCGTCGTTCATCGGCATCGACGGCATCAACACCACCCTCAACAGCGGCCGCCTGCTCATCAACCTCAAGCCGCTCGCCGAGCGCGGGGTGGACGCCACCACCGTCATCCGCCGCCTGACGCCGCGGCTCGAGGCGGTGCCGGGCGTCAAGCTCTACCTGCAGCCGGTGCAGGACCTGACGGTCGAGGATCGCATCACCCGCACCCAGTTCCAGTACAGCCTGGAGGGCGCCGACCCCGAGGCGCTGCGGCGCTGGACGCCGCTCCTGGTCGAGGAGCTGCGCCGGCGGCCCGAGCTGCGCGACGTCAGCAGCGACCAGCAGGACGACGGGCTGCAGGCGTTGCTGCGCATCGACCGCGACACCGCCTCGCGCCTCGGCATCACCCCGCAGTACATCGACGATACGCTCTACGACGCTTTCGGCCAGCGCCAGATCTCGACCATCTTCACCCAGCTCAACCAGTACCGGGTGGTGCTCGAGGTCGCCCCCGACTTCCAGCGCCCCGACGCCCTCGACGCGCTGTACCTCGCGAGCGGCAGCGGCGGCCAGGTGCCGCTCAACGCCGTCACCCACCTCGAGGAGACCACCGCGCCGCTGTCGATCGCGCACCAGGGACAGTTCCCGGCGGTGACGCTGTCGTTCGACCTCGCCCCCGGCGCCGCGCTCGGCGACGCGGTGCGCGCGGTCGAGGCGTCACTGGAGACGGTCGGCGTGCCCCCCAGCATCCGCGGCAGCTTCCAGGGCGCCGCCCAGGCCTTCCGCGCCGCGCTCGCCAACGAGCCGCTGCTCATCCTCGCGGCGCTGGTCAGCGTCTACCTGGTGCTCGGGATCCTCTACGAGAGCTACATCCATCCCGTCACCATCCTCTCGACCCTGCCCTCGGCCGGCGTCGGCGCCATCCTGGCGCTGATGGCGTTCGGCATGGACCTCAGCATCATCGCCGTCATCGGCATCATCCTGCTGATCGGCATCGTCAAGAAGAACGCCATCATGATGATCGACTTCGCCCTCGAGGCGGAGCGCGGCGGCGGCAAGTCGCCCGAGGACGCGATCTACGAGGCCTGCCTGCTCCGCTTCCGCCCGATCATGATGACCACCATGGCGGCGCTGCTCGGCGCCCTCCCCCTCGCCCTCAGCCGCGGCACCGGCGCCGAGCTGCGCCGCCCGCTCGGCATCGCCATCGTCGGCGGACTCCTCGTCAGCCAGGCCCTGACGCTCTACACCACCCCCGTCGTCTACCTCGCGTTCGATCGACTGGCGGCCCGTGCACGTCGCGTGGCGATGCCGGCGACGGAAACCCCATGAACAAGGAATCCACGAAGAACACGAAGGACCACGAAGGGCACAAAAGCCTTTGTGTTCTTCGTGGCCATTCGTGTTCTTCGTGGCCCTCTGAGAGATGAATTTCTCGGCACCCTTCATCCGCCGACCGGTCGCCACCACGCTGCTCACCATCGCGGTGGCGCTGGCGGGGATCATCGGCTTCCGCATGTTGCCGGTGGCGGCGCTGCCGCAGGTGGACTTCCCCACCATCCAGGTCTCGGCGGCGCTGCCGGGCGCGAGCCCGGAGACGATGGCGACCTCGGTGGCGGCGCCGCTCGAGCGCCAGTTCGGCCGCATCGCCGGCATCACCGACATGACGTCGACCAGCTTCCTCGGCTCGACGTCGATCGTCCTGCAGTTCGACCTCGACCGCAACATCGACGGCGCCGCGCGCGACGTGCAGGCGGCGATCAACGCGGCGCGCGGCAATCTGCCCTCGAACCTCCCGGCCAACCCGACCTACCGCAAGGTGAATCCGGCCGACGCGCCGATCCTGATCTACGGCATCACCTCCGACACCATCCCGATCGGCAGGCTCTACGACATCACCTCCACGGTGCTGCAGCAGCGCCTCTCGGAGATCCAGGGCGTCGGCCAGGTGTTCGTCGGCGGCAGCTCGCTGCCGGCGGTGCGCGTCGACGTCAACCCGTCGGCGCTCAGCCGCTACGGCCTCGGGCTCGAGGACGTGCGCGCCGCGCTGCGCGCCAGCAACCTGCGGCGACCCAAGGGCGAGCTGCAGGCGGGCGCCCGGCGCTGGCAGATCGAGACCAACGACCAGCTCGACGACGCCGCCGGGTTCCGTCCGCTCATCCTGCACGGCAGCGACGGCGCGGTGCTGCGCCTGTCCGACGTCGCCACCGTCGAGGACGGCACCGAGGACCTCTTCACCGCCGGCGTCGCCAACAACAAGCCGGCGGTGCTGCTGGTGCTCTTCCGCAGCCCGGGCGCCAACATCATCGAGACCGTCGAGCGGGTGAACGAGGTCATGCCGCAGCTCCAGGCGTCGCTGCCGGCGGCGGTCGACATGCACTTGCTGCTCGATCGCTCGCCGCCGATCCGCGCCTCGCTGCGCGACGTCGAGCGCGCCCTGCTCACCGCCGTCGTCCTGGTCATCGTCGTCGTGTTCTGTTTCCTCGGCAACGCGCGCGCGGCGCTGATCCCCAGCGTGGCGGTGCCGGTGTCGCTGCTCGGCACCGCCGGGGTGATGTACCTGCTCGACTACAGCCTCGACAATCTGTCGCTGATGGCCCTGACCATCGCCACCGGCTTCGTGGTCGACGACGCCATCGTCGTGCTGGAGAACATCAGCCGCCACATCGAGGACGGCATGGCGCCGCGCCAGGCGGCGATGCAGGGCGCGCGCGAGATCACCTTCACCGTGCTGTCGATGAGCGCCTCGCTGATCGCCGTCTTCATCCCCATCCTGCTGATGGGCGGCATGGTGGGGCGCCTGTTCCGCGAGCTCGCGGTGACGCTCTCGGTGGCGATCGTCATCTCGTTGCTGGTGTCCCTCACCACGACGCCGGCGATGTGCGCGGCCCTCCTTCGCCGCCACGGGCCGTCCCAGGCGCGCGCGCCGGGCCTGAGCACGCGCGCCGTCAACGCCGTGCTGCGCGTCTACGACCGCAGCCTGCGCTGGGCGCTGCGCCACCCGCGCACGATCCTGGCGCTCACCGTCCTCACCGTCGCCGTCACCGCCGGCCTCTTCGCGATCGTGCCGAAGGGCTTCTTCCCGGAGGAGGACGCCGGCCGCCTCACCGGGGCGCTGCAGGCGAGCCAGGATGTCTCGTTCCAGAGCGTGTTCAAGAGCCTGCGCGAGGTCGCCCGCATCATCGGCGAGGATCCCGCCATCGACAGCGTCATGGCGTTCACCGGCGGCGGCGGCGCCGGACGCGGCTCGGCCAAGAACACCGCCCGCCTCTTCATCGGCCTCAAGCCATTCGACCAGCGCAGCGACAGCGCCGAGGACGTCATCACCCGCCTGCGCCCGAAGCTGGCGAAGGTGGCCGGCGCGCAGACCTTCCTGCAGCCGATCCAGGACCTGCGCATCGGCGGCCGCCTGGGCAACGCGCTCTACCAGTACACCCTGCAGGGCGAGCGTTTCGACGAGCTCGCGGCCTGGGCGCCGAAGGTCGCCGAGCGCCTGCGTCACCTGCCGCAGATCACCGATCTCAACAGCGACCAGCAGGACGCGGGCCTGCAGGCGACGCTGGTCGTCGACCGCGACACCGCCGCCCGCCTGCACGTCTCGCCGCAGCGCATCGACGACACGCTGAACGACGCCTTCGGCCAGCGCCAGGTGGGGATCATCTACGGCGACCTCAACCAGTACCACGTCATCCTCGAGCTGGCGCCGGAACACTGGCAGCACCCGGAGTCGCTCGAGACCCTCTACGTGCGCTCGGACGACGGGCGGCAGGTGCCGCTCAGCGCGCTGGCGCACTACGTGACCGACTCGACCACCCTCGCCGTCAACCACCAGGGCCAGTTCCCGGCCGTGACCCTGTCGTTCAACCTCGCCGCCGGCGTCGCCCTCGGCGACGCGGTGCAGGCGATCGAGGCGGCCACGCGCGAGATCGGCCTGCCGAACGACATCCGCGGCAGCTTCGCCGGCACGGCGCAGGCCTATCAGTCGTCGATCAACCACCAGCCGCTGCTCATCCTCGCCGCGCTGGTCACCGTCTACATCGTCCTCGGCATCCTCTACGAGAGCTACGTCCACCCGATCACGATTCTCTCCACCCTGCCGTCGGCGGGCGTCGGCGCCATCGCCGCGCTGCTGCTCTTCGGCATCGACCTCAGCGTGATGGCGCTGATCGGCATCCTGCTGCTGATCGGCATCGTCAAGAAGAACGCGATCATGATGATCGACTTCGCCCTCGAGGCGGAGCGCACCGGCGGCCTGACGCCGGCGGCGGCGATCGAGAAGGCCTGCGTCCTGCGCTTCCGCCCCATCATGATGACCACCATGGCGGCGCTGTTCGGCGCCCTGCCCCTGGCGGTGGGGCACGGCGTCGGCGGCGAGTTGCGCCGCCCGCTCGGCCTCGCCATCGTCGGCGGCCTCATCGTCAGCCAGGCGCTGACGCTCTACACGACGCCGGTGATCTACCTCTACCTCGAGCGCCTGCGCCTCTGGGTCGGCCGCGCGCGCGCCGCCGTCACCCGCCGCCTGGCGCTCCAGCTCGGACACGGAACCGGAGCATGACCACGCCGCGCTCGACGCACGCGCTGCTCGCGCTGTCGCTGCTGTGGCTCGCCGGCTGCGCGGTGGGCCCCGACTACCAGCGGCCGGCCGCGCCGATGACCGACGCCTTCAAGGAGAACGAGACCTGGAAGTCCGCCGCGCCGGCGGACGCCATCCAGCGCGGCGCCTGGTGGGAGGTGTACGGCGATCCCCAGCTCGGCGCGCTGGTGGAGCGGGTGAGCGTGTCGAACCAGAACCTGCTCGCCGCCGAGGCGCAGTTCCGCCAGGCGCGGGCGCTGGTCGGCTCGGCGCGCTCGGCGTTCTTCCCCCAGGCCGCGGTGGGGCTGTCGTTCAGCCGCTCGCACCAGTCGGGCACGCTGCACAACAACCTCGGCGGCTCGGGGACCAACGTCTCCGACTACGCCATGCCGGTCAGCATCGGGTGGGAGCTCGACGTCTGGGGCCGCATCCGCCGCAACGTCGAGTCGAGCGAGGCCAGCGCCCAGGCCTCCGCCGCCGACGTCGAGTCGGCCCGCCTCAGCCTGCAGGCCGAGCTGGCGGCCGACTACTTCCAGTTGCGCAGCGTCGACGCCGACCGCGCCATCCTCGACGACAGCATCGCCGTCTTCGAGCGCTCGCTGAAGCTCACCCAGAGCCGCTACGAGGGCGGCATCGCCTCCCGCGACGACATCGCCCAGGCGCAGACGCAACTGGAGAGCACGCGCGCCCAGGCGATCGACCTCGGCGTCCAGCGCGCCGCGCTCGAGCACGCCATCGCGGTGCTGATGGGCGAGCCGCCGGCCCGCTTCTCGCTGCCGCCGATGCCGCTCGACGCCGAGCCGCCGGCGATTCCGGTCGGCGTGCCCTCGCAACTGCTCGAGCGGCGCCCCGACGTCGCCGCCGCCGAGCGCGCGATGGCGGCCGCCAACGCGCAGATCGGCGTCGCCATCGCCGCCTACTATCCGACGGTCACCCTCAGCGCCTCGGGCGGCTTCGAGAGCTCGCACATCGACCAGTGGTTCACCTGGCCGAGCCGCTTCTTCTCCGTCGGTCCGACGATCTCGGAGACCATCTACGACGGCGGCTACCGCGCCTCGCAGACCGCGGCCGCGCGCGCCCAGTACGACAACACCGTCGCCGGCTACCGGCAGAGCGTGCTGACCGCCTTCCAGCAGGTCGAGGACAACCTGGCGGCGCTGCGCATCCTCGAGCAGGAGGCGACCGTCACCGCCGCCGCCGTCGCCGCCGCCCGCGAGTCGGTGGCGCTGACCACCAACCGCTACAAGGAAGGCAACGCCAGCTACCTCGACGTCGTCGTCACCCAGGCGGCCGCGCTCAACAACGAGCGCACCGCCAACGACGTCCGCGGCCGCCGCATGCTCGCCAGCGTCCAGCTCATCCAGGCGTTGGGCGGCGGCTGGGACGCCTCGACGCTGCCGACGCCGAAGCAGCTCGTGGCGGAGGAGTGAAGAGCCGTCACCGCGGCGAGTGATGCCGGTCTGCCGCAGCTTCCGTGTGATTCCGGGGTCGGGAATCCGCGGCGCGCCGCGACGGTGTATGTTGAAGCTCAGTGATTTTGTCCGCCTAACTGCTCAGTGAAAATGTCCGCCCCTCCGCGGCAAAGAAGGAGGGATGGAGAGGATGAGCAAGCGGCAATGGAAGCGGCTGGACGCCGTGGAGCGGATCGAGCGAGGGGCGCTGACGGTGGGAGAAGCGGCGGAGGTGCTGGGACTGTCGAAGCGGCAGGTGCGACGGCTGCGGCGGGCGGTGGGGCGGCGTGGGGCGAAAGGAGTGCAGCACGGGAACACGGGGCGGGCGCCGAAGCACCGCTTGGGGGAAGCGGTGCGGGAGCAGATCCTGGAGCTGCGGCGCAAGAAGTACGACGGGTTCAACGACCAGCACTTCACCGAGAAGCTGGGGGACGTGGAAGGGGTCAAGGTCTCTCGGGCCAGCGTGCAGCGGCTGCTGCGCGCGGCGGGCATCGGGCCGCCGCGCCGGCGGCGCGCCCCGAAACACCGCCGGCGCAGAGACCGCAAACCGCAGGCGGGGTTGATGATCCTCTGGGACGGCAGCCGACACGAGTGGCTCGAGGGGCGCGGGCCGATGCTGTGCCTGATGGGAGCGATCGATGACGCGACCGGCGAGCTGCTGCCTGGGGCGTCGTTCGTGGAGCAGGAGTGCGCGGCAGGGTACCTGCGGGTGCTGCGAGCGATCGCGGAGGCGAAAGGACTTCCGTACAGCGCCTACATGGATCGGCACGGGAGCCTGAAGCGCAACGACGCGCACTGGACGCTGGAAGAGGAGTTACGCGGGGTCCAAGACCCGACGCAGGTGGGCCGGGCGCTCGCGGCCTTGGAGATTGAGGTGATCTACGCGCTGTCGCCGCAGGCGAAGGGCCGAGTGGAGCGGCTGTGGGGCACGCTGCAGGATCGGTTGGTCTCCGAGCTCCGGTTGGTGGGGGCCACGACCGTGGAGGAGGCCAATGCCGTGCTGGAGGCCTTTCGGGCGGAGCACAACCAGCGGTTTGCCATTCCCCCGGCCGAGGCCACCCCGGCGTGGCGGCCGGTGCGACGGGGGACCGATCTGAGCCGGATCTGCAGCTTCCAGTACGAGGCGACCGTGCTGAACGACAACACCGTGCGGATCGGCGGCCTGGTCCTCGACATCCCGCCCGGCCCGCGCAAGCGCAGCTATGCGGGGACGCGCGTCGAGGTGCGCCAGCTCCTCGACGGCAGCTGGCGCGTCTACGGCGGCGACACGGTGATCGCCACGGCCGCCGCCACCTCGCCCGGCGCCCTCCGCACGCTCAAGCGCCGGCGGCGGCGGCCGCCGAGCGCCGCCTCGGTGGGGAAAACTCCAGTCGCCCTGCGGGCTCCTTCCGTTTCCCCCACCGACATGATCCCGTCACCACCACGATGAACCCCGGGGGGACGGAATCACTGAGCAGTTGAGGGCGGACAGAATCACTGAGCAGCGACAGCGCCGCGACGGTGTATTGACTCCGGCGGGCGTTCCGTAGTCATGAACGCGGTCATCGAGGGAGCGCCCGCATGCCGACGATCTACGGAGTCAACGCCTCGCCGTTCGTGCGCAAGGTGCGCGTCGTCCTGGCCGAGAAGAACATTCCCTACGAGCTCGAGCCGGTGTTTCCCGGGCCGATGGCGCCGCCGGAGTTTCGCGCCATCAGCCCACTGAACAAGGTCCCGGCCTTCCGCGACGGCGAGCGCACACTCGCCGATTCGTCGGTGATCTGCGCCTACCTCGAGCGCACGCATCCGACGCCGGCGCTGTATCCGAGCGATCCGTACGAGTACGCGCGCGCCCTCTGGTTCGAGGAGTGGGCGGACGGCGGGCTGACGCCGGTCGCCGGCGGCAAGGTGTTCTTTCCGCTGGTGGTCGGGCCGCGCTTCTTCGGCCGCGAGGTCGATCGCGCCGCCGTGCAGAAGACCATCGACGAGGAGCTGCC
Source organism: bacterium (assembly GCA_019637795.1). Classification (NCBI taxonomy): domain Bacteria; species bacterium. The sequence continues at coordinate 1,099,155 of JAHBUY010000001.1, read as the reverse complement.
ACCGTTCTTCGACTACCTCGAGGGCGAGCTCGGCGCCGGCGACTTCCTGGTCGGCACCGCCTTCTCGATCGGTGACATCGGCGTGCTGACCCAATTCGTGAACCTGGGCCATGCCGGCGTCGCGCCGGCCGCGGCGCGCTGGCCGAAGCTCGCCGCCTACCTGGCGCGCGGCCTGGCGCGGCCCTCGTTCGCGGCGCTGATCGAGGAAGAGGCGCCGCAGTTCCGCGGCTGACCGGGCGGGCGCCGGCCAGCCCGCCCGCCGTCGCCATGTTCGCTGCCCGCCTCCTCTCCGTCACCGACGATGCCGACCGCTCTGGGCAGGCGGCGATGGTGCGCGCCTTCACCCTGTTTCTGCTCGCCCACCTGGTCGTGCGGACCATGCAGTGGACCCTGCGCGGCGGCGACTGGCTGGCCGGCCGCTGGCTGATGACCGCGCTCCTCGCCGGCTGCGCCGCCGTCGCCTGGCGCCGGCCGGAGCGCGCCCGCGCCGCCGCGGCGTTGGCGCTGCTCCTGCTGTGCGTCAAGCTCGCCGCCTCCTTTCCGACCACCTCCAACCACTTCTTCATCGAGCTCCTCTGTCTCGGCCTGATCGCGCTCTGCGATCCGGGCGACGCCGACGAGCGGGCGCTGCTGCTCAGCGCCGCGCGCTGGTTGACGGTGATCGTCTTCTTCTACAGCGGCCTGCAGAAGGTCCTGTACGCGACGTACTTCGACGCCCAGTTCCTCGGCGTATCGATCGGCCACAAGCCGGCGCTCGCCTGGCTGTTCGGCTGGATCGTCCCCGCCGCCGAGCTGAACCGCCTGCGCGACCTGCACCCGCTGGTGCCCGGCCAGGGCCCCTTCGACATCCGCAGCCCGGGCGCCCTGGCGCTCGCCAACGGCGTCTACCTGTTCGAGATGGGCGCGCCCGTCCTGCTGCTCTGGCGGCGCACGCGCCCCTATGCCGCGGTCGCCGCGCTGGCGGTGATCGGCGCCATCGAGATCGGGGCGCGCGAGCTGCTGTTCGGCATCCTGTTCGTCAACCTGCTGCTGCTCTTCTTCGCCCGTCCGGTGAACCGCGCCCTGCTGCCGGCCTCGCTCGCCGCGCTCGCCGTGCTCGCCGCGGCCCGCGTCGGCCTGCTGCCGTCCTTTTCGTTCAATTGACCCTCGCCGCCAAACAGCGCCTGGTCGTCGCCGTGCTCGCCGTGCTCGCGGCGTGGCCGCTGGCGCACCGCGCCCTGGTGGCGCGCTACGACCTCGACCCGTGGCGCTTCTTCGGCTGGGCCATGTACTGCACGCCGAAGCTGCCCGCCGAGGTGCGCCTGTTCGCGATCGAGCGCGGCGAGCGCGTCGAGGTGCCGGTGGCATCGCTCAGCCCCCCGCAACGACGCGCCGTCGACGCGCTGCGCGACCGCCGCGCCGTCTGGGGGACGCTGGCCTCGCCGGCGCGCGCCGCCGCCGCCCTGCTCGACGCCCGCCCCGACGCCGCCGCCGTCGAGGTGGTGGTGGAGAAATGGTACCTCGACCCCGCCACAGCCAGCATCGCGACCCACGTGGAACCGTTCCGCGTCGACCGCGGCGAGAGATGACGAGGGAAATCCGTGGCGTTGCGCGGCGACACGTGCGATTCGGTCGGCATCGGAGAACCCATGGCCGCAGCCGTCGATCCCGCCGCCCTCATCGACCTGACCCGCTACCCGATCCTCGATCCCGCCGGCGCCCGCCTGCGCGAGGTGCTGGCCTGGGCGCGCGCCCAACTGCGCGAGACCGGCGCCTGCGAGGTGCCGGGCTTCCTCACAGCCGCCGGCCTGGCGGCGATCCGGGCCGACGCGCTGGCGCTGGCGCCGACCGCCTATCGCAGCGAGGGGTACGGGACGGCGTACCTCGAGCTGCCGGACTTCGCCTTGCCCGAGGACCATCCGCGCCGCTGGATCGGTCGCGCCGCGGTCGGCGTCGTCGCCTACGACATGTTCCCCGTCGACTCGCCGCTGCGCCGCCTCTACGAGTGGGATCCGTTCATGCGCTTCATCGAGGCCGTTCTCGAGCGCGGCGTGCTCCACCGCTACGCCGATCCGCTCGGGGCGCTGAACCTGGCGGTGATGGGCGACGGCGACGAGCTGCAGTGGCACTTCGACATGACCGACTTCGTCGTCTCGTTGGCGGTGCAGGACGCCGACGAGGGCGGCGACTTCGAGGTCGCGCCGCGCATTCGCAGCGCCGGCGACGAGCGTTACGAGGCGGTCGCCCGCGTCCTGCGCGGCGAGGGCGACGACGTCGTCCGGCTGCCGATGACGCCCGGCACGCTGCTCATCTTCGAGGGCCGCCATTCGGTGCATCGCGTCAGCCGCATCGCGGGACCGACCGAGCGCCTGGTCGGCCTCCTCGCCTACGACACCAAAGCCGGCACCTGCAGCAGCGAGCTGCTGCGCCTGGCGCGCTACGGCCGCACCGGATGACCGCCGACGACGCCGCGCCCCGCCTGCCGCCGCAGGCGCTCTACGGCCTCGAGACGGCGCGCGCCCTGGAGAATCTCGCCTTCTCGCGCCACCGCCTCGGCGATCATCCGCCCTACGTCGCGGCCCTGGCGGCGGTGAAGCGGGCCGCCGCGGCCGCCAATCGCGACGCCGGCGTGCTCGATGCCGCGCGGGCGACGGCGATTGCCGACGCCGCGGCGGCGCTGATCGCCGGAGCGCACCGCGAGCAGCTCGTCGTCGACCCGCTGGGCGGCGGCGGCTCGATCGGCATCAACATGAACGTCAACGAGGTGCTCGCCAACCTCGCCAGCGAGGCGCTGGGTGGCCAGCGTCATCGCGGCGAGCCGGTGCACCCGCTGCGCCACGTCAACGCCTCGCAGTCGACGGCCGACGTCTGCCACACCGCCGCCCGCCTGGCGGTGCGCGACGGCGCCGAGCCGGCGCTGCGCGCCCTCGCGGCCTGCATTGCGACCCTCGAGGCGCGCGCCGCCGCGTTCGCGGCGGTGCCGACCCTCGCCCGCACCTGCCTGCAGGATGCGATGCCGACCACCGCCGACGTGCTGCTGCGCGGCCACGCGGCGGCGCTGGCGCGCCGCGCCGACGGGCTGCGCGCCGCGCTCGAGCCGCTCGACGCCGTGGTCCTCGGCGCGACGGTGATCGGCGACGGCCACGGCGCGCCGGCTGCCTATCGGACGCGCGTCGTGCCGGCGCTGCAGGCGGTGGTCGGCCGGCCGCTGCGCGCCCATCCGCATCCGGCGGCCGCGCTGCAGACCGGCGACGACCTGGCCGCCGTCGCCGCCGAGCTCGGGCTGCTGGCGCGGGCGCTCATCAAGGTGGCGCAGGACCTGCGGTTGCTCGCCTCCGGGCCGCGCGGCGGGTTCGGCGAGCTGCGCCTGCCGCACGTCCAGGCCGGCTCGAGCGTCTTCGCCGGCAAGTCCAACCCGGTGGTGCCGGAATCGGTGCTGCAGTGCGCCTGCCAGGTGCTCGGCGGCGAGCGCGCCGTGCAGGAGGCGCACGCCCGAGCCGAGCTCCACCTGCAGGTGTTCGACGCCGTCGCGCTGGTCAACATCCTCGATGCCCTGGCCATGCTGGCGAACGTCCTGGAGCGCTTCGAGGCCCGGTGCCTGCGCGGCATCGCGATCGACGACGCGCGCTGCCGGGCGCTGGCCGCCTCCGTGGTGAGCCGGTGCTGACGCCGCCGCGCCTCTACATCGACGGCCGCTTCGTCGCCGCGACCGGCGACGATGCGCACCGCAACACCAACCCGGCCACCGGCGAGCTGCTCGCCGAGGTGCGGGCGGCCTCGCTCGCCGACGTCGACGCGGCGGTCGCGGCGGCGGCGCGCGCCTTTCCCTCCTGGCGCGCCACGCCGCGGCGCGAGCGCGCCGCCGTCCTGCGCCGCATCGGCGACATCGTCCGCCGCCACCGCGACGAGCTGGCGCGCCTGATCGCGCTCGAGAACGGCAAGCTCTACCGCGAGGCGCTCGACGACGACATGCCGGACACCGCCGACGTCTTCGACTACTACGCCGGCTGGACCGACAAGCTGTACGGCGAGACCTGTCCGGTGGACGGTCCGTTCCTCAACTACACCCTGCGCGAGCCGCTCGGCGTCTGCGCGCTCATCGCGCCCTGGAACTACCCGCTGCTGCTCGCCGCCTGGAAGCTGGCGCCGGCGCTGGCGATGGGCAACAGCGCCGTCCTCAAGCCGTCGCCCTTCACGCCCTTCTCGCTGCACCGCTTCATGGAGCTGTTGCACGGCGAGGCGGCGCTGCCGCCGGGTCTGGTGAACGTCGTGCTCGGCGACGCGCCGGTCGGCGCGGCGCTCACCGCCCACCCGGGCGTCGCCGCGGTGTCGTTCACCGGATCGACCGCGGTCGGCCGCCAGGTGCTGCACGGCGCGGCCGCGTCGAACCTCAAGCGCGTGGCGCTCGAGCTGGGCGGCAAATCACCGAACATCCTCTTCGCCGACGTCCCGGATCTCGACCGCTGCATCGACCGCTCCTTCACGCTGATGTTCGCGCAGAAGGGCGAGAAGTGCTCGCAGCCGACGCGCTTCCTGATCGAGCGGCCGCTGTACGCGACCGTCGTCGAGCGCCTCGCCGCCCGGGCCGAGGCGGTGGTGTGCGGCGACCCGTTCGATCCCGCCAGCCAGCAGGGCGCGCAGTGCAACCGGCCGCAGTTCGAGAAGATCCTCGCCGCGATCGACGGCGCCAGGGCCGAGGGCGCCCGCCTGCGCGCCGGCGGCGGCCCGGACACGCGCGGCGCCAATGCGCGGGGACTGTTCGTCCGCCCGACCATCTTCGACGAAGTGACGCCGGCGATGCGCCTGGCGCGCGAGGAGGTGTTCGGCCCGGTGCTGGCGGTGCTGCCGTTCGACGACGAGGCCGAAGCGGTGCGCCTGGCCAACGACACCGACTACGGCCTCGCCGCCGGCCTGTGGACCGGCGACGTCGCCCGCGCCCACCGCGTCGCCGCGCAGCTCGATGCCGGCATGGTCTTCGTCAACCGCTACGGCTGCTACGACTTCGCCAGCCCCTTCGGCGGCGTCAAGCAGAGCGGCTGGGGGCGCGAGATGGCGATCCATTCGCTGGAGTCGTTCACCCGACTCAAGTCGGTGTGGATCGCGCTGTAGATCGCGGAGGCCGCGAGGGGGCACAGAGGATGGCGCTGATCATCGCCGAAGCCGATCTCGACGATCCCATCCATGGCGAGGCGATCGTGGCGGTGCTGGACTCGTACGCGCGCGATCCGATCGGCGGCGGCCGGCCGCTGAGTCCCGAGATCCGCCGCCGACTGGTGCCGGGGCTGCGGCAGCAGCCGAACACGTTGGTGCTGCTCGCGTTCGACGTCGATCAGCCGGTCGGCCTCGCGGTCTGCTTCTTCGGCTTCTCGACCTTCGCGGCGCGGCCGCTGCTCAACGTCCACGATCTCGCGGTCGTTCCGGCGCGCCGCGGCGCCGGCATCGGCACGGCCCTGCTGGCCGAGGCGGAGGCGCGGGCGCGCGCCCGCGGCTGCTGCAAGCTCACGCTCGAGGTGCAGGAGAACAACGATCGCGCCCGCGCGGTGTACGCCAGATTCGGCTTCACGGACTACGTCCTCGGCGGGGCGCCCCTGCCGACCCGCTTTCTCACCAAGCTGCTCGACGGGTGACGCCGTGCGCCTCCACCTCCTCTGTGGGGTCGCTTGCCTGCTCGCATCGGTCGCGGGCGCGGAGCTCCGGCCCGGCGACGTGCTCGGTGCGGACAACTGGCAGGAGGCGAAGGGGCTGCTGCCGGACGAGATGCTCGACTGCTACCGGCGCGGCGACTTCCGCCATCGCGTCGGAGACTTCGCGATCGACCGCATCGGCGACGACCCGGTGTTCCGGGAGGCGCTGGACGCCAACCGCGGCCGCTACGCGCTGAACGACGCCGGATCGATCATCGACGTCCGCACCGGGCAGGCGCCGGACTACGTGTATGCGTGGCCGTTCCCCGACATCGATCCCCGCGATCCGCAGGCGGCGATGAAGATCGTGTGGAACTTCTTCTACACCACCTACTACGGCGGCAACGCGCACTACCGCGCCGATCTGCTGTGGGTGTCGCGGCGCGGGCTCGATCGCGCCATCGAGGTCGACAGCCACGTGAAGCACTACGACGGCCAGCATCCGCGCTTCCGCGAGCCCGACGCCGACCGCGAGCTGCTCACCCAGAGCCTGGCCGAGGTGCGGGCGCCGGCGGACGTCAGCGGCATCGTCTCGCTCTCCTGGCGCTACCGCGGCGCCGACCGCCGCGACGCCATCTGGACCTTCGTCCCGGCGCTGCGCCGGGTGCGCCAGGTATCGCCCGCCAACCGCTCCGACGGCTTCCTCGGCTCCGACCTGACGCAGGACGACGGCAACTACTTCGACGGCAAGGTGGAGGACTTCACCTGGAAGCTGGTTGGCGAGCAGGACCTGCTGGTGCTCTTCGACGCGCCGTCGTTCGAGCGCGCGCCCACCCTCGAGCGTCTCCCCGGCGGCGGCTGGCGGATGCTCATCCCCGGCGGCGCGCGCGTCGGCTTCCAGCGCCCGGACTGGACGGGCGCGCCGTGGTGCCCGCTGCAGGAGATCCTGGTCCGGCGCCCCCACTGGGTCGTCGAGGCGGTGCCGAAGGACCCGTACTATCTCTTCGGCCGCCTCGTCTTCCGCTTCGACAAGGAGCTGTTCATGGGCAGCTACAGCTCCAAGTACGACTGGCAGGGTACCCTCATCGGCTCCTACTCGGCGATCCGCACCAACATCGTCAGGGTCGCGCCGGGGGAGCTCTGGGGATGGGCCGGCGGCGCGGTCGCGCTGGCGTTCAACTGGAAGCTCGACCGCGCCACCACGGCCGGCATCGCCGCCGGGCAGAACGTCCCCGCCGATTCGCGCATCCCGCTGTCGCCCAGCCTCTTCTCGCTGCAACGCCTGATGGACAAGGGGCGCTGAGCCGTCCTGCTGGGGCGCTGGCGGGGCTCAGGCCGCGAGGCGCTCCTGTTCGTAGGCGATGGCGGCCCGCACCGCCGGACGCGCCTGCATGCGCTTGCGGTAGGCGCGCAGCGACGGCCACTGGTCGAGGCTGATCTCGGCGTGGCGGCAGAGGGTGAGGGCCCACGTCAGGTAGGCATCGGCGACGGTGAAATGGTCGCCGACCAGGAGCTCGCGGTCCTCGACCTGCCGCGCGAGCAGCGGCAGTTTGCGCGGCGTCAGCGCGCGCGCATGCGCCTTCACCGCCTCCGGCGCGAGCGGGCTGAAGATCGGGTTCAGGATGCCCTTGTGGATCTCGGTCGAGAGATAGAGGACCCATTCCAGCACCTCGTAGCGCTGGCGCGAGCCGGCCGGCGGCAGCAGGCCCGACTCCGGCCGCTGGTCGGCGAGGTACTGGACCACCACCGGGCTCTCGGTCAGCAGCGTGCCGTCGTCGAGGCGCAGCGCCGGCACGTAGCCCTTGGGCGTCACCGCCAGATAGTCGGCGCCGTCGGCGAGGCGTTTGGTCGCCAGGCTCACCTGCCGCAGGTCGAGCGGGATGCCGGCCTCGCGCGCCGTGATGTGGCTGACCAGCGAACAGGCGAAGGGCGCGAAATAGAGCTCCATACGAACCTCCCCAGGGGGCTGCGCCGGCGCCGGATGGCGCCGGACTATTTCTGTACCGTATGATACAAAAAACCATGCTCGGTCAAGGTCGCCGCATGCCACGATCGACGAACGCCGCCGCGCCGCGGCGGCGCGGCCGGCCGCGCCAGTTCGAGTACGACGCGGCGCTCGACGCGGCGCTGCGCGCCTTCTGGGAGCGCGGCTACGCCGGCACGTCCATCGATCATCTCACGGCCGCCATGGGGCTCAACCGGCCGAGCCTGTACGCCGCGTTCGGCAACAAGGACGCCGTCTACGCCGCCGCCATCGCCCACTACGTCGACACCGTCGGCCGCGCCTACGTCGCGGCGCTGAACCGCCCCCCGGCGCTGGCCGACGCGCTGACGGCGTTCTTCGCCGCGGTCATCGACGTCGCCACCGGCCGCCACGGCCCGACCGGCTGCGCGCTCGCCTGCACGCTGCCGGCGGAGGCGGGCGCCTCGCCGGTGGCGCGCGCGCAATTGGCGCGCGCCTTCGCCCAGGTCGACCGCGCCATCGCGGCGCGCCTCGAGACGGCGCGCGCCGCCGGTCAGCTTGCCGCCTCGGCGGACGTGCGCGCGCTGGCGCAGCTCATCGCCGGCACCATGTTCGCGATCGCCATCCGGGCGCGCGCCGGGGCATCGCGCGCCGAGCTGCGGCGGGTCGCCGGCGCGCTGGTCGCGCTGCTCACCGGTGCCGCCCGGCGGCGCTGAGGGACGTCCCATGCGCATCGACGGCGGACTCACCACCCTCGAGCTGGCGCACGTGCCGGCGGCGGCGCGCGACCTGGCGGCGCTCGGCTACGACGGCCTCTTCACCTTCGAGGGCAAGAGCGATCCCTTCCTGCCGCTGGTGCTGGCGGCCGAGCACGCGCCCGGGCTGACGCTCGGCACGGCGGTGGCGCTGGCGTTCCCGCGCAGCCCGATGCACCTCGCCTACATCGGCCACGATCTGCAGGCGCAGTCGCGGGGGCGCTTCGTCCTCGGGCTCGGGGCGCAGATCCGCACCCACATCGAGAAGCGCTTCAGCGCCGTCTACGACCATCCGGTGGCGCGCATGCGCGAGCTGGTGCTGGCGTTGCGGGCGATCTGGCGCTGCTGGTACGAGGGCGGCCGCCTGGATTTCCGCGGCCGGTTCTACCGGCACACGCTGATGACGCCGATCTTCGAGCCGGCGCCGCATCCGTTCGGGCCGCCGGCCGTCTACCTCGCCGGCGTGCAGCCGCGCATGACGGCGGTGGCGGGCGAGGTCGCCGACGGGCTGATCGTCCATCCCTTCAACTCGCGCCGCTTCCTCGAGCGCGACCTGCTGCCGGCGCTCGATCGGGGCTGCGCGCGCGGCGGCCGGACGCGCGGCGCGCTGACCGTGATGTGCCAGGCGCTGGTCGCCACCGGCGTCACCGACGCCGAGCGCGAGCTGGCGACGTCGATGGTGCGCGGCCAGCTCGCGTTCTACGCGTCGACGCCGGCGTATCGGCCGATCCTCGACGCGCACGGTTGGGGTCCGCTGCAGGAGGAGCTGCACGCGCTCTCGAAGCGCGGCGAATGGGGCGCGATGGGCGAGCGGATCAGCGACGAGATGTTGGCGACCTTCGCCGCCGTCGGCGCGCCGGAGGAGATCCCGGCCCAGCTCCGTGCCCGCTACGGCGGCATCGCCGACCGCCTGATGCTGGTGCACTACACCAGCCTCGAGGGCGAGGCGCGCCAGCGCTGGCGCGCCATGCTGGACGCGATCCGGGCCCAGCCCGGCCCGTCGTCTGGCGCCTGATTCCGTTCGTGCGCTGAAACGTCTTCAGCCGATCATGGCGACGGCTTCGATCTCGACCAGGAGCTGGGGAACGGCGAGGGCGGAGACGACGAGGTAGGTGCTCGCCGGGTAGTGGCCCTCCGCGAAGTGCCTCTGCCGCGCCGCGGCGACGGCCGGGCGGTAGGCCGGATCGGTGACGAAGATGGTGATCTTCACGATGTCGTCCATCGTGCCGCCGCACGCCTCGACCACGGTGCGCAGGTTCTCGAACACCTGCTCGGTCTGCGCCGCGGGGTCCCCCTCGCCGACCAGCTTGCCCTCGCCGTCGAGCGCCACCTGCCCCGAAATGAAGACCGGCGTGCCGCCCTTCTTCACGGCGTACGAGTAGCCGGTCGGCGGCGCCATTCCGGCGGGATTCACGATCTGCTTGGTCATGCCGGCGAAAGAGCACACAAGCGGGCGGGGGGGAAGCGCCAGGGCGTCACCCCGTCGGGCGGCGCAGCCTGCCGTGCGACAGGTGCCGGGCGGCGCGCGGCTGTTGGCCGCTCATCCGTTGCGCGTCTCCGACGGTGTCCCAACTCGCGGCGTTGCCGTGGCCGCCCGGCGACACCGCCGGCGACGCGATCGTCCCGTTCGACGAGCGCCCGCGGGAGGGGTTCCGGTTGCTTTCTCACTGACAGCACCGGCCCGGCGGTCCGCGTCCGCCCGGCGCCAAGCGGGCGGCGACGGCGCGCGCATCCGCCGCCCCCTGGTGTCGGTGGACGGACCGATCCCAAGGTTGCTGGACCCCGGTCGCCGCGCGTGCAAGGAGCGCACGCAGACGATCGGGGGTCCCGCGACGCGGCGATTCGCCGGGGGGGCCGCTGGACACCCACATTCCGGCCGGATCTCGGTTCCGGTCGCACGGACACGGAGGGGCGCATGGAATTTCGGAACCTGCTGCTCGCGATCGCGATGATCGTCATGCTCACGGCGCGCGCCGAGGCCGGCGCCGGATTCTGCTGCGTGTGCGAGTGCGGGAGCGCGACGGCCTGCACGCCGGCGCTCGGCCCCGGCGTCTGTGATGAGTTCGTCGCCTCCGGCTGCGGGCTGGGCGGCAGTCAGTGCGAGGGCGAGGTCATCTTCACCCCCTGCGCGGACCTGCCTGTCTGTGCCGTCCCGGTCGTGCAACCGACCCCGGCGGGGAGCGCGGTCGCGCTGGGCGTGGCGGCACTGCTGCTCTGCGGCATCGCCGCCTGGCGCCTGCGCGACGTCCGCCGGCTGCGGACACCGCGGTGACCCTGCCCACGGGCAGCGGGCCTGCGCCGCCCCCCGTGGCGCGCGACCCGCGTCGCCCGCTGTCGCTCGCCAGCGCATCCAGGTTGTCGGCCTGAGGGAGGGAACGATGGAATCCGGTGTGGACCCCGCGGTCACCCTGAGTCGCCTCGTCTTCGGCTACGCCTTGTCCCAAGCCGTGTACGTCGCGGCGAAGCTGGGCGTGCCGGACCTGCTGGCCCATGGTGCGAGAGACGGAGCTGACCTCGCGCGCGCGACCAACACCCACGCGCCGTCGTTGTCGCGTTTGCTGCGGCTGCTCGCCGCGCACGAGGTTCTCGCGGAGGTCGCCGAGAATCGCTTCGCGCTCGCGCCGATGGGCGCCTTGCTGCGTTCCGATGCGGTCGGATCGCAGCGCCCGTACGCGATCATGACGATGGAGCTCGAATTTCCCGCGTGGGGTCAGCTCCTCCACGCGGTGACCACCGGGGAACCCGGGTTCGATCGCGCCTTCGGACAGCCCTACTGGCCGTATCTGGCGAGCACTCCCGCCGGCGCCGTGCTCGACGCCGCGATGGTGGGCCTGACCCGCTGGCAGGCGGACGCCATCGTCGCGACCTATGACTTCGCCAGGTGTGGCACGGTGGTCGACGTCGGCGGCGGGCACGGAACCCTGCTGGCGGCGATCCTGGCCGCGCATCCGACCTTGCGCGGTGTCTTGTTCGACGCCCCGCAGGTGGTCGAGGGGGCGCGCGTTCTCCTCGAGCAGCGGGGCGTCCTCGATCGCTGCACGCTGGTCGGCGGCGATTTCCTGCAGTCGGTCGCGCCGGGGGCGGACACGTACGTGCTGAAGTGGATCGTCCACGATTGGGACGACGCGCACGCCCAGACGATCCTTGCGCACTGTCGGCAGGCGATGCGACCGGGCGGCCGGCTGCTGTTGGTCGAGGGCATCGTTCCCGCCGGCACCGCCACGCCCGAGCACGCCGAGAAGCTCGCAGATGATGTCCTCATGATGGTGCTCTTCGGCGGGCGGGAGCGCACCCGTACGCAGTTCGCGCAACTGCTGGACGCCGCCGGCTTCGCGCTCGCGGGGGTCTCCGAGGCCGGGCCCGGGCTGTGCGTCATCGAGGCAGTCCCGAAGTGAGCCCCGTCGCCTGGGCGGAGCGGGGGGAGGCTTCCGTTGCCGCCTCGGGGGCCGGTTCAGCGGCGAACGAAGGCCTCGATCTCGTCGATGCGGGCGTGCGCGTCCTGGTAGCCGATGTCGATCAGGGCGCGGGTGTAGGACGAGTCGAACAGCAGGTAGCTCATGAGATCGGCGCTCTGCGCGTTCGGGGTGCCGAGGCCGTCGAGCAGGTAGCGGACGGGGCGCGGCATCTTGTGGGCGAACGCCGCGGCGACGATCGCCAGGTCGGCCGAGGGGCTGATCACCAGCGGCTCGATGCGGCGCATCGGCTCGCTCACCGGCGCTGCCTTCTTGCGGCGGCCGTTGCCGTTGCCGGACGGGTGGCCGTTGGCGGCGATCAGCTCGTTCATCCGCAGCAGGTGGTCGAGATCGGTATCGAGATGGTCGAGGAAGATGGCGTTGAGAAAGACGCCGCAGATCTGCGCCAGGGGCGGGCGGGCGATCGAGCCGACGCCGCCGTGCGATTCCTCGTCGACCCGCAACTCGGCGCGCGACAGGGCATCGGCGGAGCTCTTGCACCGGATGCCGACGGCGAAGATGCGCGAGGCGCCGAGCCGGATCGCCGGGCTGAAGGGGGTCACCAGGCGCATGCCGCCGTCGCCGAACCAGCACTCGCCGACCTCGGGCGAGGGCACCTGCACCGGCGCGAAGAGAATCGGGATCGACGCCGAGGCGCAGACGTGATCGACCGTCAGCTCGACCGGCAGCGCGACCCGCCGGCTCTTCAGCCACAGCGGGTGACCCTTGCGGCCCTGGATGAAGGTGAACGACTTGCCGGAGTGGTAGCTGGTCGCCGAGATCGCGACCGCGTACAGGTGCCCGGCGCGGATCGACTCGGCGATGCCCGCCAGCGGCAGGTGCTGGGCGAGCAGGGCGCGCAGCGGGCTGGCGTCGAGCAGCGATTGAATGTTGCCGCCGCCGAGCAGGCCGCCGAGGGAGAGGTCGCGCAGCCAGCGGATGCCGCCGGCGCCGAGCGCCAGCGGGTCGGAGCGGAAGACCTGCCCCGCCGACAGATCCGCCCACAGCTCGGCCAGACGCAGCGTGCCGGCGCTCACGTCCTCGGCCGTGGCCGCCACCATGGCGCCGTTGATGGCGCCGGCCGAGGCGCCGGCGACGACCGCGAACGGCGACGGCCGGTCGCGCAGCGCCGGTATCTCACCGATGCGCTTGAGCACACCGGCCTGATAGGCACCGCGCGCCCCACCTGCGGTCAGCACCAGGCCCAACATGAATGACGCGGAATCTCCGCGCACCGGTTGAGCAACGGCGGTGCCAGCCGCGTCAGTCGCGACAGCGGCGCCGCGATCGCCGCGGCGTCGCGGCCGCGTGCTCAGGGCGGCGGCAGCGGCTGCCGCGACAGCGGGCAGTCGGCGGCGGTTACGGCTGCTGCTGGACCGCGGCGGGGGCTTGGTCGACCTCGCTCTCGGTGAGGAGGACGGACCAGGCCAGCCAGCCGAGGATGAAGACGGCCAGGCCGACGGCGATCAGGGTCTTGTGGCGCCGCTGCATCGCCTCACCTGACCAGAAAGCGCCGCACGGGTCAAGCCGTGGCGCCGCGCCGCCGCGCCACGGGCGCCGCGCGCGCCAGCAGCAGCAGCGCCAGGATGGCTCCGTACCCGACGGGCGCGCGGACGTCGGCCTTCACCAACCACCAGTAGTGGATCACCACCGCGGCGGCGGCGACGTAGGCCAGGCGGTGCAGCGTCGTCCAGCGCCTGCCGAGGCGGCGGATCCAGCCGCGGGTGGAGGTGATCGCGAGCGGCACCAGGCAGAGGAAGGCGACGGCGCCGGCGGTGACGTACGGCCGCTTGCGCAGGTCGGCGAGAATCCGCGCCCAGTCGAACCAGTGGTCGAGCGCCACGAAGGTCGCGACGTGCAGCAGCGCGTAGGTGAAGGCCAGCAGGCCGAGCGGGCGGCGATAGGCGATCAGCCAGTTCCACGCCGTCGCCCGGCGCAACGGCGTGATCGCCAGCGAGGCGAGCAGGAAGCGCAGTCCCCAGAGTCCGCTGCCATGGGTGATCGCCTCGATCGGATTCGCGCCCAGCGCGTCGCGCCAGCCCGCCACCGCCAGCCACGCCGCCGGCAGCATCGCCAGGGCGACGAGCCCCCACCTTCCCACTCGCCGCGCCCCGCGGCCGCTCAGCGAGGTGGGAAGAGCGGCGCCCGCTCCCCGTCGGCGGATGGTGATGCGCTCTGGTCGGGCTGGCATGGTCTGGGCCTCGGCGGATTGACGGCGGCGCCGGTGGACGTGCGATGCCGGGCGCCGGGGTTCGGTTTCCGCCGCCTGGTGCGGTCTCCGTTGGCGGGGGCGGCGTCATGGGCTCGCGGCGCCGGCGGCGGCCGCGGGCGGCCTCAGTTCGCTTGCACGCCGCGGCGCACCCGCGCTACGCGGCGAGACGTCAGCCCGTCGAGGCTCGGAGGTGACGGTATGAAAGCAGTCGCGTTCTCAGCGGTCGCGGCCATGCTCCTGCCCGTGGGGTTCTCGCCCGCCGATGCCGCGCCGTACGTCCAGGTGGCGGGGAGCGCGATCCTTCTCGTCATCGATGCGGACGGCGATGGTCCCGAACCCGACGAGGACTGCACGATCCGCGCGACCTTCGATGGCTACAACCTCGCCTTCACCAAGACGCAGACCAACACGCCGCTGATCAAGGGGTGCAACGGCGGCACGACGTCCGGCTCGATGGTGACGGGCCAGGACGCGAGCAGCGACTACATCGTCACCGAGGTGACGTCGACGAGCACGCCGAGCGGCGCGACGCCGCCGCGCCCGCCGCTCGCCGGCCTGTTCGTGATCCCGTTCCGCCTCGACGCGTACGAGGAGTTCCCGAACGACCATCCGGATGGGTTCCCGGCGGCGCTGAACACCGTCGAGTTCGAGACCGGGAGCGGCACCGTGCTCGCCACCGGCTACCTGTGCGCTGCCGGCGGACCGGCGGTGCTGATCGACTTCGGCGTCGCCTCGGTGCGGCTCCCGCTCGACCTCTACCCGAGCGCGGCCGCGCCCACGCATCTCAGGATCCCGCACGTTCCGTACGAGCTCGGGGCGCCGAATCTGGGCTCGTTCGCGCTGGTCGATCTGTACGTCGCGCTCCAGGATCGGGCGATCCGCCTGGGCATCGAGGGCGAGTCGCCGCTGCTCGTGGACATCCCGCTCGACGAGCTCGCCCCGTGCCGTTCCAAGAGCACCGCTCCGGCGCTGTCGACCTGGGCCCTGGCGCTGACGGCCGCGGCCCTGTTCGCCGTCGGCATCCGTCGGCGCCGGCGCGTCCGCGCCCGCCGCGGCACGTCGGGGTGAGCGATGCGCCGCGGCGCCCGTGCGCGGAGTCAGAAGCTCTTCGCCAGGTCCATGCCGGCGTACAGCGACGCGACCTGCTCGGCGTAGCCGTTGAAGGGCAGGGTGTCGCGACGCCGCAGCTCGCCGATGCGGCGCTCGCTCCGCTGGCTCCAGCGCGGGTGATCGACGGCCGGATTCACGTTCGAGTAGAAGCCGTACTCGCTCGGCGCCGCCATGTTCCAGCTCGTCTCCGGCTGCGCCTCCTGCAGGCGGATGGCGACGATCGTCTTGATGCCCTTGAAGCCGTACTTCCACGGCACCACCAGGCGCAGCGGCGCGCCGTTCTGGTTCGGCAGCACCTTGCCGTACATGCCGAAGGCGAGGAGGGTCAGCGGGTGCATCGCCTCGTCGATGCGCAGGCCCTCGCGGTACGGCCAGTCGAGCACGCGGCGGCGCTGGCCGGGCATCTGCTCGGGATCCAGCAGGGTGCGGAAGGCGACGTACTTCGCCTTCGACGTCGGCGCATGGCGCTGCAGCACCTCGCCGAGCGGCACGCCGACCCAGGGGATCACCATCGACCACGCCTCGACGCAGCGGTGGCGGTAGACGCGCTCCTGCGGCGTCAGCCCGCGCAACAGATCCTCGAGCCCGATCGTGCCCGGCCTGGCGACCTCGCCCTCGATCGCCACCGACCACGGCTTGGTGACCAACCGGCCGGCGTTCGCCGCGGGATCGCTCTTGTCGGTGCCGAGCTCGTAGAAGTTGTTGTAGCTGGTGGCCTTGCCTTCGGCGGTGATCTCCTCGTCGGTGGCAAACGGGCCGCGGACGATTCCGGGGATGGACGCCAAGGGCGGCGTCTCGGCGGCGGCGGCGCCGGTGGCGCCGGCGGGCGCGTCGCCGGGCGGGCCGCACGCCGGCACGAGCAGCGCGCCGGCGGCGAGCGCCGCGCCGCGCAGAAACTCGCGGCGGCGGAGATAGAGGGTCTCGTCGGTGATCTCGTTCGCGGCGAGGTCCCACGGGCGGGGGATGCGAATCAGCATGGGGTGGTCCCTGCGACGGCCTGGAGCAGCGGATGTTCGATGCCGCGGCCGTCGTTCGGTTTCCGCTGCCGACCTCTCCGCGCGCGCCGCCGGGCGATCGCCAGGAGGCCGCCCGGAGCGAGACGCGCGAGCGACGGCCGCGGCTCGTGTTGTCAGGGAATGCCGCAGCCGCCGGCCAGGCACGTCGTGCCGGAGTGCAAGGTCCCGCTCCAGGTGGTCGCGCAGTGCGCGCCGACGCCCGGTCCCGCCAGGCAGCTAAAGGCGAAGACCGCGTCGGAACAGCAATCGCCGGTGCTCACCGGCGGGGCGCCGCAGAGACCGGTCGAGGCATCGCAGTCGCCGCTGCTGGAGGTGCCGCCGAAGAGCGCGCAGACGGTGGGAGAGAGGATCAGGCACACCTGACCGGCGCTGGGCTCGACGAACGAGCAGCACTGCGCCGGCGGCGGTCCGCCCGTCGGGGTTTCGGTCGCGGTCGCCGTGGCGGTGCCGGTCGCCGTTTGGGTGGGCGTCGGAATCGGTGTCGGCGTCGGCAGCCCCTGCAGACAGCCGGTCAGGGAGGCGATGAAGTCGTCGATCTTGTCCTGCACCACGCCCCCGTCGCCGACCGACGCGCAATCGCCCTTGCTCTCGGCGATCGCCCACTTCTCGCTGAGCTTCTGCTCCGCCGCCGCCAGGCAGGCCGGATCGACCGCGCTGCCGGTGCGGGCGGCGCGCGCCACGCACTTCGCCTTCGACAGCGCGCCTTTCCCCGCGAACTTGTACTTGAGCGAGGTGCAGCGCGATTGCGCCAGGGCGCAGTCGTCGGCCATCGCCAGTGCCATCGCCGGCAGGATCACGACGGCCGCTCCGCCGCGCACCCACCGCGCGACCAAACCACCGACACCGACTCTCGCGAACGTCGAGACCCCCATGAGGTTCCCCCCTCTCGAGGACGTTCTGACCGCGAAGACTTCGCGGCTCGGCGTGTAGTACGGGTTCGACGACAAGTCCACGAGAAACCACCGCCCCGTCCCGTGCACCGATCGGTCCGGATGCGATCCGGAGCGCAGCGCGGTATGATCCGCCGCGATACGGTGCGCGCGCGACTGTGGCGCGGAGCGGCCGCGCTCGAGGAGGGACAATCGATGAACATCCGCAGACTGGCACTGGACGTCGACAAAGCTCACGACCGCCCGGATCTGATCGCGTTGGCGGCTGCCGTCGAGGCCGTGACGGGGGTGGAGGGCGTCAACGTCACCGTCAACGGGATCGACATGGAGACGGTGGGAACCGACATCACCGTCGAGGGTCAGAACATCGATTTCGAGGCGGTGAAGAAGGCGATCGAACGAACCGGCGCGGTGGTCAACAGCGTCGATCAGATCGTCTGTGGCGAGCGCATGGTGGAGCGGGAGAAGCGGGCGCGCTGAGCCATGGCGGTCTCCGCGCGCGGGGAGCATGGATTCGCGTTGGTCGTCGGCCTCGTCGACGGCATCCTGACGGCGCTCGTGCTCGCCGCCGGCAAGGTCGTCGCGAGTCATGCGGCGGTCGACGCCGGCGACGTGATCCGCGTCGCGGTGGTGGCCTCGATTTCGGCGGCCTTCACCTTCTTCGTGGCGCAATATGCGACGTTCCGGAATCGGTTGGTGGAAGCGGCGAAGCATCTCACGCTCGGCTCACGGGGGCCGCTGGTCAGGACGCAGCTCGGCCGCGCCGTTCTGGTCGAATCCATCATCGGCAGCCTGGTCTCCGGCTCGTGCAGCTTCATGGGGGCGGTGTTCCCGCTGCTCGTTGCCATGGCCCTGCCCGGGGCGAGCTGGATCTCGCTCGGCGGGCCCATCGCCGCGCTGGGCGTCCTGGGCGGCTTCCTGGGTCGCTCCGCGGAGGGCAACGTGTTGACGTGGGCGATGGGTCTGATGAGCGTCGGCGTGCTGTTGGCCTTCGTCGGGGTCCAGGTCCGCATCATGTAGCCGGGCGGATGCCCCGGCGGCGCACGCGATGGCGAGCGAGGCCGGCGTACCGCTGGCGCATCGCGAGGAGGTCACCACGATGGATGCCACACTGCCGGCGTCACCACGCGGGCTGTCGGAAGCCGAAGCCCGGGAGCGGCTCGACCGCGACGGGCGCAACGAGATCCCCGAGCAGGCGCCGGACCCGTTTCGCGGCGTGCTCAAGCGCCTCTGGGGGCCCATCCCGTGGATGCTGGAAGGGGCGCTCGTGCTCGAGCTGGCGCTCGGCAAGGTCGCCGAGCCGGCGATGATCGCCGCCTGGTTGTTGTTCAGCGCCGTCGTCGGGGGCGTGCAGGAGCAGCGTGCGCAACGGGTGCTGGATCTGCTGCGCAGCCGTCTGCGCGTCAGCGCGCGCGTGCGGCGCGATGGCGCCTGGCGGATGATCGCGGCGCGCGACATCGTCGCCGGCGACGAGATCCGCCTCCGCGCCGGCGACCTCGTGCCCGCCGACGCCACGGTGCGCGACGGCACGATCGAGCTCGACCAGTCATCGCTCACCGGCGAGTCGGCGCTCGTCAGCCGCGGCGCCGGCGAGGCGATCTACTCGGCGTCGACGGTGCGCCGCGGCGAGGCCACGGCCGTCGTCACCGCCACGGGCGGGCGGACCTTCTTCGGCCGCACCGCCGAGCTGGTGCGCTCCGCTCGTTCGGCCGGCCACCTCGACCAGTTGCTGTTCGCGGTCGTCCGCCACCTCGTGACCATCGATGCGATCCTCGCGGCCGTGCTGGTGGCCTTCGCGCTGTGGAGCGGCGCCCCGCTGCTCGAGCTGGTGCCATTCCTGCTCGTGCTCGTGATCGCGACCGTTCCGGTGACGATGCCGGCCGCGTTCACCGTCGCCAACGCCGTCGAGGCCCGCGCGCTCGCCGGCGAAGGGGTGCTGGTCACCGGGCTGTCCGCGGTTCAGGAGGCGGCGACGATGGACGTGCTGTGCGTCGACAAGACCGGCACGCTGACCGAGAACCGCCAGGTGGTGGTGGCCGTGGTGGCGCTGGCGACCGACAGCGAGGACGAGGTGCTCGCCTTGGCCGGTACCGCCTGCGATGCCTCGACGCAGGAGCCGCTCGAGGCGGCGATCCTGGAGGCGCTGCGGCAGCGCGCGGTGCCGCTGCCGGCGCGGCAGTCCTTCGTCGCCTTCGATCCCGCGCGCAAGCGCTCCGAGGCGACCATCGAGCGCGACGGCGCCGTCCTCAGGGTGGTGATGGGATCGCCGCTCGTCGTGCAGGACCTGGCCGGGGCGCGGCCCGAGCTCGCGGCGCAGGTCGAGCGGCTCGCGGCGACCGGCGCCCGCGTCCTCGCGGTGGCCGCCGGTCCGGACGGCGCGCTGTCGATTCGCGGCCTGGTCGCGCTCGCCGATACGCCGCGCCGCGACGCCGCGGCTCTCGTCCAGGCGCTTCGCGGGCTCGGCGTGCGCCTTCTCATGCTCAGCGGCGACACGCTGGCGACGGCGCGCGCGGTGGCGCGCCAGGTGGGTCTGGGCGAGCGGTTCGGCGACGCGGCCGCGGCCAAGCTCGAGCCGCTGCGGTTCGATGGCTTCGCCCACTGCTACCCGCAGGACAAGTTCGACCTGGTGCAGACGCTGCAGCGTTCGGGTCGGGTGACGGGCATGACGGGCGACGGCGTCAACGACGCGCCCGCGCTCAAGCAGGCCGAGGTCGGCATCGCCGTCAGCTCGGCGTCGGACGTGGCCAAGGCGGCGGCGCAGGTCGTGCTCACGCGACCAGGCCTGCAGGACATGATCGCCGTCGTCCACAGCGGCCGGCGCGTCTACCGCCGGATGCTGACCTGGACCCTGACCAAGATCGCGCGCACCGTCGAGCTCGCCGCGCTGCTGGCCGTCGGCTACATCGCGACCGGATTCTTCGTGACCTCGCTGCTGCTGATCGCCGTGCTCGTGATCCTGAACGACGTGGTGACGATCACCCTCGCCACCGACCGCGCCTGGATCTCGCCGCTGCCGGAGCGGTGGAACGTCGCCGAGATCGGCAAGGTCGCCGGGCTGTTCGCCGTCGCCTGGCTGGCGCTGGCCTTCGTCATCCTCGCCTGGGCCCTGAACGGCCTGCACCTGTCGGTGCCGCAGATCCAGACGCTGATGTTCGCTTTCCTCATCTATTCCGCGCAGGCGACGATCTACCTGACGCGCGTCCGCGGACGGCTCTGGTCGTTCGCTCCGAGCCGATGGGTGGCCCTGGCGACGTTGGGCAACGTGCTCATCGCCTCCGCCATGGGGCTGTTCGGGCTGCTCGCCGCCGCCGTGCCGGCGTTCGTCCTCCTGGCGACGCTGGCCGCCGTGCTGGCCACCACACTCGTGCTCGACGAGCTCAAGCTGCGCCTGCTCCAACGCACGACCGTGTTCGGACCAGCGGCGCCCGAACCGTCATGAACGCGGCGCCAGCGCGTCCCGCGTCGTGAAGCGGGCGGCGGCCGCCGTCGCCCGCCTTGGCGCTCAGTCGCCTTGCGCTGCCACCCGTGGTGGCGCGGTCTCCGCGTCGGACGGCGACGCGGCCAGTCGCGCCCGCAACTCCGGGGTCGGCAGGGGGCAGGCGTCGAAGCGCCCGAACCAGGCGTAGCGGCGCCGGGCGAACGCGTCGTAGGCGGCGTCGCGCAGCCGGCGCGGCAGCCAGCGCAGCGGGCCGAGCAGCGCCCAGCCGCCGCCCAGCTCGCGCAGGATGGCGAGGACCGCGTCGGACTTCACCAGCAGGCGTTCGTCTGCGCTGCCGGCGTCGCGCAACAGCGCCACGGTGTCCAGGTCGCCGGCGTCGCGTCCATGGCGCGCCAGCGCTGCGGCGGCGAAGTCGCTCTGCAACGGCGCGAAGCGGAAGCGCCCGCGCGCATCGCGCCGCAGCACGAAGCGCACGGTGCGGTCGCAGAACCCGCAGACGCCGTCGTAGAGGATCACCGCCGCGGCCATGGCGGCAGCCTACACGGCCTCGGGCCACTGAACACGTGGGGGACCGGAGAACGGGAAGGACGCGACCGACCGTCAACAGCGGCACGCCTTCGGGTTCGCGGTGGTCGGCGGTGATCCGCGTCGCCTCTGCCCGACCCGGTGGACTCACTCGCCGCCGTTTGTCGTAATTGCCGGTGATGCGAGGCGCGGCGCTCCTGCTCGGCCTGCTGTTCGCCAGCGCGGCGGGCGCTGGCGACAACGTCTGGACGGCGTCCGGTCCGCACGGCGGCCAGGCGCTGGCCTTCGCCATGTCGACCGGCGCGGGAACGATGACCTATGCCGCGACCAGCGGCGGCGTCTTCCGCAGCGGCGATCTCGGCGCCACCTGGCGAGGCTCGGGGCGCGGGTTGCAGCCGAGCAGCGTCCTCGCCGTCGCCGTCGACCCGCGCGACCCGCTCGTCGCCTACGCCGGCACCGATGGCGGCGGCGTGTTCCGCAGCGGCGATGGCGGCGAGACCTGGCGCGAGCTCAACGGCGGCGTCGCGGAGCTGGCGACGGCATCGATCGCGGCGATCGTCGTCGATCCCGAGGACAGCCGCGTCCTCCACGTCGCGACGCGCGGCGCCGGCCTCTTCCGCAGCACCACCGGCGGCACCGCGTGGGCGCGGCGCGACAGCGGCATCACCAACGCCTTCCTGCTCGCCCTGGCCATCGATCCGCAGCAGCCGCGGCGGCTCTACGCCGGCACGGTCGACGGCGTGTTCCGCTCCGACGATGGCGGCGACGCCTGGCAGCGGGCGAGCGCCGGTCTGACCGATTCCTTCGTGCGCGCGCTGGTGGTCGATCCAGGCGCCGCCGGCGTCGTCTACGCGGCGACGCCGGGCGGCGTCTTCGCGACCGCCGACGCCGGCGCGACGTGGCAACTCGCCGCCGGCGGGCTCGCGCCGCCCAATGCCTTCGCCCTCGCCCTCGATCCGCTGCCGCCGCGCACGCTGTACGCGGCCACCGACGGCGGCGTCTGGCGCTGGCGCGCTGGCGCCGCGAGCTGGACGTCGGCGCGCGACGGGTTGCCCGACGGCGTCGGCGTCGAGGCGGTGGCGCTGGCGTCGAGCGCGCCGGCGATCCTGCTCGCCGGCCCGACCGGCGGCGCCGGCGTCTATCGCTCCACCGACGGCGGCGAGACCTGGCGCGCCGCCAATGCCGGCTTCGCCAACACCATCGTGCGCGCCGTGGCGGTCGATCCGCGGTCGCCGGCGACCATCTATGCCGGCACCTTCGCCGGCGGCGCGGCGCGCAGCGCCGACCGCGGCGCGAGCTGGGCGGCGGCATCCAACGGCCTCGACGTCGCCGAGGTGGCGGCGCTGGCGGTGGCGCCGTCGCACCCGGCGACCCTCTACGCCGGGACGTCGGGCGACGGCGTCTACCGCAGCGACGACGGCGCCGCCACGTGGATGCCGGCCGGCGCCGGCATCGATGCTTTCGTGCGCGCCGTCGCCGTCGATCCCGCCGACGCCCGGCGCGCCGTCGCCGGGACGCAGGCGGGCCTCTTCCGCACCGTCGACGGCGGCGCGCGCTGGGATCCGCTCGGCGACGGCATCGGCCGACCGCGCATCGACGCGCTGGCGCAGGCGGCGAGCGACCCGGCGCGCATCTACGCCAGCGGCGCCGGCGTCGTGTACCGCAGCGACGACGGCGGCGCCCGCTGGCTGCCGGCGTCGGCCGGGCTGCCCGTCGGCGCGCCGGTGCAGGCGCTGGCCGTCGATCCCGGCGACGCGGCGATCGTCTACGCCGGCACCGGCGGCGCCGGCATCTACAAGAGCAGCGATGCCGGCGGGCAGTGGCAGCCGAGCGCCGGACCGCCCGGTGGGCAGGTGAGCGGCGCGGCGATCACCGCCCTCGCCATCGACCCCAGCGATCCGCGCCGCGTCTGGGCGGCCGGCTCGCTGGGCGCGCTGCTCAGCCGCGACGGCGGCGACTCCTGGGTCGGGGTGAACAACGGTCTGACGGCGCGGTCGACCACCATCGCGATCGACCCGGACGACGGCCGCAACGTCTACGCCGGCACCGCCGGCGGCGGCGTCTTCGCCCTCCGCCTCACCGCCGTGAGCTGCGGCAACGGGTCGATCGATGCGGGCGAGGAATGCGACCGCGGCGCCGCCAACGGCGCGCCCGGTTCGTGTTGCGCGGTCGATTGCCGCTTCCGCGCCGCCGGCTCGATCTGCCGCCCCAGCCGCGGCGAGTGCGACGTCGCCGATGCGTGCGGCGGCGACAGCGGCGTCTGTCCCGACGACGCGGTGGTCGACGACGGCACCGAATGCGACGACGGCGACCTCTGCAGCCGCGACGACGCCTGCCGCGGCGGCCTCTGTGCCGGCGGCCCGCCGCGGGTCTGCGACGCCTGTCAGCAGTGCGATCCGCGGCGCGGCTGCAGCGGCGCGGTGTGCACGGTCACGCCGACGCCGGTGGACACGGCGACCCCGACGCCGGTGGCCACCGCGACCCCGGAGGACCCGGCGACGGCGACGGCGGTGGACACGGCGACGCCGCTGCCCACCGCCAGCGAGCGGCCGCGCTGCGCCGGCGATTGCGATGGCGACGGCAGCGTCGCCATCAACGAGCTGATCCGCGGCGTCGGCATCGCCCTCGGCAACGCGCCGGTGGACGACTGCCCGGTGTTCGACGCCGATGGCGACGGCGCCGTCGCCGTCAACGAGCTGGTGCGCGCCGTCAACGCGGCGCTGGCCGGCTGCGGCGCGTGAGGAACTGCGGCCGCGGCGGTCCACCCGCGGTCGGTGGGGGCAGTGAGGCGGCAGCGATGGCGGTTCGCTGGTCGTCGGGCACGGGGCCGCGAGCGCTCGGGTCCCGCAGATCCCGCCGGGATCAGTACTGCGGCCCGCGGATCAGCGCGTCGGTGCCGCCGTCGACGAACAGCACGCTGCCGCAGATGTAGCGCGCCTCGGGGCCGAGCAGGAACGCGACCGCGGCGGCGATGTCGTCCGGCGTGCCCGGGCCGCCGGTCGGCACCGGGAAACCGCGGATCGCCGGACCGTAGATCGGATGCTCCAGGCCGCCCTGCAGCAGCGGCGTCTGCACCGGGCCGGCGGCGACGGCGTTCAGCCGGATGCCGGCGCCGGCCCACTCGGGGCTCGGCGCGACCCGCCGCAGCCAGCGCGTCAGCGCCAGCTTCGAGCCGGCGTACACCATCTGCCCCGGCAGCGTCGCCGCCAGCGCGCGCGTCGCCGCCTCGTCGCCCCCGAGGCACAGGTCGACCAGCGGCGACTCGGCGCCGGGGATGGTCGTCGAGTTGGACGAGATCGCCACCGCCGCCGGCCGCGCGGCGCGCGCCAGCAGCGGCCGCAGCGCCTCGAGCAGCACCTGGGCGCCGAAGTAGTTGACCGAGGCGATCGCCGGATGATCGCTGACGTGCGGTCCGAGGCCGGCGCAGGCGACCAGGCCGTCGAGCGCCGCGCCGGCGCGCGCCCGGATGGCCTCGATCGCCGCCGCGCGGCCGGCCGCCGTCGACAGATCCGCGATCACCTCGGCGCCGCGCAGATCGACCCCGATGACCTCCGCGCCGTCGCGCCGCAGCCGCGCCGCGATGGCGGCGCCGATGCCAGACCCAGATCCGGTGACCGCGATCATGCGCCGTGCTCCTCTGCCGGTGGCCGATCGCCCGCGAGCCATGGCGGCACCGGCAGGTGCCGCGCTCGCAGGAGCTCGGGATTGAACAGCTTGCTCTGGTAGCGGGTGCCGTAGTCGCAGAGCACGGTGACCACGACGTGCCCCGGCCCGAGGGCGCGGGCGACGCGGACGGCGCCGGCGACGTTGATGCCCGAGGAGCCGCCGACGCACAATCCTTCCTCGGCGAGCAGGTCGAACACCACCTGCACCGCCTCGGCGTCGCTCACCTGCAGGGCCTCGTCGATCGGCGCCCCCTCGAGATTGGCGGTGATGCGGCCCTGGCCGATGCCCTCGGTGATCGAATCGCCCTCGGCCTTGAGCGTGCCGTGCGCGTAGTAGTGGTAGAGCGCCGAGCCGGCGGGATCGGCGAGCACGATGCGCACCGCCGGGTTGCGCTCCTTGAGCGCCAGGCCGACCCCGGCCAGCGTGCCGCCGGTGCCGACCGCGGCGACGAAGGCGTCGACCCGGCCGTCGGTCTGGCGCCAGATCTCCGGCCCGGTGGTCTCGACGTGCGCCTGCCGGTTGGCGAGGTTGTCGAACTGGTTCGCCCACACGGCGCCGTGCGGCTCGCTGCGCGCCAGCTCGGCGGCGAGCCGCTCCGAGACACGCACGTAGTTGCCGGGATCCCGGTACGGCACCGCCTTCACCAGGCGCAGCTCGGCGCGGCACAGGCGCAGCATCTCCTGCTTCTCGCGGCTCTGCGTCTCGGGCATGACGATGACGGTCCGATAGCCGCGGGCGCAGGCGACCAGCGCCAGGCCGATGCCGGTGTTGCCGGCCGTGCCCTCGACGATCACCCCGCCCGGCCGCAGCAGGCCGCGCGCCTCGGCGTCGCGGACGATGTACGCGGCGGCGCGGTCCTTCACCGAGCCGCCGGGATTGAGGAACTCGCATTTGCCGTAGATCTCGCACCCGGTCTGTTCCGACGCCCTGCGCAGACGGACCAGCGGCGTGTTGCCGATCAACTCCATGAACCCCGACGGGACGGCCATGGCCGGCGTCGCTAGCACACGCGGCGGAACGGGGGTACCGGGCTCTGCGGCTTTGCCCAAGAAAGGTTGCTGGGTGTTGGTTGTCAGCCTTGATGCGACAAAAGACTTTCACCACGGAGGCGCGGAGACACGGAGAGTACTGATCTCGAAGCCCGCCCAGTGGTCCTCCCAAAGTTCATTGGAAATGGAGTGAGAAGAGGTCCCGCGCCTTCGCGATGGCACCGAGCCCTCCCTGTCTCCGTGCCTCCGTGGTGAGGAGTTTTCTGTCTCATCAAGGTTAGGTTGTTGGTCTCAGAGGCCGTTCAGGCCCAACAACCAACGACCTAGCAACCTCACAACCTGGGGCTGCCTCGCGGGAGCAGCGAATTCTTGGGCAAGGCCGGGCGCGGCGCCGCCGCGGCGAGGGGCCGTTACCGCCGCCCCCCCGCCTGTGCTACCGACGCGCCGCATGCGCATCGTCGTGCTCGACGGCTACACGCTCAATCCGGGCGACAATCCCTGGGACGACCTCGCCGAGCTCGGCGAGCTGACCGTCCACGATCGCACGCCGCCGGGGGAGGTCGTGGCGCGCGCCGCCGGGGCGGCGATCGTGCTCACCAACAAGACGGTGATCGACGCCGCGGCGCTGGCGCGCCTGCCGGACCTGCGGTTCATCGCCGTGCTCGCCACGGGCTACAACGTCGTCGACGTCGCCGCGGCGCGGGCCCGCGGCGTGCCGGTGGCGAACGTTCCGGTGTACGGCAGCGTCGACGTCGCCCAGCACACGCTGGCGCTGCTGCTCGAGCTCTGTCACCGCGTCGGCGACCATGCGCGCGCCGTGCGCGAGGGGGCCTGGTCGCAGGCGCCGGACTTCTGCTTCTGGCTGACGCCGCCGCGGGCGCTCGCCGGGCAGACGCTCGGCATCGTCGGCTACGGCCGCATCGGCCGCCAGGTGGCGCGTCTGGCCCGCGCCCTCGGCATGAAGGTGCTGGCGAGCAGCCGCCTGGAGCGACCGGCGGGCGGCGAGCCGCCCGACGGCTGGCGGACGATTCCCGATCTCTTCGCCGAAGCGGACGTCATCAGCCTCCACTGTCCGCTGACCGAGGACAACGCCGCGTTCGTCAACGCCGCGCTGCTGGCGCGCGTCCGTCCCGGCGCGCTGCTGCTCAACACCGCGCGCGGCGGCCTGATCGACGAACCGGCGCTGGCCGCGGCGCTCGCCGAGGGGCGCCTCGCCGGCGCCGCGCTCGACGTGCTGTCGCGCGAGCCGCCGCCGCCCGACCACCCGCTGCTGCAGGCGCCGAACTGCGTCGTCACGCCGCACATCGCCTGGGCGAGCCTCGCCGCCCGCCGCCGCCTCATGGCGGCAACGGTGAGCAACGTCCGCGCCTTCCTGGCGGGCTCGCCGGTCAACATCGTGAGCTGAGACGGCCGCGCGCGCGGTCCTTCGCGACGGTGCCGCCTCGCCGACCCTGGCCTTCGCCGGCGGCGGCGTGGCAAGGTCGTTCGCATGCGCCGCTGGCTCCTCGTCCTCCTGCTCCTCGCCGCCTGCGGCGGCGGTTCCGGGGGTGGCGCGCCGTCGCGCGACCTCACCATGGCGCAGCTCAACATCCTGCACGGCACCTCGGGCATGTGCACGCAGACGGCGAACTGCCGTCTCGCCGATCGCATCGACCTGCTCTTCCAGTGGATCGCGCGCAGCGGGTGTCCCGACGTCGTCACCCTGCAGGAGGTGTGGAGCGGCGCGCTGTCGCTGCTGCAGGCCGGCGCCGCCGGGCCGTGTCCGTTCACCTACGAGGTCAGGGTGGCGACCGATCGCCTCGGTCCCGACGAGTCGGCGATCCTCAGCCGCTATCCGGTCCTCTCGATCGCCAGCCAGCCGCTCTTTCCCGGCTTCCGCAAGGTGGTGCACACGCGCATCGACCATCCGGCGCTCGGCCCGGTCGACGTCTACTCCACCCACCTCGCCTCGGGGAGCGACGGCGCGACGGTGCCCTGCGCCGCGAACACCTCCTGTCCCGCGGCGTGCGTGGACGCCGGCGCGCAGACGCGGCGCCAGTGCCAGGCGGTGCAGATGGCGCAGTACATCGAGGCCACGCACGGCGACGCGGCGCCGGTGCTGATCGGCGGCGACTTCAACGCCGAGCCCGGCAGCTTCGAGTACCGGCAGTTCGTCGACCGCGGCTGGATCGACGTCCATCTCGCGAGCGGCAATCCGGAGTGCGATGCGCGGACCGGACGCGGCTGCACCTCCGGCCGCGAGGACGAGAACCTGAGCGAGCTCGAGTCGCGCGATTCCAACGAGGTCGAGCGCATCGACTTCATCTTCGTCATCCCTGCGCGCGACACGGCGCTGTGCGCGAACCGTCTCGACGGGCCGCGCGACGACGACGGCGACGGCACGGCGACCGGGCTCTTCGCCGCGGCGCCCAATCCGTTCCATCGCCGCTGCGGCGCGGCGCCGCTGCCGATCTGTTGGCCCTCGGATCACCAGGGCGTCCAGCTCGATCTCAACTGCGACTGATCGTCGCCGCATGGGTCGCATCGTCGCCGCCGACCCGCTGTCCGCCTCCCTCTCCACGGTGGCGCGGGCGCTGCGCACCGAGATCGGGCCGATGTTCGCGCTCGCCTGGCCGGTGGCGGCGGCCGAGCTGGGCTGGATGGCGATGGGCCTCGTCGACACCATGCTGGTCGGCCGCGTCGGCGCGGAAGCGATCGGCGCCGTCAGCATCGGCAGCCACCTCTTCTTCGCCGTTGCCATCACCGGCATCGGCATGCTGCTCGGCCTCGACTATCTGGTCGCCACGGCGTTCGGCGCCGGTCGCGCCGACGACGGCCGACGGGCGCTGGTGCAGGGCCTCCACCTCGCGGTGCTGGTCAGCGCCGTGCTGACCGCGGTGCTGTTCGTCGTCGAGGCCAACCTCGATCGCCTCGGCCTGCAGCCGAACGTCGCCGTGGCGACGCGGCCGTACCTGCGGACGCTGATCTGGAGCCTGCTGCCGCTGCTGCTCTTCGCCGCCCTGCGTCGCTACCTGCAGGCGATCGGATGCGTGCGGCCGGTGATGGTGGCGCTGGTGAGCGCCAACGTGATCAACGCGGTCACCGGCTGGCTGCTGGTGTTCGGCAACTGGGGCGCGCCGGCGCTCGGTGCGGTCGGTGCCGGCTGGGCGACCTGCGCCTCGCGCGTGTACATGCTCGCCTTCCTCGTCGTGACCGTGTGGCGCCTCGAACGGCGGGCCGGCGGCGGCGCGCCGCTGCGCTGGGCACCCGATCGCGTGCTGCTCGGTCGTCTGGCGCGACTCGGCCTGCCGGCGGCGACCCAGATGCTGCTCGAGTGCGGCGTCTTCGCCACCGCCACCGTGCTCGCCGGCTCGCTCACCGCCAGCGCCCTGGCCGCGCACCAGATCGCCCTCAGCGCCGCGGCCTTCACCTTCATGGTGCCGCTCGGCGTCTCCGCCGCCGCCGCGGTGCGCGTCGGTCACGCGGTGGGGCGCCGGCAGCCGGCGGCGGCGCGGCGCGCCGGCTGGGCGGCGCTGCTGCTCGGCGCGGCGTTCATGTCGGCGTCGGCGGTCGTCTTCGTCAGCGCGCCGCGCCTGGTGTTGCGCGTCTTCACCGATGCCCCGGAGGTGATCGCGATCGGCATCACGCTGCTCGGCGTCGCCGCCGCCTTCCAGTTGTTCGACGGCCTGCAGGTGGTCGCCACGGGCGTGCTGCGCGGCGTCGGCGACACGCGCACGCCGATGCTGGCCAACCTCGCCGGGCACTGGCTGATCGGCCTGCCGATCGGCGTCGCGCTCTGCTTCCGCGTCGGCTGGGGCGTCGCCGGCCTGTGGATCGGGCTGTGCGCCGGATTGATCGCCGTGGCGCTGACGCTGATCAGCGTCTGGGCGCGCCGGCGCGTGTAGCTTCCTCCCGGTGGCCGGTAACGATTACCGGCCACGTCCGAGCGTCGGGGCGTTCCGGCGGACCGCCCGTCAGGCGGCGGCGCTGGCCCGCGCCTTGCTCAGCCCCGCGACGAGACTCTTCGATCCACGGAGGTTCAGATGTTGTACTGGGCGTTGGTGTTCCTGGTCGTGGCACTGGTTGCCGGCGTGCTCGGATTCGGTGGCGTGGCGGGGACGGCGGCGAGCATCGCGCAAGTCCTCTTCGGCCTGTTCCTCATCGTCTTCCTGGTGTCGCTGCTGCTCGGCCTGGTGCGCGGGCGGCCGCCGCAGGTCTGAGGAGCGGCCGCGCTCGCGGGTCCGAAGGACGCGGTGGCCCGATGCCCTCGACACCGGTGCGTCTGCAACGGCGGCCGCCACGACTCGCGGACACTGCCTTCCGCGTCGTCGAGACCGGGCAGCGCGTGTTGCTCGACCGCCTCGATCTGGCGCGGCTGGACGTGCTCCGCCTGGTGAGCCTGGGTGTCCGCACCGCGGTGGCGATGGCGGCGGCGACGGTGCTCCTCTCCGGCGCCTGGTGCGCGATCGTCGTCGCGCTGGCGCTGGAGCTGCAGCGCGGCCTGGGATGGTCGTTCGCGGCGAGCCTGGTCGCGGTGGCGCTCGCCTCGGCCGCCGCCGGCGCGGCGCTGATCGGGCGCAGCCTGCGCCGCGTCGGCGCCTTCGAGCTCAGCGCCATCGCGCCGGCGTCCGAGCCATGACGACCGAGGAACGCCGGGTCGAGCTGCTCGCGTCGGTGGCGCGCCACGAGCGCGAGCTCGATCGCGCCGTCGCCGAGCTCAAGGACGCGGTGCGGCGACCACTGCTGGCGCACGTTCGCGAGCGGATCGCGGACGATCCCGCGCCATGGATCCTGGGCGCGCTGCTGCTCGGTTGCTGGTTGGGCGGCGCGGGCCAGAGACGGGAGGACTCGTGAACACGACACCGATTCTCGACCGTGCGACGGACGGGCAGTGGCACGAGCAACTCGACGCCGTGCGCGCCGAGCTGTCGGCGCTCGATCGGCGGCTTCGCCGCGCGGCGCGGACGCAGCCGCTGACCGTCATCGCCGGCGCGCTCGCGGCCGGCTTCCTCCTCGGCCGCCTGTTGCGTCGCTGAGGAGATCGATCATGGCCGAACAGAGGGCGCGCGTTCGCGAGGTCGCCGACCGCGGCAACGGACACGATGACTCGATGGCCGATCTGCAGCGGCAGGCGCGGCGTCTCACCGGCGAGCTGAGCGAGATGCGCGGCACGCTGCACGCGCTGGTCGGCGATTGCCGCGCCGTCGCGCGTCAGCAGCTCGAACGGCAGCCCTACGTGGTGATCGCCGTCGCCGCCGGCCTCGGCTACGTGCTCGGCGGCGGACTGCCGCGCGGCGTCGTCAGCCGTCTGCTCCTGTGCGGCGGCCGCGTCGCCCTCGAGCGCGCGATCGCCAACCTCGCCGCCAGCGCCGCCGGGACGGCGCCGGCGCGTTGAGGCGGGCAATTCCACTCGCCAGCGAAAGGAGACCACGATGGAGATGAGCAAACTGGCCGGCAGTCTGCCGGCCGCGGAGGACATCATTCGCGCCCTCGGGTTGCCGCCGCGGCGCGGTGCCGGCGCCGAGATGGCGCCGAGCCTGGCGCTGTTCGGCGCCGGGCTGCTGGTGGGCGCCGGCCTGGCGCTCCTGCTGGCGCCGACCAGCGGCCGCGAGCTGCGCGAGGAGATCAGCGAGCGCGCGAACGAGCTGCGCGAGCGGGTGGGCGCCGCGGCGGACGAGCTCGAAGCCGACAACTGACCGCGTGGCCACGGCCGCTCCGCAAGAGGCCGCTGCGCTTCCCGGCGACGCAGTGTCAACGCCGGTGGCAGTGATCGCGTCGGCGGCCGAAGTCGCCGCCGACCTGCCACCGCCGCGGCGGCTCGGCGCCGCCGTCGGTGGGCTGTTCGTCCTCGCCGTCCTCTACACCCTGTTCATCGCCCGCGTCCTGATCCTGCCCGTCGTCCTGGCGATCCTGCTGAGCCTGGTGCTCTGGCCGATCGTTCGCGCCCTGCGCCGTCTGTACCTGCCGGAGGCGGTTGGCGCGATGGTGGTGCTGCTCGGGCTGGCGTCGGTCGCCGGCTACGGGATCTACGCGCTCTCGGGGCCGGCCGCGACCTGGTTCGCCGCCGCGCCGGAGGCGTTGCGCCGCATCGAGACGCGCCTCCGGGTGGTGAAGCAGACCGTCGCCGACGTGCAGGAGGCGACGAGCCGCGTCGAGCAGATCGCCACGGTCGGCGAGACGCCGCGGCTGGTCGCCGTGCAGGGCGGCGGCAGCCTGAGCTCGCTGCTGCTCGCCAGCACGTCCGAGGTCCTGACCGGCCTCGGCATCATTCTGGTGCTGACCTACTTCCTGCTCGCGTCCGGCGATCTCTTCCTGCGCAAGTGTCTGCGCGTGCTGCCGACGCGACGCGATCGCCAACTGCTGCTCACCATGGCGCGCGAGCTGCAGGACCACATCTCGGGCTATCTGCTGACCGTCAGCCTGATCAATCTCGGCGTCGGCGTCGGGGTCGCGAGCGCCATGGCCCTCTACGGCGTGCCCAACCCGCTCCTCTGGGGCGCCCTGGCGGCCATGTTCAATTTCGTTCCCTACATCGGCGCCGGCGTCGGCATCGTCTGCGTCGCCGCCGCGTCGCTCATCACCTTCAACACGCTCGGCGAGGCGATCGCGCCGCCGGCGACCTATCTGGCGATCACCACCGTCGAGGCCTACCTGGTGACGCCGGCGGTCCTGTCCCGCCGCTTCACGCTCAACCCGGTGGTGGTGCTGATCACGCTCCTGTTCTGGAGCTGGATCTGGGGCATCCCCGGGGCTCTGATCGCCATGCCGATCCTGATGACCGCGAAGATCGTCTGCGACTACGTGCCATCGCTCTCGATGGTGGGCGAGCTCCTGTCCAATTGAGCGGTTGGCCGCGCGCCCGCGCGGCCCTCCCGCAGGTGGATGCTCCCCGACACGTGTCGTTGGCCGCCGCGGCGCCTTGCGATGCCGCGCGGCGACGTTGGCAACGGCGGCGCCGTAACTCTTACCGGCGACCGACCGGTCTTACCGTCCGCGTGTCCACGCGCCGCTCGCCACGCACGCCCTGCCGCGACCGGCGGCGATTGGCACAGCGACTGCTCTCTGCCCCGGCACGCTGGCGCACGACGCCAACGCAACGAACGAAGGAGGACCATATGAGTGGAACGATGGACAAGGCGAAGGGCCGCATCAAGGAAGCGGCCGGCGCACTGACGGGCAACGACAAGCTGAAGCGCGAGGGCAAGCGCGATCAGGTCGCCGGCAAGGTGAAAGACGCTGTCGACCGGACCGTTGACCGGGTGAAGAACGCCGCCAACGATTGACGGCCAACGCGGCGCGCCGAGCGCCGGGAGGTTCGATTCCATGTTGATGACCATCCTGTTGATCGTGCTGATCCTGGCCTTGCTCGGCGCGCTGCCGGCCTGGCCGTACAGCTCCGGGTGGGGATACGGGCCGAGCGGCGCGCTGGGGATCGTGGTCGTCGTGCTGCTGATCCTCGTTCTGCTCGGTCGCGTCTGAGCGCCCGGGAAGGGAGAACGTCATGAGACATGATTGGAGATACTCGGTGTGCGCCGCCGCCGCGCTGGCGCTGGCCGTCGCCGTCTGCGCCCCGGCGCGCGCGGCGACGCCCGACGCCTGGATCACGACCAAGGTGAAGATGACGCTGCTCACCACGAGCGGCGTCCACGCCAATGCCATCAACGTCGACACCATCGACGGCCGCGTCACGCTCCACGGCACGGTCGACACCGCGAACGAGAAGGCGAAGGCCGAGCTGGCGGCGCGGCAGGTGCAGGGCGTGCGCGCGGTGCGCGACCTCCTGCAGGTGGTGGCGCCGACGCGGCAGGATGCCGTGGCCGCGAACGACGAACAGATCAAGTCGAACGTCGCCGCGGCGTTGAAGCGGGACCGCGCGCTGGACGAGAGCGACATCGACGTCGCGTCGGTGAACGCCGGCACGGTGGTGCTGTCGGGCAAAGCGAAGACCATGACCGCTCACCTGCGCGCGCTCGAGATCGCCAGCGCGGTGCCCGGCGTGCGCGCGGTGGCAAGCGAGATCACCGGTCCGGACACGTTGAGCGACAGCGAGATCTGGCATGACACGAAGGAGTCGGCGCGGCAGGCCGGCAACACCGTCGCCGGCGCGGCGCGCGATTCCGCGGCGGCGGTGGGCGATGCGAGCAAGAAGGTGGCGCATGGGGCGGCCGAAGCCGGCAAGTCCGCGGCGGGCTCGGTCGCGGACGCCGGCCGCGCGGCGACCGGCACCATGACCGACGCCTGGATCACCAGCGCCGCCAAGGTGCGCCTGATGGCCAACAGCCAGACGCCGGCGTCCGACATCAACGTCGACACCGACGAGGGCCGGGTGACGCTGTTCGGCAGCGTCCCCACCGCCGCCGCCAAGCGTGCCGCCGAGGCCGAGGTGCGTGAGGTCTCCGGCGTCAGGAGCGTGAAGAACGAGCTGACCATCGTCCCAGCCAGGGCGGAGAAGGCGGTGGCGGCGAGTGACGCGGACATCAGGACCCGGGTCGAGAATCGGCTCGAGAAGGACGCGGCGATCGGCCACGATATCGACGTCGAGGTCAGCAACGGCACGGTGCGGCTCACCGGCACCGTCGGCAGCCAGAGCGAGCGGCTGCAGGCGCTGACCATCGCTCGCGCCACCGATGGCGTCCGCTCGGTCGTCGACTCGCTCCGGGTCGACGCGACACACGCGTCGCGCTGAGGGCACAGCGAGACGCGGGCCCCCCGGTCCGCTGGGGGCGGGCCGGGGGCACTGGGACGGCCGCGCGGCCGCGCGGCCGTCCCAGATGTCCGATGCCTCGATTGCCGACGATGAGCGGATCATCGGCGGCGACGGTGAACGACGGTGCGCGGCCTGACATGGCGGCCCTTCCCCGCCCCCGGCAGGGAATGAGCCGCCCGGGACCCATTGACCCTCGCGGGGCCTCTTGTGCCGGCGAGGAGCATTCGCGAGACTGCCGGCTGGTGCCACGCGCTCTGATCATCGAAGACGAGGCCCCGTCCCTCGAAGCGCTCGTCGAGCTGGTCGCGCGAGAAGGTTTCGAGACCGTTGCGGCGCGCGGCGTCGCCGAGGCGCGCGAGCGGCTCGGCGAGCAACCGGTCGAGCTGGTGCTGTGCGACCTGGTGCTGCCCGACGGCAGCGGCATGGACCTGTTGGACGAGGTCGCCGCGTGTGGCGCCGCGATGGTGCTCATGACCGGACACGCCAGCGTCGACACGGCGGTCGAGGCGTTGCGCCGCGGCGTCACCGACTACCTCACCAAGCCGCTGGATCTCGGCCGACTGAAGGCGATCCTCAGCAACGTCGCGCGCACCCGAGAGCTGACGGAGGAGATAGGCGAGCTGCGCACGGCGCTGCGCCGCCTCGGACGCTTCGGGCCGCTGGTCGGCAACTCGGCGCCGATGGGGGCGGTCTACGATCTCCTCTCCAAGGTCGCGCCCACCGAAGCCACCGTCTGCATCATCGGCGAGAGCGGCACCGGCAAGGAGGTGGTCGCGCAGGCGGTGCACGAGCTGAGCCGCCGCCGGCGCGGTCCGTTCGTGCCGGTCAACTGCGGCGCCGTCGCCGTCAACCTGATCGAGACGACGCTGTTCGGGCACGAGAAGGGCAGTTTCACCGGCGCCGAGCGCCAGCACCGCGGCGTGTTCGAGCAGGCCGAGGGCGGCACGCTCTTCCTCGACGAGATCACCGAGATGCCGATCGAGCTGCAGGTGAAGCTGCTGCGCGTGCTCGAGACCGGCAGCGTGGTGCGGGTCGGCGGCGAGGAATCGATCCGCGTCAACGCGCGGGTGATCGCCGCCACCAACCGCGTGCCCGAGGAGGCGGTCGCGACCGGCAAGCTGCGCGAGGACCTGTGGTACCGCCTCAAGGTCTTCCCGGTCGTGCTGCCGCCGCTGCGCGACCGCGGCGGCGACATCGGCGTGCTCGCCGAGCACTTCCTGGGCGAGCTCAATGCCGCCAACGGCACCACCAAGACGTGGGACGCCGCCGCCCTGCGGCGCCTGCAGGAGCACGCCTGGCCCGGCAACGTGCGCGAGCTGAAGAACCTGGTGCACCGCGCCTACATCCTCGCCGACCGTGAGTTGGGGCTGGCGCACATCGCGGATCAGCTCGGCGGCGCGCCGCCGCGCAACGGCGGCCCGTCGCGAACGGGCCCGGAGAGCGCGAACGAGGGCTCGATCGCCATCGCCGTCGGCAGCACGGTGGCCTCGGCGGAGCGCCGACTGATCGAGGCCACCCTGGCGCACTGCGCCGGCAACAAGCAGCGCACCGCCGAGATGCTCGGCATCAGTCTGAAGACGCTCTACAACCGTCTCTCCGCCTACCGCGCCGAGGCGGGGCGCGGGACGGAGTGAGCGCGCCCGTGCGCGGCGCTGCGCCCGATCGGCAAATTCTACAGGCTCCGCTGGACCGCTTACCGGGTTCACCACGCATCGCCGTGGGGTGAGCGCGCCTCGCAGGTGACGGGGCGCCTTGGCGCGATTCTTTCTACGACCCACCGCCAGACACGTAACCTGGAGGAGGGTTCATGAGCCGACGTGTTTCCGTCCCGAGATCGTCCGACGTGCCGCGAATTCCCGGCTTCGCCGAGGATTTCCTGCCCCTGACCTCACTGCTGCCGGTCCAGTTCCGCGATCTCTGGGCGGGGAGTGGCGAGAGTCCCGAGCGCACGCTGGCGGCCGCGGTCATCGGCATGGCCGCGCACGATCTGCGCGCCAATCGGTACGCGCGTCGCGGGCCGCGGCAGCGGCTCTATGTCCGCGCCTACCAGTGGCTGACCTCGGACGACCGGGAATGGCCGTTCTCGTTCGTCAACCTGTGCGAGGCGCTGCAACTGTCCCCGGCCGCGGTGCGCGAGCACCTGCTCGATCTCTCGGCGCCGGCGGCGTGCGCTGCCGAGGCGGCGTGAGCAGGCGCCGAGGACCGACGAGAGAGGGCCAGCGCCGCGATCAGCGTCAGGCGGCGAGCTCGGCGGCGGCGGCGGGCAGCGTCACCGTGAAGCGGGCGCCGCCGCCCTCGCTGTCTCCGACCTCGATGCGGCCGCCGTGCGCCTCGACGATCTGCCGCGCCACCGCGAGCCCGAGGCCGGTGCCGCGGCTGCGGGTGGTGAAGAAGGGCTCGAAGATGCGCTCGCGCAGCTCCGGCGCGACGCCGGGACCCGAGTCCGCCACGTGCAGATGCACCGCGCCGCGCGCGCTGCTCGCCGTCAGTCGGAGGCGGCCGCCCGCGATCATCGCATCGGCGGCGTTGGCGAGCAGCCCGAGCAGCAGTTGCGTGACCAGATCGGGATCGGCGTGGACCGGCGGCAGCGCGGAACAGTCGGCGCGTTCGACGTCCACCCGTCGCGCCGCCAGGTCGTCGCGCGCCAGCAGCAGGGCGCGGTCGAACAGGTCATCGACCGCCACGGCCCGCGGCGCCAATTGCAGCGGTCGCGCGTAGGCGAGGATCGAGCTCACGACGCTCGCCAGGCGGTCGATCTCGGCGATGATGAAGGCGCTCGCCTGGCGTGCGCCGCCGTCGGCCGCGGGCAGCGTGTCGCCGAGGGTCTGCGCCGCCGAGCGCATGACGGCGAGCGGATTGCGCACCTCGTGGGCGATGGTGGCGGCGAGCTGGCCGAGCGCGGCCAGCTTGTCGCTCTGGGCGACGCGGGCGCGCCACGCGGCGACGGTCGCGGTCTGCGCCTGCAGCAGCGCTGCCGTCCGCCGGTCGCGGCGCCGGCTCTCCACCAGGTAGCAGACGAGGAAGCCGAGCACGGCGAATGACACGCCGAAATAGACGGCGAGCAGCGGCCGCGCGTCCCAGCCGTTGACCGCGAAGGTCACGCCCGCCAGCGAGAGGCCGACGATGTCGGCCACGCCGCCGGCCAGGCCGAGCGCCAGGCCCCACCAGCGCAGGCGGAGGCCGTGCCAGTACTGATCGCCGTCGTCGACGGCGCCGGTCGCGGCGTCGGTGTCCATGAGCGGCATCGCCCGCAAGTTTCGCACCGCCGCTGCGGGAAGGGAATCGCGCGGCGCCGGCCGCTCCGCCGTTGCCGCGCGGCAACGCCGATGTTGCCGCGCCGCAACACGCCGCCAGGCGGCGCGCGTTGGGCCGGCGGCGCTCGCCGCCGCCGAGCGCCGGCACGGCGATTGAAACGCCTCCTCGGCACACCCATGGCGCCGGCCCCCGTGCCGGCGGAAAGGAGCTACAGGATGACGAAGAAACAGTGGCTGATCGGCAGCGTGCTGGCGGGCTTCGCGGCGCTCAATGTCTACGTGCTGGTGGCGTACGGGTACAGCTACATGGGGATCATGCGCGAGGCGCTGTCGACCCTGCCGGGCGTTCTGGTGTGCGTCGACCTGGTGATCGCGCTGACGATGGTCGGGATCTGGATGTGGCGCGACGCGGAGCGGCGCGGCATCGCCGTGGTGCCGTACCTGGTCGTCGGCCTCATCCTCGGTAGCATCGGCCCGCTCCTCTATCTGCTGCGCACCGGCGGCGACGAGGCGCCGGCGCTCGAGCCGCGGCGCGTGGCGCTCGGCAGTCGCTGATCACCGGCACGCGGACGGCCCGTTTCAGGCCGTCCGCGTTCCCAGCTTGCGCCGCAGGTCGGCCAGCAGCGGGCCGACCTCGGCGGCGGTCGCGGCGCTGCCGAACACGTAGAAGTCCGGGCGCTGCAGGACGGCCGCGACCCGGTTGTCGACGAACCAGGCGCCGTACGCCCCGTCGGCGTCGTCCAGATCGTCGCCCAGCGCCACGGCCCGGCCGCCGATCGATGCCAGGAAGGCGCGCGCGTCGGCGTCGAGACCGGCCAGCGCCTCGCGGTCGGCGGCCAGCAGGATCCAGCCGCGGCCGACGACGTCGTCGAACAGCCCGCTGGCGCCGCCGCGCCGCACGCGGCGCTGGATGAAGAGTTGGGCGGCGGTGGGATCGCCGTCGCGGGTGATGCCGGACCCGATCGGCAGGATCGGCGAAAGCTGGACCTGGTCGCCGGCGCGGGCGGCGAGCATGGCGCGATCGCGCGCCGCGGCCTGGTCGCGGTCGGCGATGCAGATGATCTTGCCGAGCTCCATCGAGACGCCGATCATCATGCGCACGTGCTGGACGCGTTCCGGCTCGTAACTGTCGAGCAGCGATGCCGGCGCCGCGCCGGCGAGCACGAGGTCGAGCTTCCACGCCAGGTTGGCGGCGTCGCGCACGCCGGCGCACATGCCCTGGCCGGCGAACGGCGGCATCTGGTGCGCGGCGTCGCCGGCGAGCAGCACCCGGCCGCGGCGCCAGCCCTCCACCCAGCGGGCCTGGAAGCGGTAGACCGTGTGGCGTTCGAGGCGGGCGTTGTCGGGGCGCACGTCCCACGGCGCCAGCAGCCGCCAGGCCGTGGCCTCGGTGTTCAGCTCCTCGATCGACTCGCCGGGCAGGCGCATGAATTCCCAGCGGCGGCGGCCGGGGCCGCCGGAGACCATGGTCGTCGGTCGCGCCGGATCGCAGATCTGGATGTTGAGCGGGCTCCACACCGTGGGCTGGTTGGGGAGGACGTCGACGATCAACCACTCGTAGAAGAAGCCGAGGTCGCTGACGGTCGAGCCGATGCAGGAGCGGACGAAGCTGTTGGCGCCGTCGCAGCCGACGGCGAAGCGGGCGCGGACCTCGAGCGTCTCGCCGTCGGCGCGGCGCGCGCGCAGGGTGACGCCGGCGTCGTCGGCTGCGAGCGCGACCACCTCGCAGCCGCGTTCGACGGCGACCGTCGGCAGCGCGCGCGCCCGGCGGTCGAGCAGCCGTTCCAGCTCCGGCTGTGGAAACATGTTCGCCTCCGGCCAACCGCTGCGCCCGAGCGGCGCGGCGCGGAAGCAGAGCAGCGTCTGGCCGTCGCCGTTGCGCCACTCGTACCAGTCGGCGGTCTCGGTCAGGCCGGCGAAGCCGTCGGCGATGCCCGCCGCCTGGAAGATGCGCGCCACCTCCTCGTCGAAGTGGACGGCGCGCGGCAGCGGGTAGGCGGCGGCCTGTTTCTCGATGACGCCGACCCGCCAACCGCGTTGCGCGAGCAGAATGGCCAGCGTCTCGCCGACCGGTCCGTAGCCGACGATCGCGATGTCGTAGTCGCGCGGCGCCATGTCAGCCGTGGCGTGAGGGATCAACGGGTCAGCGCTGCGCCGCCGCCATGAGGGCGCCGAGGTCGTCCGGGGCGAGGAACGAGGGCGGCGGCGGCGGGCCCCAGTTGTAGAGCCCGCGGGCGCCGTCCCAGACCCCGGGCGTCCAGAGCTGGTCGTCGACGATGCAGTCGAGGTCGGCGTAGTACTCGGCGAAGTTGCCGGCTGGATCCTTCAGATACCAGAAGAAGTTCGACCCGATGTGGTGGCGGCCGAGGCCCCAGACGTGGCGGTCGGGATCGCGCTGCAGCATGGCGCTGGCGCCGCGCCCGACCTCGTCGACGTCGTCCACCTGCCACGAGGTGTGGTGCAGCAGCGGCACCGGCGCCGCCTGGACGAGCAGGTTGTGGTGGTCGGACGAGCAGCGCAGGAAGGCGCCCAGCCCGGGGATCGAGTCGCTGACCTTGAAGCCGAGGCCGTCGATGAAGAAGCGCTGGCTCGCCTCGAGATCGGTGGAGCCGAACACCACGTGGCCGAGCTTGCGCGGTCGCACCGGGGCGGCGCGCAGCACGGCGGCGGCGCGGGCGTTGATCCGGTCGAGATGCCCGGGGCCGTTCGCCGGCTCGGCGGCCGCCGCCGGGGGGGCGATGCGCGGCGCCACGCGCACGGTGACGCGGACCGCCGTGCCGCCGTCGCTGGCGCTGACCGCGCCGTCGTCCTGCTCGACCGCGACGCCGAGCCCGCGCAGCGCCGCGGCGACGCGGCCGAGGTCGTCGGCGTCGTCGGCGCCGATCCCGAGCGCGAGCGGCCGCCGCATCGGGGTGGGCAGCAGACGCAACTGCTCGCCGCCGTCGACGGTGGCGAACCGGTCCTCGCCGATGCGGGTCAGTCCGAAATCCTCGTAGAAGGCCGCCGCCGCGGCGACGTCGGGCACGCCGAGCGTGACCGACGTCAATCGGTGCAGTGCCATGGAACCCCCTGCAGGGCGCCGCGACAGCGGCGCCTGTTCTGGCCCTGCAGGGCGCCGCGACAGCGGCGCCTGTTCTGGCCCTGCAGGGCGCCGCGACAGCGGCGCCTGTTCTGGCCCTGCAGGCCGCCGCGACAGCGGCGCCTGCTCTGAACTCTCTGCAGGGCGCCGCTGCCGCGGCGCCCGTTCTCCGCGCGATGCCTCATTCGCTCACCAAGGTCGTGTGCAGGCTGCCGATGCCGGCGATCCAACTGTGCAGCTCCTCGCCGGGCTGCAGGAAGCGCGGCGGCTTGCGGGTCGCGCCGATGCCCGCCGGCGTGCCGGTGAAGATCACGTCCCCGGGCAGCAGCGGCAGCACCGCCGAGAGCTCGGCGATCAGGCGCGGCACGCTGAACACCATGTCCGACGTGCGCCCCTTCTGCAGCACCTCGCCGGCGATCTCGCAGCCGAGCTCGAGGTCGTCGGGGTCGGCGAGCTCGTCCGGCGTCACCAGCCACGGCCCCATCGGTCCGAAGCCGGGAAAGGACTTGCCGAGCGAGAACTGGCCGCCGCCGGACCACTGCACGACGCGCTCGGACAGATCCTGGCCCACGGTGAGCCCGGCGACGTGCTGCCAGGCGTCGGCCTCGGCGACGCGATGGGCGCGCGCGCCGATCACCACCACCAGCTCCACTTCCCAGTCCACCGCCGGCGACGGCAGCGCCACGCGCGCCTCGGGGCCGGTGAGACAGGTGGGGAACTTGGTGAACGTCGCCGGGCGCTCCGGCAGCGGCATGCCCGACTCGGCGGCGTGGTCGCGGTAGTTCAAGCCGATGCCGAACACCTGCGTCGGCCGCGGCGCCGGCGCGCCGAGCTCGGCGACCGCGTAGGGCTGGGCGGCGGTCGCATCGACGTCGCGCGCCCACGCGCGCAGCGCCGCCCAGTCGGCGTACAGCGCCTGCGGGTCGGCGGTGAAACGTCCGCGCGAGGCGCGTTCGATGTCGAGGGCCCGGTCGTCGTGCAGCAGCACGGCGCGGCCGGCGAGATTCGCGTAACGCATGCCGTCGATCCTCCCT
Source organism: bacterium (assembly GCA_019637795.1). Classification (NCBI taxonomy): domain Bacteria; species bacterium. The sequence continues at coordinate 1,057,482 of JAHBUY010000001.1, read as the reverse complement.
TGGTGCGCACGGCTATCGCGAGTTGAGAAATCTGTCAATTCTTGACTGATCCCTCATTCAACGGGTAGTCGGGGCCATGCCCGTCCCCGCCCGCCGCCGGCCGCCGAGCCGGGCGCGCGACCGCACCCGCCGACTGCTGCTCGATGCGGCGCTGCGCGTGTTCGCCCGCAAGGGGGCCGGCGGCGCCGCGTTGCACGAGGTGGCGGCCGAGGCGGGCGTCTCCAACGGCACCTTCTACAACTACTTCCGCAGCCGCGAGGACCTGGTGGCGGCGGCCAGCCTGGCGCTCGCCGAACGCCTGTTCGAGGACATCACCGCCAGCATGACGGGGATCGACGATCCGGCGCGGCGGGTGGCGATCGGGGCCCGGCGGTTCGTGCTCAAGGCGATCGCGGAGGCGACCTGGGGGCGGGCGTTGCTGCGGGTGTGGGCGACCACGCCCCTGCTGGTCGACCGCACGGCGACGCCGCTGCTCGACGACCTGCGCCGCGGCCGCCGCCGCCGGCGCCTGCGCTACGTCTCGGAGGCGGCGGCGATCGACCTCGTGCAGGGGACCGTCCTGGCTGGCATGCGCACCGTCCTCGAGGGCCGCGCCGGCGCCGAGCACGCCAGCGACGTCGCCGCCACCATCCTGCGCGGCCTCGGAGTGGACGCCCGCGCGGCGGACGCGCTCGCCCGCCAGCCCCTGCCCGAGGGCGGCGGCGGCCTGCCCGCCGCTCAGAACGGCCACACGCGGGGGATGATCAGGGACGACAGGAGCCACATCAGCAGGTTGAGCGGCACGCCGATGCGGAAGAAGTCGGTGAAGCGGTAGCCGCCGGGGCCGAGCACCATGAGGTTGGTCTGGTAGCCGATCGGGGTGGAGAAGCTCGCCGACGCGGCCATGGCGATGGCGATGGCGAAGGGGCGCGGATTGACGCCGATGCCCTCGGCGGTGGCCATGGCGATGGGGAACACCAGGGCGGCGGCGGCGTTGTTGGTGATCAGCTCGGTGAACAGCATGGTGACGCCGTAGACGACGACCAGCAGCACCCAGGGGTCGTTGCCGCCCAGGCGGATGAGGCCGCCGGCGATCGTCTGCGCGCCGCCGCTCGTCTCGAGCGCGGTGCCGATCGCCAGGGTGGCGCCGATGATCAGCAGCACGCGCAGGTCGAGCGCGCGCTTGGCCGCGCCCCAGTTGACGCAGCGCGTGCCGACCATCAGGCCGGCGGCGAGCATCGCCGCCGTCACCATCGGCAGGAGGCCGGTGGTCGCCGCCGTCACCATGGCGAGCAGGATGAGCACCGCCAGCCAGGCCTTCTCGTGGCGCGGCGCCACCGAGCCGGCGACCTGGCTGACCAGGTAGAAGTCGCGCGAGTCGCGCTGTTCGCGGGCGAACGAGGCCGGCGCCTCCAGCAGCAGCGTGTCGCCGGCGCGCAGGACGATGTCGCCGATGCGCTGGCGCAGCAGCTCGCCGTTGCGGGCGACGGCGATGATCACCGCGTTGTAGACCGAGCGGAACTCGCCGTCGCGCACGCTCTTGCCGATCAGCGGGCAGGTGTCGGAGACGACCGCCTCGGTCATCACCCGGCGCTCGCGCGGGGCGTCGAGCTTGAAGACCTGATTGGTGGCGGGGGCCAGGCCGCGGATCTTCTGCAGGTCGACCACCGATTCCACCACGCCGGCGAACACCAGGCGGTCCTGCTCGCGCAGGCGTTCCTCGGGGCCGACCGCCGGCCGCGCCTCGCCGTCGCGCTCGATCTCGATCAGGAACATGCCCGGGAGATGGCGCAGGCCGGCCGCTTCGATCGACTGGCCGGCGAGCGGGCTGCCGGCCTCGACGATCATCTCGACCGTGTAGCGGCGGGCGTCGTCGCGCACGCTCACCACCGGCAGGCGGTCGGGCAGCAGCCAGCGGCCGCAGGCGATGACGAAGGCGATGCCGGCGAGCGCGCTGGGGCCGCCGACCCAACTGAGTTCGAACATCGACATGCCGGGGTGCCCGGCGCGGATGAGCAGGCCGTTGACGACGAGATTGGTGCTGGTGCCGATGAGCGTGAAGGTGCCGCCGAGGATCGAGGCGTAGCTGAGCGGGATCATCAGCTTCGAGGCCGACAGGCGCGCCTTGCGCGACCAGTCGTCGACCACCGGCAGCATCATCGCCACCAGCGGCGTGTTGTTCATGAATGCGCTCATGGCGGCGACCGGCAGCATCAGCCGCAGTTGGGCGCCGACGACGGAGCGGGGGATGCCGAGGATCCGTTGGGTGAGGCGCGTCATCCCGCCGGTGTCGCGCAGCGCGGCGGCGACGATGAACAGCACGGCCACGGTGACGAGTCCCTCGTTGGCGAAGCCGACGAAGGCCTGCTGCGGCGTCAGCACGCCGCTCGCCAGCAGCACGCCGAGGCCGGTCAGCACGACCAGGTCGGCGGCGTAACTGGTGAAGACGAGGGCGCCGAGCGTGCCGACGATGACGCCGACGGTGAGCCACGCTTCCCAGGTCATCGATCGGTCGGCGGGCCGCGCCGCTCAGGCGACGGCGGCCTCGCAGCGGCCGATCGTCGCCTCGCGGTCCGGCGGCGGCGGCAACTGGTAGGGCGCGTTGCGCCGGGCGCCGCGCAGCATGACGCGCAGCGAGCGCCAGAGCACGCGCGGATTGCCGAAGGCCTGCTCGGGGGTCTCGAGCATGTTGAACATGCGCACGAAGGCGCGGAACACGACCGGGTCGCAGCGGGTGGCGATGGCGACGCCCTCGTCGAAGTAGCGGGCGCGCAGCCGGCCGCTCCAGGTGCGCGGTTGGCGGCCCTCGGCTTTGCGCACCGCCTCGCGGTCGGCGAGGATCGAGGCGCGGTAGAACGGCTCGATGGCGGCGCGGGCCGCGCGGTCGAGCGCCGCGGCGGCGGCGGCGAGATCGGCGGGGTGGGCGTCGAGCGCCTCGCCGAGCAGGTCGGCGTGCAGGAACGCCTGGGCGCAGCCGCGGCCGTAGAGCGGGTTGGTGCAGTACGCGGCATCGCCGAGGACGAAGAACCCGCGCGCCAGCGGCCGGCCGTCGACGACGAAGCGGCGCAGGCGGTTGATCAGGCCGCCCATCGCCTGCACCGGGTGCTGCGGGTCGCCGATCGGCTCCGACACCGCCGGGTCGACCCACGGCGCCAGCGCCGGCAGGGCGCGGGTCATGACGTCGAACGCGGCGACGTTGGCCAGCACCTTGAGGCGCGGGAAGGCGAGCGGGATGGCGAAGGTGATGGAGAAGGTGCCGCCGTCGGCCGGGAAGATCGCGTACTTCACCCAGTTGTAGTCGGCCGCCGCCGGATGCGGGCTGCGCGGCGGCTCCACCGCGCCGGGGCGGAAGCGGTAGAAGCGGGTGTAGTACACGACCCCGGACGGCTCGAGCTCCTCGGGCGGGGCCGCGGCGCCGATCGCCTCCAGCCACGCCGGGCCCTTCGACTGGCGGCCGCTGGCGTCGATCACGAGATCGCCGGCCAGCGTCTCCTCCGCGCCGTCGCGCGCGAAGCGGACCCCGGTTACCCGCGGCGGCGTGCCGGGTTCGGCGACCAGGCCGCGCATCTGTGCGCCGCCGAGCAGGGTGACGCCGGGGCGGGCGAGCACGTTGCGCCGCACCACCCACTCGAACGTCGTCCGCCGGCAGCCGAGGGCGACGAGGTCGACGTCGCCCGGCTCGGGCGCCAGCGGCGGCAGGGTCAGCGGCGGCCGCGACAGCATGTCGAGCTCGGCGGCGCCGGCGGCCAGCAGGCCGTCGAGCAGGTCGGGATACTTCTCCCGCAGCAGCTTGCGCAGGCGGCCGAGGAAGGCGTGCGAGTGGCGCACCTGCGGCGCGCCCTTGCGCTGCCAGTGGGTGAAGGCGCCGGCCGGATCGGCGGCCTCGGGCTCGGCGTCGCGCTCGAGGATGGTGACGCGCGCGCCGCGATCGGAGAGCACGCGCGCCGCGGCGAGGCCGGTGATGCCGGAACCGATGATGATGGCGTGGCGGTCGGACAGGGAGCGGGTCACAGCGCGGACCTTTCACCGCGGAGGCAGGGAGCGTTCCATCGACTGCCGTGGCCTGACGTCCGGCGCCGCGCCTCCGCGCAACTTCGTGGTGCGATCGTCGTCAGAGGAGGCGGTCGTAGCCCTCGGTCATGGCGGTGTGGGCGAGGACGCTGAAGCGGAAGGCGCGGCGGATGAGCGCCTGCTGCTCGCGCGTCTGTCCGCAGAGCAGGAGGGCCCGTTCGGCGTTCTCGCCGTGCTCCTCCTCGGCGGCGACGTGGATGCGCCAGAACTCCAGCGCCTGGTCGTCGAAGCCGTAGTGCCGCGACAGGCCGTCGCACAGGACCTGGGCGCCGTTCGGCCGGCCCGGCACGTCCATCTCGACCGCCAGGCCGAAGGCGCCGAGGCCCTCGGCGAACGAACTGCGGCAGTAGTAGCCCATGGTCGAGGCGGCGCCGATGGTCGAGGCGAGCGGCGTGTGCGCCAGCAGGCGTTCGCGACCGATGCCGAGACCGGCGCAGAACTGCAGGTAGAGGTCGTGATGCTCGGCCTCGCGGATGTAGCCCATCTCGCCGGCGAGGTTGCGGGCGATCAGCTTGTAGGCCTCGCGGTCGGGCAGGGTGGGGGCGGACGACAGCCAGGCGGCGATGGTCGGGATCGCCGGCTCGACGTACCAGTAGAAGTCCATCGCCCAGCGCTCGAGCTGCGGCCGGTCCAAGTCGCCGGTGACCAGGGCGCGCAGGAAGCGGCTGCGCGGCGCGTGCTCGCGCTTGAAGGCGACGCACTCGTCGAGCAACTCGCGGGCGCTGAGGGCGCGGTCGGCGACCAGCGACATGGGGCGCAATTCACCACAGCGCGGGGCGGAGGTCCACAGCGGGTGCGGTCAGCCGAGCACGCCGGCGATGACCGCCGGCAGGGCGGCGAAGTCGGCGACCAAGGGGCCGGCGGCGGCGATCTCCTGGCGATGGCCGTGGCCGTAGTCGCAGCCGACGAAGTGGCAGCCGACGGCGCGGGCCGCCTCGACGTCGCTCGCCCGGTCGCCGACCATCACCGTGCGCCGCGGCGCGGCGGGCAGAATCGCCAGGTAGTGGCGGAGGATGGCGGTCTTGTCGCCGACGTCGTCGGCGGTGATGCGCGGCAGGAACAACTCCGCGACGCCGCAGGTGGCGAGGACGGTCTCGACGTAGCGCGCGCGCCCGTTGGAGGCGACACACAGCGCATGCCCGGCATCATGGAGACGGCGCAGCGTCTCGGGCACGTGCGGGTAGCGGATCCCCTCGCCGGCGGCGACGCGGCGACAGATCACCTCCACGGTCTCGCCGTGCAGCGCCGCGAGCGCCGCCGGAGCGGCATCGGGAAACAGGTTGGCGAAGATGACCGGGATCGGCCAGCCGACATGGGCGAGGATCTCCCGCGTCGCCGGCACGCGCGGAAACGCGCCGGGATGCCGCGCGTTCACGTGCGCGATCGCCTCGCGATACGCCTCGCCGAGAAACGGCTCCGAGGAATAGAGGACGCCGTCGAGATCGAAGGCGAGGAGCGGCATCGGCATGCGCCACGGCGGTCACGGCGGCGCGCGGTACGCCGCCGCGTGCCGCCGTGGTCGGTCACTCTTTGATCCCCAGCCGCTCGTACGCGAGCTTCTTCGCCCAGCGGTAGTCGGCCTTGCCCGACGGGCTGCGCACCATCTCGTCGACGAAGAGGATGACGCGCGGCAGCTTGTAGCGGGCGAGGTGGCGGGCGGCGAACTCGGCGAGCTCGTCCTCGGTCGGGGCTTCGCCGGCGCGCGTCTGCACCACGGCCGTGACCTGCTGCCCGAAGCGCTGGTTCGGCGTGCCGACGACGACCGCGTCGTACACCGACGGATGGTGCTTGAGCGCCTTCTCCACCTCCTCGGGGTAGATCTTCTCGCCGCCGGAGTTGATCGACACCGAGCCGCGGCCGAGGACGGTGATGGTGCCATCGGCCGCCACCGTGGCGTGATCGCCGGGCACCGCCCAGCGCATGCCGCCGATGGTGGGGAAGGTCTTGGCGCTCTTCTCGGCGTCCTTGAAGTAGCCGAGCGGCACGTGGCCCTTGCGCGCCAGCCAACCGGACTCGGCGCTGCCGGGTTCGAGCACGCCGCTGAGATCGTGGCGCAGGACGACGGTGTCCTCGTTCATGCGGAAGGTGCCGGTGGACGCCTTGCCGCCGCCCAGCGACACCTGCTGGCCCTGGCCCCCGGTCTCCGAGGCGCCGAAGCCGTCGATGATCATCAGGTGCGGGATGCGCTCGAGGAAGGCGTCCTTGAGCGCCGGCGTCAGGATGGCGCCGCCGGAGAGCAGGATGCCGAAGGCGGAGAGGTCGTACGACTTCTTGTCGAGCTGGTCGATCAGCGGCCGGCCGAAGGCGTCGCCGACGATGACCAGGAAGCGCACCTTCTCGCGCTCGACGGTCGACCAGATGTCGTCGGGGTCGAGCCGCTCGGGGATCGACTGGATGACCACGGTGCCCCCCTGGTGCAGGGTCATGAACGCCATCCAGTGCGCGGCGCCGTGCATCAGCGGCGGCGCCGGGCAGGCGCGCAGGGTGCCCTGCTGCGCCGCCTCGACGATGGCGTCGACGCTGGCGAACTTCGGGCCCATGGTCGGCGTGCCGCCGAGGGCGCCGAAGAAGATGTCCTCCTGCCGCCACAGCACGCCCTTCGGCATGCCGGTCGTGCCGCCGGTGTAGAGGATGTAGAGGTCGTCGGGCGACCAGGCGAGGGCGGGTCGCTCGGGCGATGCCGCGGCCAGCGCCGCCTCGTAGTCGACCGCGCCGGGCAGCAGCGCATGGCCGGACTCGTCGGCGACCTGGATCAGCACGTCGAGGTTGGGCAGCTCGCCGCGGATGCGGGCGACGTTGGGGGCGAAGCGCGCGTGGTAGACCAGGGCGCGGGCGTCGGCGTCGTTGAGCAGGTAGATGAGCTCGTCGTCGACGTAGCGGTAATTGACGTTGAACGGCGCCACCCGCGCCTTGTACGCGCCGACCATGCCCTCGAGGTACTCGTTGCAGTTGTGCAGATAGAGCCCGAGGTGGTCCTGGCCGGACTCGAAGTTCCGCAGCGCGCTGCGCTCCTGCCGGCAGCGCAGGCCGCGGCTGGCGAGGTAGTTGCCGAGCCGGCGCGTCCGCTCGTTGAACTGCGCCCAGCTATAGCGGCGGTCGCGGAACACGAGGCATTCGCGCTCCGGGATCGCCGCCGCGATCGCCTCGCTGATCTCGGCGAGATTGAAGTTGGTGTTCATCGCGACCTCCCAGGGAAGGGGAAGGATTCACAGATGGCGGCGGGCCGATCAAGACACGCGGATGAACGCGGATCCCGCGGCCCCGCGCCGCCGCGACGACGACGCCCGGTCCCATCCCCTGGGTTGACCGTTCCCAGGGCGCCTCATAAGTGGGAACGGATCATGACTGCAGGAGCGTCACCGGCCTTCGCGCTCATCCGTGTCGCCCGCGGCGAGGCGCGTCCCAGCGAGGAACGGCTGCGCGCCGCCCTGCAGACCGACCGCGAGCGCCTGCGGCAGCCGGCGCCGCCGGCCCCGACCGAGATGCAGGTCGCCGGCCCGTATCACATCCTGGTCGACGGCAACGAGCTCGACGAGTACGTGGTCTGGGAACGCTGAGCCGTCGCCTCCGCCATCCGTTCGCGATCCTGGAGCGGCGGTGACGACCACGCGCCGAAGGCACCGGGGCGCGCGTCGCGAACAGGCGGCGCTCGCCGAGGGCCGCCGCTGACGGCACCGTTCTTCGGAGCGCGTTTCGAGCCGTCGAGCCGCGCCGCGTCCAATTGCCGCCCCGGTGTTCCTGGGGGCTCTCCGTGGTGACCGTGCTCACGGCGTCAACCGTTCCAGCATGCGCGGGAAGGGGATCGTCTCGCGCACGTGCGGGATGCCGCACAGCCAGGCGACGACGCGCTCGATGCCCATGCCGAAGCCGGCGTGGGGGACCGAGCCGTAGCGGCGCAGGTCGAGGTACCAGCCGAAGGCCGATTCGGGCAGGCCGTGCTGGCGGATCTTGGCTTCCAGCGTCGCCAGGTCGTCCTCGCGCTGGCCGCCGCCGATGATCTCGCCGTAGCCCTCGGGCGCCAGCATGTCGACGCACAGCGCGAGCCGTGGATCGGCGGGATCGGCCTTCATGTAGAAGGCCTTCATCTCGATCGGGTAGCGGTGCACCAGCACCGGGCGGTCGAGCTCGCTGGAGATCGCGGTCTCCTCGTCGGCGCCGAAGTCGGCGCCCCACTCCACCGGGAAGCCCTTGCGCTGGAGCAGGGCGATGGCCTCGCCGTAGGTGATGCGCGGGAACGGCTTCCGCACCCGTTCGAGCAGCGCGACGTCGCGTTCGAGCGTCTCCAGCTCCCGGCGCCGGGTGGCGACCACGCGCTGCACGATGGTGGCGACGAAATCCTCGGCGAGGTCCATGTCGCCGGCGAGATCCATGAACGCGACTTCCGGCTCGACCATCCAGAACTCCATCAGGTGCCGGCGGGTCTTCGACTTCTCGGCGCGGAAGGTGGGCCCGAAAACGTAGACCTTGCCCAGCGCCAGGGCGCCGGCCTCGCCGTAGAGCTGGCCGCTCTGGGTCAGGTACGCGGTCTCGTCGAAGTACGGGGTCTCGAACAGCGTCGTCGTCCCCTCGCAGGCGGCGGGGGTGAGGATCGGGGCGTCGAAGAGGACGAAGCCGCGGTGGTCGAAGTACTCGCGGCAGGCGCGGATCACCTCGGCGCGGATGCGCAGGATCGCGTGCTGGCGCGCCGAGCGCAGCCACAGGTGGCGGTGGTCGAGGAGGAAGTGGACGCCGTGCTCCTTGGGCGTGATCGGGTACTCGGCCGCCTCGTGCACGACCTGCAGGTCGGTGACGCCGAGCTCGTAGCCGAGCGGCGCCCGCTCGTCCCGGCGCACCACCCCGGTGACGATCAGCGAGGACTCCTGCGGCAGGTGGTCGGCGCGCGTGAACTGTTCCTCCGGCACGTCCTTCTTGAACACCACGCACTGCAGGATGCCGGTGCCGTCGCGCAGCAGGAGGAAGTGGAGCTTGCCGCTCGAGCGCTTGTTGTACAGCCACCCCTTGAGGGTGACCGTCTCGCCCTCGTGCCGGCCGATGTCCTCGATGTAGACCCAGGGAGCGTCCATACGCCTCTCATAGCCCACAGACGGACGCCGATGGCCATCGCCGGCGGCGAACGTCGGGGCGCAGGGGGCGGCCGGTCCGTGTCCATCGGCGGCGACCCGTATCGATCGGTGCCCGGTCTTGACTCTCGCCGCGAAACATACTGAACGTTCAGTATGGGCGCTTCGCCACGGCCCGCACGCCCGGACAACGGGCGGCGGGACCTGATGGACATCGCGATCGACTGCTTTGCCCGCTACGGCTACCAGGGGGCGTCGATCGATCGCATCGCCAAGGCGGCGGGGCTGACCAAGGGCGCGATCTACTACCACTTCAAGGACAAGGAAGAGCTGCTCTTCGCGGCCGTGAAGAATCGCGTCGGCCAATTCGAGCGGCGGGTGAGCAGCGACCTCGGGACGGTGCAGGATGCCGTCGCGGCGCTGCGCCACGTCACCGACGTCTGCCTGGAGCACGCGACCCGGAGCAATCACCGCCGGCTGATCGTCACCCTGATGGTCGAAGCCTTCGGCACCAATGCCCGGCTCTCGGCGCAGTTTCGCGACATGATGCGCCGCTTCCGCGCCTTTCTGCGCGGCATCATCGAGGTCGGCCAGCGCCAGGGGGTCTTCCGCGCCGACGTCAGCGCCGTCACCGCCGCGGGCGTCTACGCCGGCGCGGTGATGGGTGCCGAGATCGAGTACTACCAGGACCCCGGCCACATCGATCTCGGCGAGCACCTGCGCACCTTTCTCGATTCGTATCTCACCTGGCTGGCGCGCCCCGCCGCGGCGCCGGCCCGCAAGAGGAGGCCGTGATGGTCGACTTCGAGCCGTCCGAGGAGCAACAGCTCATCCGCGACACCGTGCGCCAGTTCGCCGTCGAGCAGGTGCGCCCACAGGCGCGTCCGACCGACGAGAGCGGGGCGGTGTCCGAAGCGCTCGCCCAGCAGGCGTGGGAACTCGGGCTGGTGCAGAACACCATCCCCGAGGCCTATGGCGGCTTCGGCGCCGATCACTCGGCGATGACCAGCGCCCTCCTCTGCGAGGAGCTGGGGTGGGCGGACCTGTCGATCGCGCTGCACATTCTGGCGCCGCGGCTGGTCGTCGAGCCGGTGCTCGAGCTGGGCAGCGAGGCGCAGAAGCAGGCGGTGCTGCCGGCGTATGCCGGGGCGCGCTACGTGCCCGGCAGCGCGGCGATGGTCGAGCCGGCCTTCAACTACGACGTGCACGCGATGCACACCACGGCGGTGCGCGCCCACGGCGATCTCGTGCTGAACGGCAGCAAGTGCTACGTGCCGCTGGCCGCCGAGGCGGAGCAGATCCTCGTCTACGCGCACGGCGAGCAGGGGCTGACGGCGGTCCTGGTGCCGCGCGACGCCGCGGGCCTCGCCATCGGCGCGCGCGAACAGAACATGGGCCTCAAGGGGCTGGCGACCTACGAGCTGCAGCTCACCGATTGTCGCGTGCCGGTGGCCAACCAGCTCCAGGGCAGCCTGCAGCCGCTGCTCAACCGGCAGCGGGTGGCCAGCGCCGCGCTCGCCGTCGGCGTCGCCCGCGCCGCGTTCGAGTACGCGCGCGACTACGCCAAGGAGCGCAAGGCGTTCGGGATGTTCATCGCCCAGAAGCAGGCGATCGCCTTCATGCTCGCCGAGATGGCGATCGAGATCGACGCCACCCGCCTGCTCACCTGGGAGGCGGCGTGGCGCATCGACCGCGACGACGACGCCACCCGCGAGGCCTGCCTGGCGCGCCGCTACGCCGCCAACATGGCGCTCAAGGTGACCGACAACGCGGTGCAGGTGCTCGGTGGCCACGGCTACATCCGCGACCACCTGGTCGAGCTGTTCCTGCGCAACGCGCGCGGCTTCGGCGTCATCGACGGCCTGGCGATGGCGTGAAAGGCGGGCTGGTGCGCTCTTCGGCTGTCATGCTTCCGGAGCTCCGGCCCCTGACAGCGTCACACCCTCAGGAACCCTGGACGATCGCTTCGACAACGACGGACAAGTGAGGTTGCACCCATGATCGACTTCGAGCTTTCTCCCGGCATCGAGAATTCCCGCCAGATGATCCACATGATGGCCGAGCAGACGATGCGGCCGATCTCGCGCGAGTACGACGAGCGCGAGCACGAGGATCCGACCGAGTGGCACCAGATGATCTGGGCGATTTCCAGCCAGAGCCCGGTGACGTTCGGCGGCGGCAAGAAGAAGGGCGACGGGCCCTCGGAGAGCAACCTCGCCAGCGTGGTTTCGATCGAGGAGCTGTCGTGGGGCGACGCCGGCCTCTACCTCAGCATTCCCAATCCCGGCCTCGGCGGCGCCGCGGTCGCGGCCGCCGGCACGCCGGAGCAGCGCAAGCGCTTCCTCGCCCGCTTCAGCGAGGGGGCGCCGAAGTGGGCCGGCATGGCGATCACCGAGCCGGGCGCCGGCTCCGACTCGGCGGCGATCACCACCACCGCGACGCGCGACGGCGACGAGTGGGTGCTCAACGGCACCAAGATCTTCTGCACCAGCGGCCATCGCGCGCTGGAGAAGTCCGAGGGTTTCGTCGTGGTCTGGGCGACGGTCGACAAGTCGGCCGGTCGCGCCGGCATCAAGGCCTTCGTCGTCGACCACGGCACGCCCGGCGCGACGGTCGTGCGGGTGGAGGACAAGCTGGGCATCCGCGCCTCCGACACCGCCGCCATCGTCTTCGAGAACTGCCGCATCCCCTACGACAACATCCTCGGCAACCCGGAGGTGAAGGGCGAGGGGTTCAAGGGCGTCATGGCGACCTTCGACGCCACCCGCCCGGCGGTCGCCGCCAGCGCCATCGGCATCGCCCGCGCCGCCGTCGACTTCGTCCGCGAGGCGCTCGCCAAGGCGGGGGTCGAGATCCGCTACGAGGCGCCGGCGCACAAGCTGACCGCCCTCGAGCGCGACTTCATGGACATGGAGTCCACCCTGCAGGCGGCGCGGCTCCTCACCTGGCGTGCCGCCTGGATGATGGACCGCGGCATGCACAACAACCTCGAAGCCTCGATGTGCAAGTCGAAGGCCGGCCTCGCCGTCACCCAGGTGACCCAGAAGGCGGTCGAGATCCTCGGGCCGCTCGGCTACTCGCGCAAGCTGCTGGTCGAGAAGTGGATGCGCGACGCCAAGATCAACGACATCTTCGAGGGCACGCAGCAGATCAACCTGATGATCGTCGCCCGCCGCATCCTCGGGTACTCGAACAAGGAGCTGAACTGAAGGGATTCCAGACTCCCCGCCACGGCGGGCACGGAGTCCGCCGGCAGGCCTCCGGGGCGGCCGCACTGCCTCCGCGCCGGTGGTGTCGGCCTCGGGGGGCCGGGCTGGGGAACGGGGCTGGTTTGAGCGTAAACCGGCGTGCTACACGGATTGGCTGAAATGG
>JAHBUY010000001.1:0-137500 GCA_019637795.1 bacterium | reverse complement strand
GTGTTTGAAGTCGATCTTCTTTCCATATGTGACTTCACCCTTGTCGACGCGCAGGGAAAAGCCGCACTCGGGGTTGGTGCACACCCAAGCCTTGAACAGCACCGAAGCGCCCTCCTGCCCATAGTCCGAGAGCGGAATCAGCGCTCCGCGGTTGCATTTCAGGCACTTCGGGAAATCCATCGCCGCCTCCTTCCGATCGCCCCACAAGCAAAGGGGCACCCACCCGAACGGCGCGGGACGCTACCGGAAGGACAACCCAAAATCAAGCGTAGATGGAATAGGGGGTTATGGGATGAACGCCCCCGCCAGGAGTCGAACCTGGACTACAGGTTCCGGAGACCTGTGTGATATCCTTTTCACTACGGGGGCGTGACCACAACGAGGGAAGCCTAGCGACCTATCACCAGTTTGTCGGGGGGTCAACTTGCTGCAGGATCAGCCCGTGGGATCGTCACGGACACGCAAGAAACTGGATGTTTTCTCGCCCATCGCACGTTCCGGGGCTCGCAGCGCCAGCGTTGCGGCGCCAGCCAAGCTCAATCTGTCGCTCCGCGTCATTGGGCGCCGCGCTGATGGGTACCATCTGCTTGATTCGCTGGTCGTCCCGATCGCGCTCGTGGACCACGTTCGGCTCTCCATCTCCTCGCATCCAACATCGCGAGTTTCCATCCGTTGCCGCCCCGGGGGCGCTCCCGAAGGCCCGGAGAATCTCGCAGTCCGCGCCGCGCTCCTCTATCTGAGCCGCACCGTCCGTAGCGCCTGGGTCGACATCGAGCTCATCAAGCAGGTTCCCGCCGGTGCCGGACTCGGTGGCGGCAGCAGCGATGCCGCCGCGACCCTTCGCCTACTCAACACTCTGTCGCCCATTCCGGTCTCCACCTCTGAGCTGGCGGCATGGGCCTTGGAAGTCGGTGCCGACGTGCCGTTTTTCCTCTGCGGGGGCTCCGCTAGGATGCGCGGAATCGGAGAGGACATCCAGCCGCTGCCATCTCCCCTCGAGCCCGGGGCAGGTCTCGTTGTGGTTTTCCCCGGCAGTCTCCTGGAAACGCGGCATGTATATGCAATCTATGACGATTTGTTGACAACGGAGGCCCCGGTCAGTAAAGACGATAGGCTTACTGTCTTTCGCGGTCCGCTGCTGCAGTGGCTTGAGAACGACCTCGAAGCGGCGGCCTTCCAGATCTTACCTGTTTTGAAAGTGTTGAAGCGGCAGCTCTGCGCGCTTGGAGCGCGCGGCGCGCTGATGACCGGAAGCGGTTCGGCGGTATTTGGAGTGTGGGACGGAGTGGAACAGGCGAGTGCCGCGGCGCGTGCAATGCGCACCGCCGGCGTGTGGGCACGGGCGACGCAGATCTTGGACAGGCTACCGGCGATCCAAACACATGACGAGGATGATGGGCGGTCGCCAAGCTGGTAAGGCCCCGGACTTTGGATCCGGTATCGAAGGTTCGAATCCTTCCCGCCCAGTATTGTCGCTGAGGTGATCGGTGAGGGACGAGATTCAGGTCTTCACGGGCAACTCGAATCGACCCCTGGTAGCCGACGTGTGCAAGCATCTCGATGTGCCGGTCGGACAGGCCGAGGTGCGCCGCTTCAGCGACGGCGAAGTAATGGTGGAGATCGCGGAGAATGTTCGCGGCGGCGACGTGTTCGTCGTTCAATCGACGTGCACTCCGGTCAACGACACGCTGATGGAACTGCTCCTGATGCTCGATGCCTTCCGGCGCGCTTCAGCGAAGCGCATCACCGCCGTGATCCCGTACTTCGGCTATGCTCGTCAGGACCGCAAAGTGTCGCCGCGCGTACCGATCAGCGCCAAACTGGTGGCTGACCTGATCACCGCTGCCGGCGCTTCGCGGGTACTGACCATCGACCTGCACGCCGGCCAAATCCAGGGCTTCTTCGACATCCCGGTCGACAACCTGTTCGCGACGCCGGTCTTGTTGAAGGAGATGCAAGAGCGCCTACGCAACGGGTCGGTTGCCGTCGTTTCTCCCGATCCGGGCGGCGTGGAGCGCGCTCGGGCATTCGCGAAGCGACTCGACGCGACGTTGGCGATCATTGACAAGCGCCGCGCGCGCGCCAACGAGGTCGCCGAGATGCGCGTCGTCGGTGACGTCGAAGGCCAGACCGCCGTGATCGTCGACGACATTGTCGACACCGCCGGGACCCTCGCCACCGCCGCTTCCGCTCTGCGAGAGGCGGGTGCGACGGAGGTCATCGCCTGCTGCACACACGGGGTGCTGTCCGGACCAGCGATCGACCGCATTCGCGATTCACGGCTGTCCACATTGGTGGTCACTGACACCATTCCCCTGCGCCCCGAGGGCAAGGCGTGCGAAAAGATCAAGGTGCTGCCGGTCGCGCATCTGTTGGCCGAAGCGATTCGCCGTACGCACCGCGAGGAATCCATCAGTTCGCTGTTCGTCTAGCGTGAACGGGCCGTTGAGGAGTTGAGCATGGAAACGATCGATCTGTCAGTTGAGCCCCGCAGCAGGGGGAGCAAGGGCTCGGTGCGCTCTCTGCGCCGCGCTGGGCGCGTACCGGCCGTGCTTTACGGCGCCAGGCGCAGTCCGGTGCTGGTCGCGGTTGACGGCAAGGAGTTTGAGACCAAGGTCGGCTCGATCGAAGGCACGCACCTGATTCGCTTGAACTCGAGCGACGGCGAGCTCGGCGGTCGTCTCGTGTTGGTGAAGGAGATCCAGCGCCATCCGGTGCAGCGGGCGCTCCTCCACGCAGACCTCTACGAGGTCGACGTCAATGCCAAGTTGAAACTGCGCGTGCCACTGCATTTCGTCGGTCGGGCCGCCGGGGTCGACGTCGGCGGCATTCTGCAGCCGATCAAACGCGAGGTCGAGGTTCAGTGCCTGCCGACCGAGATACCCGACTATATCGAGGTTGACGTGGCGGCGCTCGGCATCCACGACGCGCTGCACATCAGCGACCTGCACGCGCCGGCCGGCGTCGACTTCGTGATCGACACCGACGAGACGGTGGTCACCGTGCTGCCTCCGGTCGTCGAGGAGGTTAAGGTCGCGGCCGAGGGCGAGGGCGCCGGTGAGGGCGCGGCAGCACCTGCCGAAGGCGCGAAGGCGGAGGCGGCCAAGCCCGCAAGCTGAGGCGGCGGCATGTGGGTGGTGGTTGGATTGGGCAACCCCGGCCCCGAATACGCAGACACCCGACACAACGCAGGATTCATGGTCGTCGACGCGCTCGCCAGACGCTGGCGGATACCTCTCGTGGTAGATGCAGATGATCGCGCACGCCGCGGATGCGGCGTCTATGAGGGCCACTGTGTGCAGTTGATCGAGCCGCTCCTCTACATGAACCGCAGCGGCGACGTGCTGGACCACCTGGCTGCCGATGATTCGGTGATCGCCGTGTACGACGACCTCGATCTGCCGGCCGGCCGGCTGCGCATCCGGGCGCGCGGCGGCGCCGGTGGACACCGCGGCGTCGGTTCGCTGATCGCGCGTCTGGGCGATGCGTTCACGCGTCTGCGCATCGGCGTTGGCCGCCCGCCGGAAGGTACTCACGCCGCAGATTATGTCCTGAAACCGGTCGTCGGCGCCGACCGGCAGGCACTTGCCGAGGCCGCCGAGCGCGCTTGCGAGGCGATCGAAGTCATCATCACTCAGGGGATGGCGACAGCGATGAATCGTTACAATGCGGTGCCTACGAGTGCTGCTGACCCCTGTTGAAGGAGAGAATCGCAATGGTCCGACGATACGAGACACTAATGGTGCTGCACCCGGAGATGCCCGAGGCGCAGATCCGCGAGACCATCGATCGCGCCAAGCGGCTGATCGAGGAGTCGGGCGGCAAAATCCACGAGGTGCAAGAGTGGGGGATCCGCGAGCTCGCGTATCCGATTCGCAAGCTGCACCGGGGATACTACGTTCTGGTGGAGTACGACTCGAATGCGGACGTCGTTCGCGAATTCGAACGGACGCTGAAGATCGCCGACGAGGTGCTGCGCTTCGTCTCGGTCGCCACAGTCACCACCAAACCGAAGACGAAGCCCGGGAAGGCGCGTCGGCCGGTCGTTGACGCCGACATCGCCGCGCCCGCGGGCGAGTGAGGAGAACCGTCCATGCCCATGCGTCGTAGACAGGAGAAGAACACCGCCAACGGTCGCGACGACCGCAACCCCGGCGGTCGCCGCCGGCCGGGTCGCCGCAAGGTGTGTCGCTTCTGCGCCGACAAGGAATCGCGTATCGACTACAAGGATGCACGCGGACTCGGCAACTACCTGACGGAGCGCGGCAAGATCATTCCCAGCCGGATTACCGGCACCTGCGCCCGCCACCAGCGCGCGCTGACGACGGCGATCAAGCGGGCCCGAACCGTCGCGCTCCTGCCCTACACGGTGACCACCGTCTGAGGATGTCGGACGCTCGTCTCATCGCCTCCAGCGGCGCCTGCATGCTTGTCCTCGGCGCGGTTGGATTGTTCGGCCCACCGGGCGCGTCTCTGGCGCTGCTGGCGTTGCCGCTGCCGGCGTTGGTCGCCGGCGGTATCGGTGGTACCAGCCACGCCACGGCTGCGACGATCGGCGCCGCGGGCGTGATGGGGGGGGTCGTCGGCGGATCCGTGGGCTGCGGCTTCATCGCGCTGGTCGGCATGCCAGCCATCGTCGCGGTGCTCCTGCTGCGCCGAGCCTGGCGCCTGGAGGCCGTCGTCGCAGCCGCAATGCTTGCGACCGTTGCGGGTGGCCTGGCAATGGCGATTTGGCACGAACCGAATCCAAGCGTGTGGCGCAGCGGTCTCGAGCAGGCCTGGCAGTCGAGCTTCGACACCTCGCTCCAGATCTATCGCGACTTTGGAATGTCGACGCAGGCGCTCGCTGATCTCGAAGCAGCCCGCAATGAAATCGCGGAGCGGGTGGCCACCGTCTTGCCGGCATTGATCGTCCTTGCGGCCGCCGCGGTCTGGCTCGCCAACATTGGCCTGTCACGCCGTTGGGCCTGGTGGCCGCAGATGCTGGACCTGTCGCGCTGGCGCACGGCCGACTGGTTGATCTGGGTGCTGATCGCGTCCGGCTTCTCGCTGTTCCTGGCCCCACGCGCGATCGGCTGGATCGCGACCAATCTCTTCATCGTCGCCCTCGCCTGCTATTTCGCGCAGGGCTTGGCGATCGTCAGTTATTTTCTCCAGCGCGTCGGCCTTCCGCGCCCACTGCGCGCCGCGGCGTTCGCCGTCATCGTTCTCCAGAACCTCGCCACCGCCGTCGTCGTGGCGCTAGGCGTGTTCGACCTCTGGGGGGATTTCCGCAACCTGACCGCCCGTCCCGCCGATGCGACAGCGGGCCGCGATGCGGATGGATGAGAGGATTTACGCATGGAAGTGATCCTGCGAGAAGACGTTCCGCACCTCGGCCACATCGGCGACATCGTCAAGGTGCGGCCCGGTTACGCCCGCAACTACCTGTTGCCCCGCGGCCTGGCGACCGTCGCTGACAAGCGCAACCTGCGTGTGCTCGAGCACGAGAAGCGGATCGTCGAGGAGAAGCGCAAGCGCGCCATGTCCGCCGCCGAGCAGCAGGCCCAGCAGCTCTCCGCGATGACCGTCACCATCTCGGCGCGCGCCGGTGAGGAGGGCAAGCTCTTCGGCTCTGTGACCAACATCGACATCGAACGCGCCCTGGCGGATGCGGGTCAGTCGATCGAGCGGCGGCGCATCCGCCTCGACGAACCCATCAAGGCGCTGGGCGACTACAAGGTGGCGATCGCCCTCGCCGCTGGCGTGCAGGCGGAGATCACCCTCATGGTGACACGCCTCGTGGAAGAGTAACCCCGAAGACGGGCGGCGTCAGTTGACGCCGCCCGGCCTGCCCTGGGTCCCCGGTTCCAGATCGACACCGGCGCGATGGGGGTGTCCCCCTTGCGCGCCTGCCAGCGGAGGGCATTTCCCATCTTTTTGGGGTCAGGGCGTGAGCCTGCGGGCCGTGGCGATGCGGTAGTGCTGCTCCTCGGAGTGCCTGGCGGCTCGTGCGAGGCCTTCTTGCGACGCCGGTCACTCCCCGGCGATCGCGCCGGGGCCAATGGCGTAGAGCCCACCGCCGACGTTGATTGTGCAGGTCACCGTCGGATCGCTGCTCCCGTTCGGGCAATCCACCCCTGATGCCAGCTGCTGGCCGGCGCGGCCGATGTATACCGTGCCGTCGGCATTGATCGACGGCGACGAGGCGCCGATCGACGCGCCAGCGTCGAAGGTCCACAGCAGTGTGGCGGTCGCCCCATCATCCCGCAGCGCGTAGACGCGGCCGTCGACGGCAACCGGCACGGTGCCGCCACTGACGGTGCCGATGACATTGGCGCCGAACACGATTATGTCGTTCGCGCCACCGGTCGCGACCGCAGGGCTCGAGAGGATCGGCCCGTCGGCCTGGAAGGTCCAGCGGACCGTGCCAGTGGCGCGCGCCAGGGCATAGAGTGTTCCGCCCTCGTCGGCGACGTAGAGGCGCGGCTCGGGGGCGGTGTCACGGCCGAGCGCCAGGGACGCCGAGATGGGTGCGTCGGCGGCGAAGCTGAATTCCTGGCACAGCCCGCCGTTGGCCAGATCGCCGGCATAGACGCGGCCGCCCTGGTCGGCGACGTAGAAGCGGTTGAGGGCGGTGTTCGGCGTCGGCGTCGGGGTCGGCGCGTTGGGGCGGGTCGGCGTCGGGGCGAGATTGTTGTCGCAGGTCTGCTCGGGCAGGGTATCGTCGATGAGCACTGCGGCGTTGATGTTCCTCGACCCGAAGAACGACCAACGCTGGCGGCCGCGGATGTTGTAGGCGCGCACCTGGCCGGCGAGACCGGCGGCGACGATGATCGGCGTCGATTCGTCGGGCTGGTTGGGATCCTGGGCGATGGCGGCCGGCGATTGCGTCGACGGGAAGGTCAAGGTGTAGCGCTGGATGCCGTTCGGACACACGCCGAGGAAGCCGCCCGACAACGTCCCCACGTAGGCGGTGCCGTCGCCGCTCCAGATGTTCGGCGAGGCGACTGCAAACCCGGGAAGCGTCGCGTTGTTCTTCAGCTCGCCGTTGGCCTTGTATTGCGCGAGAACGCCGTTGGTAGGCACGAACAAGGTGCCGTCGGCGCCCAGCAAGGGCGAACCGGTGACCGCAGCGGCCAACGTGATCTCGTCGCTCAGGTCCGCGGGCTGCCCGTCGTATTGCAGCGCATACACATTCGTGTCCGACGACCCGAGGTAGATGATGTCGTCGCTGAGAATGGGCGTGGTCTGCGTGGACCCGATGGTTTGTCCGTCGGGCGGGAAGAGCAGCACGCCGCTCCCATCGTTGGCGCTGAGGTCGACGGGGCTGCGACCGCTGTTCGCCGCGTCCGCCTGGAACTTGGGCCAGGCGGTACTGGCGAGCTGCGTACCACCGGCAAGGCTGCAGGTTGGCGACTTGTTGTTGGAACATGCTGCGAGCAGCAGTAACAGCCCCAAAACGAGGCGGGCGGTGTGACGGGTGGCGGTCATTTGATCGAATAGAGTCCGGAATCGGTGGTGACGAGGATCACCCCCGACGGGCCAATCGCTGGCGAGGAGCGGACCGGCAGTCCGTCGCCGAGCTCGATACAGCCGTTGATCCAAGGGTTCGACATGTCCGTGTCGTCTCCAGGCACGCTGCCGTCGACATTGCGGGCGCAGACGCGACCGTCGGTGGTGCCGACGACGACGAAGAAGTCTCCCGAGAGGATGGGAGAGGTCTCGACCTGGATGGGATCGCCGCTGCTCGCCGACACCAGGGCGGGCTTGGAGATGCAGGTCCCGTGGTGGTTGGCGACGCAGGTGTCCTGGGTGCACGACATGTCGTTCACGGCTTCGGTGCACTTGTTGTTGACGCAGGTTCCCATGTTGGGGGCACAACTGTCGGTGCGGCAGGTCTCGATGTTCTTCGCGTTGGGATCCGGATCACTGCAGTATTGGATGTCCCACAATTCGCCGGTGGTGTCGCGCACACCGTAGAGCTGCCCGTTGACGTCGGCGAGGTAGATCACGGTCTCGAGCAGGAGCTCGGAGCCGACGTCGAGCGACTGCGCGGCGAACGTTGGTGAGCCGAGGACGGTCGCCCCAGGGATGAACTGCCATTTGAGCGAGCCGCCCGGATTGATGCCGAACAGCGCACTGCCCGCGCCGATGGCGTAGATGCTGGCGCCGATCCCGGGCGATGCCTGGAGCGCTCCGTCCGGGGGCGGCCCGATCGGAACGGCCCACAGGGGGCGCCCGCTGGCGTCGGCCGCCGCAAGCACGCCGTCGGGCGTGGTGATGTAGAAGGGGCCAGACGGGTCGATGGCATTGGTGCTGGTGAGCGCCCGCCGCTGCGCGGTAGGGGCGAAGGTCCAGCGCGGCGTCCCGACGCCGTTGATCGCCTGCAGCGCGCCGTCGCCGGTGCCGATGAACACCGAGAGCAGCGACAGGTCACGAGGATCGACCTGCACCTGCGGAGACGAGCGCACCGAATGGACGCCGGGGGTGAACGCCCAGGTGCACTCGACGACCTTCTTGGAGCGTTCGTGCAGCCTGAAGACCATACCCGGCATGTCCGTCGTTGCATCCGTCCCGAACACGATGTCGCGCCCGGGGGTCACCGTCGGCGACGATTGGATCGGGCCGAAGGGGATGATCTCGCCTGTGGAGAGCGCACAGCCGTCGGCGAACCAGCGCAGGTCTCCACCGTCGCCGAGTGAGACGATGCCGTTGCGGGTGCCCAGGAAGACGATGCCATTGTTGTCGATCGCTGGCGTCGAGAGCGAAGTGTTGCCGTCGGTCGGGTAAATCAGGGTGGCCTTGCCCTTGTTGCTGTTGATGGGGTTGCCGATTGCCGAATTGGTGGAGTCGTGACGGAACCCGCCCCACGCCAGCACCGGCACCGTGGGATTGTTGTTGCCGCCGCCGCCCGAGCACGCTGCCAGCACCATCAGGGCGGCGAACGCCCAACGAAACCGCATTCGTCGGCGCTTGTCACAGACGGGCTGAAAACTCAATCGAGGTCTCCCTGCGACGGCCGTCGTGCAATCAGGCGCGCCAGGTATGCCGGCCCTCTCGCGCCGGCAAAACATCCCTCCTCGTCGACCAGCATCTCGAACCCGGCGAAGGCCGCACGCAGCTCGCCGGGCTCGAGCAGAAACGCTGGATTCCGGGGGTGGCCGATGCGCGCCTGTTCGCGCAGGAAGGTCTCGAAGACGATCGCGCCGCCGGGACGGACAGCGCGCCGCAGGGCGGGGAACAGCGAACGCTGCAGATAGTAGGTGTTGACCACGACCGCATAGCGAGTGGTGGGCAGGGGGAAGTCCTCGAGGTTCGCCTGGATGGCGTGAATCGCCAGATGCTCGTGGCGGCCTCTGGCGAGCAGGCGAAGTAGTCCGGCGTGCGAAAGGTCGAACGCATCCACCGCATACCCTTGGCGGGCCAACCACAGGGCGTGCCGTCCATCGCCGGACGCGACGTCGAGTGCGCGTCCGGGGGGCAACAGGTCTCGATGCTGCGTGAGCAGCTCGGATGGCGGATGCTCCCCCGCCGCGGCGGCATGGACGTAGCGCGCCTCCCATTTCTCTCGGTCGCTCATCAGCAGTCGAGGGCGCGTGCCAGGACGACGACGTCTACCGCCCGCGCTCCGGCCCGTTGCAGGACCCGGGCGCATTCGTGCGCCGTGGCGCCGGTGGTCATGACGTCGTCCACGAGCAGCACCGTCCGCCCCTGGACGCGCTCGGGGTACCTGACGGCGAATGCGCCGCGCACGTTTCGGCGTCGGTCGCCTGCCCCCAGGCCGACCTGCGGCGGGGTCGGGCGGGTTCGCACCAGCGCCAGAAGCTCGACCGGCTGTCCGCATACCCGGCCGAGTGCCCGCGCCAACGGCACCGCCTGATTGAAGCCGCGCCAGCGAAGGCGATCGCTGTGGAGTGGAATGGGCACGATCACGTCGTGCGCGAGGGGCATCGGGGGGGATTCGGCCAATAGCGTCGAGAGCACCGGCGCCAGGGTGATGTCACGCCCGTACTTGAACCGCGCCAGGGCCTCAATCAGCGGGCTGCGTTCGCGCCGATCCACCGCCGCACGGGCCCTCGCCTGGCGAAAGCGCGGTGGGTGGGTCCGACAGGTGGTGCAGCGGTGATCCGGCCCGACCCCCGCAAACGGCAGCCCGCAGGTCGTGCACAGCGGCGATCGCGGTAGCTGGATCGGCTCGCGGCAGGGGGCGCAGAAGGCGATACTGGCCGTGCGGACGCCGCAGGCGGGGCAGCGCGGTGGATAGAGGAAGTCGACCACCAGCCGCAGCGCGCGCATGGCCCGGATGCTAGGGTGGCGGGCCCGGCGCTGCAAACCCTGCCGGCCAAGGGCTGCTCTTCCTTTTTGGAGATTCGCCTTTGACTGCACCACGATGCCCGTCTAGACTCCGGCGCGCGAGAAGCAGGCGATGTTCAAGCGCTTCATGATCGGCTTCGTAGTGGGCATCTGTGGCATGTACTGGTACATCCACAACGGTGAGGCAGTGATGAACGACGCCGGCAGTTGGATGGAGAAGTCGGCCTCTGCCTATCGCGATGACAAGGCCCATCAGCTCGTCGATCAGCAGACGGGCTCGACGACGCGACGCTGAGCTCGGGTCTCGGCGCACCCCAACTCACGAGGCAGCTGTGGAACTGCCGGTCATGCGGCGGCTCAAGAAGGAGCTGGAGGATCTGCGCTTCGAGCTCCGCAACAAGCTTCCGAAGGAGATCGAGATCGCGCGTGCCCACGGCGACCTGCGCGAGAACGCGGAATACGCCGCGGCGAAGGAGCGACAGGGATTCGTCAACGCTCGCATCCACCAGATAGAGCAGCGCATTCGCGACCTCTCGCTCTACACCGTCAGTTCGATTCCCCAGGAAGCCGTCGGCTACGGCAGCAAGGTGACGCTCGAGAGCGAGGACGGCGCCGAGGAGAAGTACGAGTTGGTGTTCCCCGAGGAAGTGAATGCGTCGGCCGGACTGATCTCGATCGGATCACCCCTGGGCAAGGCACTACTCAACAAAGAGGTCGGAGACGACGTGGAGGTGGCTACGCCAAAGGGCAAGCGCACCTACTCGATCATCGAACTGCAGACCTTCCACCACCGGGACGACATCGAGACGTCCTGACCAGCGGTCAAAGCCACCGCTGAGACGACCTGACGACGCGGCAACCGCCGTGGGCGGTAGCGTTCGCTCTGCCCCGCGGGGGATGGCTCCCTTGCGGCCGTCTCGCGGCCTGTGCTATCCAAAACGGTAGTATTTTCGGCCGCTACGGGTGGGCCACGCGCCCACTTTTTTATTTCAAAAATGGATAGTTCGGTGATTGGGCGGGTCTGGCGAGCCGTCGACCCACTGGTCGCGAATGAGGGCATGGAGATCGTCGACATAGACTACCGACGGGAAGGGCGTGGCAATGTCCTGCGCTTCTACCTCGACCGCCCGGACGGGGGCGTGACCATCGACGAATTGTCGACCATGAGTCGCCGTCTCGGCGATCTGATCGAGGTGCACGATCTCGTCCCGGGCAGTTACACACTCGAGGTGTCGTCGCCCGGCATCAACCGCCGTCTGCGTCAACCGGACCACTTCCGCCGTTACATCGGCAAGCGGGTACGGGTGCGGATGATCGACGCGGGCGACGGCCGCCGCGCTTTCTTGGGGGTCCTGAAGGAGGTCCGCCACGACGGCATCGTCTGTGCGGTCGGCGACGGCGAGCGCTTCGTCGCCTTCGACACGATCGCTCAGGCCAATTACGAGCACGAGTTTCCGGAGCCGCAGCAGCAGCGGCGGCGGGCCTCCGGGCGCTGAACCGAGGTGAACGTTATGCAGCATGGCGGGCCTCCGGGTCTCGATCTCGCACGGGTCATCGAACAGGTCAGCAAGGAGAAGGGCATCGATCGCTCGATCGTCGTGCAGGCGGTCGAGAACGCCATGCTGTCAGCCGCCAAGAAAGTCATCGGCGGCGACATGCGCATCGAGGCGCAGTTCAATCCGGAGATCGGCGAGGTCGAGCTGTTCAAGATCCTCACCGTCGTTCCGGAGGTGACCAACGCCGAGCTCGAGATCTCGCTCGACGATGCGCGCAGGAACCTCGATCCGGAGGCACAAGTCGGCGACGAGCTCCTCGAGAAGCTCGCGCAGTCCTACGGCCGCATCGCCGCGCAGGCCGCCAAGCAGAACCTGATCCAGCGCCTGCGCGACGCGGAGCGCGACATCATCTACAACGAGTTCAAGGACCGGAAGGGCGAGCTCACGCACTCCGGCATCGTCCAGCGCTTCGAGAAGAAGAACATCATCGTGAATCTCGGCCGCACCGACGCGATTCTTCCCGAGAAAGAGCAGATCCCACGTGAACGGTACCGCCAGGGCGATCGGATCCGCGCCTACATCGTCGACGTCGAGATGGGCGGCAAGGGGCCACAGATCGTGCTGTCGCGCACCCACCCGGGATTCCTGATCAAGCTGTTCGAGCAGGAGGTGCCCGAGATCTACGAGGGCATCGTCGAGGTGAAGGGCGCTGCGCGCGAGCCGGGGGGGCGGGCCAAGATCGCCGTCGTGTCGCACGACAGCGATGTCGATCCGGTCGGCGCCTGCGTCGGCATGAAAGGCACGCGGGTGCAGAGCGTCGTGCAGGAATTGCGCGGCGAGAAGATTGACATCGTCCACTGGACGCCCGACCACGCCGAGTTCGTCGTCCGCGCCATGGCGCCGGCACGGGTCTCGAAGATCGTCATGGACGAGGACGCGCACGCCATGGAGGTCATCGTTCCGGACGACCAATTGTCGCTGGCGATCGGCAAGAAGGGCCAGAACGTCCGTCTGGCGTCGCGGCTCACCGGCTGGAACCTCGAGGTGCGCAGCGAAGCCGAGGCCGAGGAGGAGTCGCGTCGCGCCCGGCTGTCACTGGGCGCCATTCCGGGTGTCGGCGACGTGACGGCCGAGCTGCTGTTCCAGCACGGCTTCAAGTCGGCCGAGGAGGTGGCGCAGGCGGACGAGGCGGCGCTGGCGGACGTGGATGGCCTGGTGCCGGAGAAGATCCCCACCATCCTGGCGGCGGCTCGGGCCCATGTCGAGGACCTGCGCCGCCAGGCCGAAGCGGCGGCGGCTGCCGCCGCCGAGGATGCCGCCGCAGCAGCGAGCGAGGCGCTCGTGTCGCCGATCGCGGGTGGCTCCGAGGAGCAGGCGTGAGAGACGCGCTTCACGTTCCCATCCGGACCTGTATGGGCTGTGGCGCCGCGGCGCCGCAGGGCGGGCTCCTGCGCGTCGTGCGCGCTGCCGACGGCGCGTTGGCGCTCGACGTCTCGCGTCGCGCCGGTGGCCGCGGTGGCTATCTCCACCGCCGTCGGGACTGCTGGGATCGGTTTGCCAAGCGCAAAGGGCCGCTCCGCTCGCTAAGGGCGACGGTCGATCGGCCGGCGCGTGCCGCGCTGGTCGCGGCGCTCCTGTCGGATGCCGGTGAGTGAGGGACGAGGCAGATGTCGCGTAGGGTACACGAGCTAGCGAAAGAGTGGGGCCTCGAACCCAAGGACCTCAGCGGCCGCCTCGAGAAGATCGGGCTGCGCAACAAGCGTGCGCAGAGCTCGTTGACCGACGAGGAGGTACAGCGCGCCGCCGAGGAGCTCGGCTTCGTCGAGAAGCCGCAGGTGACGATCGGTGGCGAGCGCGTGGTGGTCGGTGAAACCGGCGCGACGGTCGTCGAACGCCGGGTCGGCAGCAAGGTGATTCGCCGCCGCGCCGCGGCCACGCCGGAGATCGAGCCCGGGTTGATCGAGCCGCTGGAGCCGATCGGCATCCAGGGTGAGGTACTGCAGGCGTTCGCCGCGCCGGAACCGCTCGCGGAGCCCTTCGACGTGCCGCCGCCGCTGCCGCCGATGCCGGAGCCGTTGATCGAGGAACCGCCGCTCCCGGAACCCGAACAGGTGGTCGAGGAAGCGGCCGTGGCGCCGGCCCCGCCACTCGTCGAAACGCCCGTCGAGGAGGCCGCTCCTGCGCCAACGCCCCCGCCGCCGGTGGTTGCGCGCCCGCCGGTGCCGGCACCGCCGAAGCCGGCGCCCAAGACGCCGCTGGTGGAGCGGACGATCACGCCCGCCGAGCCGTCGCTCGATCGGCCCTTCGGTCCCAAGGTGCTGGGTCGCATCGATCTCAAGAAAGCGGAAGCGGCGCGTATCGCGGCCACACGCACGACACGGCCGGCGGGCGGCGCGGCGGCCGGTCGCGGTCGTGGGCCTGCGGGCGCGACGCCCGAGATGCCACCGATGCCGCCGACCGAGGAGCGCGGCAAGAAGAAGAAGCGGCGCGTCATCCAGAAGCCGGAGTTCGCCGAGATCGGCGATCGCGACAAGCGGCTCGGCTCGCGGCTGCCGCGCAAGAAGCGGGCGCTGCCGGGCAAGGAGCAGCGGCAGACCGAGATCACGCAGCCGAAGGCCAGCAAGCGCGTCGTTCGCATCTCCGAGGTCGTGTCGGTCGGCGATCTCGCCAAGGCGATGGGCGTCAAGGCCGGCGAGGTGGTGAAGAAGCTGATGGAGCAGGGGATGATGGCCACCATCAACCAACTGCTCGACGCCGACACCGCGACGCTGATCGCCTCCGAGTTCGGTTACAACGTCGAGAACGTGACCTTCGACGCCGAGGCAGCGGTCGAGGTTGGCCACGAGGCGAGCAGCGACGAACACCTGCAGTCGCGTCCGCCGGTGGTGACGATCATGGGCCACGTCGACCACGGCAAGACGTCGCTGCTCGACGCCGTGCGCGAGACCAACGTGACCGCGGGCGAGGCGGGTGGCATCACCCAGCACATCGGCGCCTACACCGTCGACGTGCACGGGCGCCGCGTCACCTTCCTCGACACCCCGGGCCACGAGGCCTTCACCGCCATGCGCGCCCGCGGCGCCAAGGTGACCGACATCGTCATCCTCGTCGTTGCCGCCGACGACGGCGTGATGCCGCAGACAGTGGAAGCCATCAACCACGCCCGAGCCGCCAGCGTGCCGATGGTGGTGGCGATCAACAAGATCGACAAGCCCGAGGCCAATCTCGAGCGCATCCGTCAGGACCTCGCCAATCACGGACTGGTTCCGGAGGACTGGGGCGGCGATACGGTCACGGTGCCGGTGTCGGCGAAGACCCGCGAGGGGCTGCCGACGCTGCTCGAGATGCTGCTGCTGCAGGCCGATCTGCTGGAGCTCAAGGCGAATCCGGACAAGCCGGCGCGCGGCACCATCGTCGAGGCCAAGCTCGACCGCGGGCGCGGTCCGGTGGCCACGGTGCTGGTCCAGGAAGGCACGTTGAAGCCCGGCGATCCCTTCGTCTGCGGTCCGTTCGCCGGTCGCGTCCGTGCCATGATCGACGATCGCGGCCACAAGGTGACAGTCGCCGATCCGTCGACGCCGGTGGAGATCCTCGGGTTGCCGTCGGTGCCGGAGGCCGGCAGCTCATTCGTGGTCGTCGCCGACGAGGCGACCGCCCGTCAGGTCGCCGAGCATCGCGCCGCCAAGCACCGCGAGGCGTCGCTGCTCAAGACATCGAAGGTCTCGCTCGAGGACCTGTACCGCCAGGTGCAGGCCGGCGACACGAAGGAACTGCGCATCGTCATCAAGGCCGACGTGCAGGGTTCGGCCGAGGCGCTGTCGGACGCGCTGTCGCGCCTGTCCGCCGACGAGGTACGCCTGAAGGTGATTCACGCCTCCGTGGGCGGCATCACCGAGAGCGACGTGATGCTGGCATCGGCGTCGAACGCCGTCGTCATCGGCTTCAATGTCCGTCCCGAGGCGAAGGCGACCCTCGCCGGCGAGCGCGAAGGCGTCGATATCCGGCTGTACGAGATCATCTACGACGCCATCAACGACGTCCGCGATGCCATGGAGGGTCTGCTCGAGCCGACCTACAAGGAGAAGGTCCTCGGGCGCGCCGAGGTGCGCAATACGTTCAACATTCCCGGCATCGGCCTCATCGCCGGCTGCTACGTCACCGACGGCAAGATCACCCGCAACGCCCAGGCTCGCCTCGTCCGCGACAGCATCGTCGTGCACAACGGCAAGATCGGCAGCCTCAAGCGATTCAAGGACGACGCGCGCGAGGTGCAGACCGGGTACGAGTGTGGCATCGGCCTCGACAACTTCTCCGACGTCAAGGTCGGCGATGTCATCGAGGCCTACGAGATGGAGCAGGTGGCGCGCCGGCTGAGCACGCCCGCCCGCGGCGCCACGGCTGAGCGGTCGCTCTGAGCGGCGCGGCCGATGGTCGTCGGCGTGCTCAAGCTCACCCTCTTCATCCCGGAGAACCATTCGCTCAAGGGCAAGCGCGGCGTGCTCAACAAGATCAAGGCGCGCGTTTCCAACACGTTCAATGTTTCCATCGCCGAATGCGACGATCAGGACCTCTGGCAGCGCACGACCCTGGGGGTATCGCAGGTCGGGAGTGACGCTGGCTACGTCGAGGGGGCGTTGCGCCAGGTGGTCCGTTTCATCGACGACCTGCACGTCGCCGAGGTCGGCGCCGACGAGATCGAGCTCTTCCACGTCTGAGCGCCGCCGCGCGGGGACCGGATGAGCCGGCGCACGGACCGCGTCGGCGAGGCGATCCAGGAGCTGGTCGCCGGTCTCCTGGTGCGCGAGATCAAGGATCCGCGCATCGGTCTGGTCACCATCACCGGCGTCCGGGTGTCGCCGGATCTGCGCCACGCCCGCGTCTACTTCAGCACCCTGGGCGACGACGAGCAGCGCCACCGCTCGCTGCGCGGACTGCGCAGCGCCGCGGGGTTCGTGCGTGGCCAGATCGCCCGCCAGCTCAATCTCCGCGTCGCCCCCGAGATCGTCTTCGAGCTCGACGACAGCCTCGAGGAGGCGGAGCGCCTGGCGCGCCTGCTCAAGGACCTGCCGCCTTCGGACGAGCAGTCGTGAACGGCATCCTGCTGATAGACAAGCCGGAGGGGCTGACCTCGGCCGAGGTCGTGCGCCGCATCAAGCGTCAGCTAGCACGCGGCGCCAAGGTCGGGCATCTCGGCACCCTCGATCCCTTCGCCACCGGCCTCCTGCCGCTCTGTCTCGGAGAAGGGACCAAGATCGCCCAGTTCCTCAACTCCGCCGACAAGCGCTACACCGGCCGCATCCAACTCGGGGTGGCGACCGACACCGGCGATCGCGCCGGCGCCGTGGTCTCGGAGGCGCCGGTGCCGGCGCTCGATGCCGCGACGTTGGCCGAGGTCGTCCGCCGCTTCAGCGGCGAGATCCGCCAGCGGCCCCCGATGTACTCGGCGCTGAAGAAGGACGGCGTGCCGCTCTACCGCCTGGCGCGACAGGGCATCGAGGTCGAGCGCGAGGAACGCGCGGTGCGCATCGACCGCCTGGTGCTGGAGCCGGCCGGCCCGTCGCAATTGCGCCTCGAGGTGGAGTGCTCGAAGGGCACCTACGTTCGGGTGCTCGGCGAGGAGATCGGCATTGCCCTCGGCACGGTGGCGCATCTTCGCGAGCTGCGTCGCACCGGCTTCGGCGACTTCGGCATCGCTCAGGCGGTGGCGCTGGACGCCTTCGATCCTGCCAATCCCGCCGGCTTCGTTCCGCTCCGCGCCGCGCTGGCGCACCTGCCGGCGGTCACCCTCGACGCTCAGGGCCTGCGGGCCGTGCGCCAGGGCAAGAGCAGCGCGCTGTCGCGTCTGGCCGGCCTCGCCGCGCCAGTGGCCGCCCTAGTCGATGCCCAGGGCGAGCTCGCGGCGGTCGCGATCCGGGAGCGGGGGCATTGGCGGTACGGACGAGTTCTGGCCCCTGCCTTTACAGCATCGGATGCCCGTGGTACCAAACACGGTTGAATAAAACGGAGGAATGATGGGAGTCGCTCTGCAGCGTAAACAGGAGCTGGTCGAACAGTTTCGCCAGCATCCAACCGACACCGGGTCGCCTGAAGTCCAGATCGCGCTGCTGAGTGAGCGAATCGACTACCTGACGGAGCACTTCAAGACCCATTCGAAGGACCACCACTCTCGCCGCGGGTTGCTCAAGCTCGTGGGACAGCGGCGCCGATTGCTCGACTACCTCAAGCGCTACGACAACGAGCGCTACAAGAGCGTGATCGATCGGCTGAAGCTCCGCCGCTGAGTCCTTCCTCTCCAGCGGGTCCTCTCCGTCACACGGTCATCCCTCCCACGTCTAGGGCGTCACGCCCGGGAGGTTCTATGCAACACAAAGTTGAAATCGACTTTCACGGTCGACCCTTGTCCATCGAGGTCGGTCGGCTCGCGAAGCAGGCGAGTGGAGCGGCGCTCGTGCAGTACGGCGAGACCGTCGTGCTGACCACCGCGGTCGCCAGCCAGAGCACGCGGCCGGGCATCGACTTCTTTCCCCTGACGGTCGACTACCAGGAGAAGGCCTTCGCGGCCGGAAAGATCCCGGGCGGCTTCTTCAAGCGCGAGGGGCGTCAGGGCGAGAAGGAGATTCTGACCTCGCGGCTCATCGACCGGCCGATCCGGCCGCTGTTCGCCGAGGGCTACAAGTGCGAGACGCAGATCATCGCCACGGTGCTGTCGTTCGACAAGGAGAACGACTCCGACACCGTTGCCATGCTCGGTGCCTCGACGGCCCTGCACGTGTCCGACATCCCGTTCCTCAGCCCCATCGCCGGGGTGCGGATCGGGCGCATCGGCGGCAAGTTCGTCATCAATCCGTATCTGTCGCAGATGGGGGAGAGCGACCTGAACCTGCTGGTCGCCGGCACCAGGGACAGCATCGTGATGGTCGAGGGCGGCGCCAGGATGCTGTCCGAGGACGTCATGCTCGACGCGCTGTACACGGCGTTGGACGCCTTGCAGCCGCTGATCGCGATGCAGGAGGAGCTGCGCACCAAGCTCGGCAAGCCGAAGCGCGAGGTGGCAGTCGCCGACATCGACGCCAACCTCCGCAAGGTGGTCGAGGAGCTGGCGCTGCCGCGCCTCCGCAAGGCGATGACCGTCGTCGCCAAGATGGAGCGCCGCGCCGCTGTCTCGGCGGCTCACAGCGAGGTGCGGGCGGCGGCGGTGGCGCAGTTCCCGGAGCAGGACGCCGCGGTCAACGAGGTCATCGAAGACATCGAGAGCCGCGCCATGCGGGAGATGATCGTCACCGAGAAGAAGCGCGTCGATGGTCGTGGAGTGACCGACATCCGCCCGATCAGTTGCGAGGTCGACGTGCTGCCGCGCACACACGGTTCGTCGCTCTTCACCCGCGGCGAAACGCAGGCGCTGGCGACGACCACGCTCGGCACGGCGTCGGACGAGCAGCGCATCGACGCGCTGATCGGCGAGCACTACCGCAAGTTCATGCTGCACTACAATTTCCCGCCGTTCAGTGTCGGCGAGACGAAGCCGCTGCGCGGGCCCAGCCGGCGCGATACCGGTCACGGCGCTTTGGCCGAACGCGCCCTGACGCCGGTGCTGCCGGACGAGAAGGCGTTTCCCTACACCATCCGCATCGTCTCCGAGATTCTCGAGTCGAACGGGTCGTCTTCGATGGCCACGGTCTGCTCCGGCAGCCTGTCGCTGATGGACGCCGGCGTGCCGATCAAGGCGCCGGTTGCCGGCATCGCCATGGGCTTGATCAAGGAGGGCGAGGACATCGCCGTCCTCTCGGACATCCTCGGCGACGAGGATCATCTCGGCGACATGGACTTCAAGGTCGCCGGCACGGCCGAGGGCATCACCGCCCTGCAGATGGACATCAAGATCCACGGCGTCACCAAGGACATCATGCGCCAGGCGCTCACCCAGGCTCGCGAGGGCCGTCTGCACATCCTGAACGTGATGAACCAGACGCTCAACACGGCCCGCGGCGACATCTCGGCGCACGCGCCGCGCATCGTCTCGATCAAGGTCCGCCAGGACAAGATCCGCGACATCATCGGACCCGGTGGCAAGGTGATCCGCGGCATCGTCGAGGAGACCGGCTGCAAGATCGACATCGAGGACGACGGGACCGTCTTCATCGCTTCCAGCGAGGAAGCCGGCATGAAGCGCGCCATCGAGATCATCGAAGGGATCACGATGGAAGCGCAGGTCGGCAAGATCTACAAGGGCAAGGTGGTCCGCATCGTGGACTTCGGCGCCTTCGTCGAGATCATGCCCGGCACCGACGGCCTGCTGCACATTTCCCAGATCGGCCCCGGCCGCGTGCAGCGCGTGTCCGACGTGCTGAAGGAAGGGGATGAGATCCCCGTCAAGGTGCTGGAGATCGACAAGTCCGGGAAGATCCGCCTGAGCCGCAAGGAGGCCATGACGGAGACAGGTCAACCCGCGGGCGGCAGTTGAGCATGGTGCGGCGCTCGGCGCTGCCGAACGGCCTGCGCATCGTCACCGAACCCCTGGACGGGGTCCCCTCGGTCAGCATCGGCATCTGGGTGGAGAGCGGCTCGCGCTTCGAGCCGCCCCACCTGGGCGGCATCTCGCACTTCCTCGAACACCTGCTCTTCAAGGGCACCGCGCGCCGCAGCGCGGCACAGATCGCCGAGGAAATGGACGCCGTGGGCGGCGTCCTCAACGCTTTCACCGGCAAGGAGTACACCTGCTACTACGCGCGCGTCCTCGCCGAGCACGCGCCCCTGGCGATGGATCTCCTCGCCGACCTGTTCCTGCACTCGTGCCTCGACGCCGACGAGATCGATCGCGAGCGCACCGTCGTCCTGCAGGAGATCTCGCAGAGCGAGGACACCCCGGACGACTACATCCACGACCTCTTCAATTCGCACTACTGGCCGGGCCATCCGCTCGGCCGGCCGGTCTGCGGCACCAGCGAGACCGTGCGGGCGCTGGACCGCTCCCAGTTCGTCGATTTCCTCGCCGCCCGCTATCGGCCCGACCGTCTGATCATCGCCGCCGCCGGCAACGTCACCCACGAGGTGATCGAGGCCTGGGCGGCGCGCGACTTCGCCGCGCTCACCGGATCGGCGTCGCTGGTCGACAGCGGTCCGCCGCTGGCGCGCACGGGCATCGCCGTCACCGAAAAAGCGCTCGAGCAGGTCCACCTCTGCCTCGGCGTGCCGGGCATCGCCCAGGGCGCCGACGAGCGCTACGCCGCCTACCTGCTGAACACCGTGCTCGGCGGCGGCATGAGCTCGCGGCTGTTCCAGGAGATCCGCGAGCGGCGCGGCCACGCCTACTCGGTGTATTCCTTCCTCTCCTCGTATCGCGACGCCGGCTACGTCGGCATCTACGTCGGGACGTCGCCGCAGTGGGTCGAGGACGTCGTCACCGTGATCGCCGGCGAGCTCGCGGCGCTGGCCCGCGACGGCCTGCGGCCGGACGAGCTGGCGCGGGCCAAGACGCAGCTCAAGGGCAACATGCTGCTCGGTCTCGAGACCAGCGACAGCCGCATGAGCCGCGTGGCGAAGAACGAGATCTACCATCAGCGCGACGTGTCGATCGCCGAGCTGGCGACCGGGATCGATGCCGTCACCAACGACGACATCGTCGCTCTCGCCACCCGCCTGGCCCGCCCCGAGGCGCGCGCCCTGACGCTGCTCGGCAATCTCGGCGGACTCCGCGTCGACCCCGCGATCCTCGCCGCGTGATGACGCCCGGCGAGCCCACCGTCGCCCTGCGCGTCCGCCGCCTCCGACACGGCGAGCCCGAGCTGCCGTTGCCGGCCTATCAGACCGCCGCGGCAGCCGGCATGGATCTGCTGGCCGACGTCGCCGAGCCCGTGCGCCTGGAGCCGGGCCGCCGCCTGCTCGTGCCGACCGGCCTCGCGATCGAGATCCCGCCCGGCTACGAGGGCCAGGTGCGGCCGCGCAGCGGTCTCGCGCTGCGCCATGGCCTGACCCTCCTCAACAGCCCCGGCACCATCGATGCGGACTACCGCGGCGAGATCGGCGTGATCCTCGTCAACCTCGGTCACGACACGGTGGAGATCCGGCGCGGCGAGCGCATCGCCCAGCTCGTCATCGCCCCGGTGGCCCGCGCGACCTGGGTCGCGGTCGACGCGCTGACCGGCAGCCAGCGCGCCAGCGGCGGCTTCGGCCACACCGGCCGCTGACCGGTCGCCGGCGGGCGACGCGTTGTGGGACCCTCTGTGTCCCTCCGCGAGCCGCTGTGGTAGAGACGCGATTCCGGCTGAGAAGGAGAGGTGGAGTGCGAGCCAAGGTCTACGTGACCCTCAAGTCCGGTGTGCTCGATCCGGCCGGCAAGGCGATCGAGCACGCGCTGCACACGCTCGGCTTCGAAGAGGCGCACGACGTCCGGCTCGGCAAGTACATCGAGCTCCGCGTCGACGGCGACGCCGACCGCGCCGCGGGGCGGGTCGACGATATGTGCCGGAAGCTGCTGGCCAACGGCGTCATCGAGGACTACCGGTTCGAGGTCGGCGACTGATGCGCTGGGGAGTCGTCACCTTCCCCGGCTCGCTCGACAACAACGACACGCTCCACGCGCTCGCACAGGTCCTCGGCGAGGTCGCGGTGCCACTCTGGCACAAGGACCGTTCGCTGCACGGCGTCGACTGCGTGGTCCTGCCGGGCGGCTTCTCCTACGGTGACTACCTCCGCGCCGGCGCGTTGGCGCGCTTCTCGCCGGTGATGGAGAGCGTCGTTCGCTTCGCCGCCGACGGCGGCCTGGTGTTCGGCATCTGCAACGGCTTCCAGATCCTGTGCGAGACCGGCCTGCTGCCGGGGGCGCTGATCCGCAACCGCGGCCTGAGCTTCGTCTGCGAGACGGTGCACTGCCGGGTCGAGGAGATCGACACGCCATTCACCCGCGGCTGCTCGCGCGCCGAGGTGCTGGCGCTGCCGATCAAGCACGGCGAGGGCTGCTACGTCGCCGATCCGCAGACGCTGCAGGCGCTGGAGGACAATCGCCAGGTCGTCCTCCGCTACGTCGACGCCGCCGGCCGCGCCACCGAGGCCGCCAACCCCAACGGCTCGCTGCGCAACATCGCCGGGATCGTCAATGCGACGCGCAACGTCTTCGGCCTCATGCCGCACCCGGAACATGCCGTCGAGGCGCTGTGCGGCGGCGTCGACGGCGCCAGCCTGTTCCGCTCGGTGCGCCAGACGCTCACCGAAGGACTGCCGACCCCCGCCGCGTCGGTGCCGCCGGGTCTATGACCACGAATCTGCCGCCGGTCAGCGAGGCGCAGGCGCTCGAGCACGGGCTGACCGCCGACGAATTCCGCCGCCTCTGCGACGCCATCGGCCGGGTCCCGAATCTGGTCGAGCTCGGCGTCTGCTCGGTGATGTGGTCGGAGCATTGCAGCTACAAGAGCTCGCGCGCGGTGCTGCGCGGCCTGCCGACCACCGGTCCGCGCGTCCTCCAGGGCCCCGGCGAGAACGCCGGCGCGATCGCGATCGGCGATGGCCTGGCGGTCGTGTTCAAGATCGAGAGTCACAACCATCCATCCTACATCGAGCCCTACCAGGGCGCTGCCACCGGCGTCGGCGGCATCCTGCGCGACGTGTTCACCATGGGGGCGCGGCCGATCGGCAACCTCAACTCGCTGCGCTTCGGCAGCTTCGACCATCCGCGCACCCGCTACCTCATCGGCGGCGTGGTGGCGGGCATCGGCGGCTATGGCAACTGCGTCGGCGTACCCACGGTCGGCGGCGAGATCTATTTCGATCCCGCGTACAACGAGAACATCCTGGTCAACGCCTTCACCATCGGGTTGGTGCGCGCCGACCGGATCTTCCGCGCCAGCGCCGCCGGCGTCGGCAATCCGGTGATCTACGTCGGCTCCAAGACCGGGCGCGATGGCATCCACGGGGCGAGCCTGCTCGCGTCCGCCGAGTTCGACGAGACGAGCGACCAGAAGCGGCCGACCGTCCAGGTGGGCGACCCCTTCACCGAGAAGCTGCTGATCGAAGCCTGCCTCGAGCTGATGGAGAAGGACGCCATCGTCGCCATTCAGGACATGGGCGCCGCCGGCCTCACCAGCTCGTCCGTGGAGATGGCGGCCCGCGGCGGCCTCGGCATCGCCATCGACCTCGACCGGGTGCCGAAGCGCGACGCCAATCTCACGCCCTACGAGATCATGCTGTCCGAGTCGCAGGAGCGGATGCTGATCGTCGCTCGCGCCGGCGCCGAGCACGAGGTGATGGAGATCTTCAGCCGCTGGGATCTCGACGCGGTGGTGATTGGCACCGTCACCGACGACCAGATGCTGCGCGTCAGCGCCGCCGGCCAGGAGGTGGTGGCCCTGCCGCTCGATCCACTGGCCAACGGCGCCCCGATCTACGAGCGCCCCGCGGCGCCGCCGGAGAACCTGGAGGAGGTGCAGCGGCTCGACCTCGGCCAACTGCCGCTGCCCGGCGACTATGGGCAGACGCTGCTCCGCCTGCTCGCCGCCCCGAACATCGCCTCGAAGCGCTGGGCGTTCCGCCAGTACGATTGCCTGGTGGGCAGCAATACCGTCACCGGGCCGGGCTCCGACAGCGCGATCCTGCGCATCAAGGGGACGACCAAGGCCATCGCCCTGAGCGTCGACTGCAACAGCCGCTACTGTCTGCTCGACCCCTACGTCGGCGCCATGACCGCGGTGGTCGAGGCGGCGCGCAACGTCGTCTGCGGCGGCGCCGAGCCGCTCGGCGTCACCGATTGCCTCAACTTCGGCAATCCCGAGAAGCCGGAGATCATGTGGCAGTTCCGCGAGGCGGTGCGTGGCCTGCGCGACGCCTGCAACGCGCTCGAGGTGCCGATCGTCAGCGGCAACGTCAGCTTCTACAACGAGACCGACGGCCGGCCGATCCCGCCGACGCCGACGGTGGCGATGGTCGGCCTGCTCACCGACGTCGCGCACCACACGACGCAGTGGTTCAAGAGCGAGGGCGACGTCGTCCTCCTCCTCGGCCGCACCCGCGAGGAGCTCGGCGGCAGCGAGTACCTGGCGCTGGAGCGCGGCCTGGTGCGCGGCACGCCGCCGTGGATCGACCTGTCGGTCGAGATCCAGGTGCAGCGCGTCTGTCTGCAGGCGATCCGCGAGGGGATCGTGCGCTCCGCCCACGACTTGTCGGAGGGTGGCCTGGCGGTGACCCTGGCGGAGGCTTGCATGTCGGGCCCCGGCGAAGCGCTGGGCGCCGAGATCGAGATGGAGGCGGCGATCCGCCCCGATGCCTGGCTGTTCGGCGAGAGCCAGTCGCGCATCCTCGTGTCGGTGCGACGCAAGCACGTGAGCCGGCTGCGCGAGCTGGCGCGCGAGGCGGACGTGCCGTGCGCGGTGCTCGGCGAGGTGCGCGGGCGTCGGTTGCGTATCGGCACCCTGATCGACGTCAGCACCGCCGACCTGCGGCACGCCTGGACCGACGCCCTGGCGGCGCGGATGGGCGGATGAGCGAACCGCCGATGCGTCCGGACCGCTTCCACGAGGAATGCGCGCTGATGGGCGTGTTCGGCCACCCGGAAGCGGCGAACCTCGTCTACCTCGGCCTGTACGCGCAGCAGCACCGCGGCCAGGAGGGCTCCGGCATCGTCTCGTCCGACGGTTCGCTGCTGCTGTCGCACCGCGGCCTCGGGCTGGTGGCGGACGTGTTCGACCAGGAGGTGCTCGACCGCCTGGTGGGCGATATGGCCATCGGCCACAACCGCTACGCCACCAGCGGCCGGACGCTGTTGAAGAACACCCAGCCCTTCGTGGTCGAGTTCGCGCGCGGCGGCCTCGCCGTCGCGCACAACGGCAATCTGGTGAATGCCCTCGAGCTGCGCGAGATGCTGGAGTCGCGCGGCGCCATCTTCCAGTCGTCGGTCGACACCGAGGTGATCGTCCACCTGATCGCCAACGCCAGCGGCGAGGCCCTCGTCGATCGCATCGTCGCCGCGCTCGGGGCCGTGCGCGGCGCCTATTCGTTGTTGTTCCAGAGCCAGAACGAGTTGGTCGCCGTGCGCGACCCGAACGGCTTCCGACCGCTGGTGATGGGGCGGATCAAGGATGCCGTGGTGTTCGCGTCCGAGACCTGCGCCCTCGACCTCATCGGCGCCACCTACGAGCGCGAGCTCGCCGCCGGCGAGGTGGTGGTCGCGTCGCGGGACGGCGTCCGCAGCCTGTTCCCCTTCCCCCGGGCGCCACTCACCCGCTGCATCTTCGAGTACGTGTATTTCGCCCGCCCCGACAGCACCGTCTTCGGCCGCAACGTCTACCAGGTGCGCAAGAGCCTCGGTCGCCAGTTGGCGCGCGAGTGCCCCGCCGAGGCCGACCTGGTCGTGCCGGTGCCGGATTCCGGCGTGCCGGCGGCGCTCGGCTTCGCCGAGGAGTCCGGCCTCGCCTTCGATTTCGGCCTCATCCGCAACCACTACGTCGGCCGCACCTTCATCGAGCCGCAGGACGCCATCCGCCACTTCGGCGTCAAGGTGAAGCTCAATGCCCAGCGCCAGGTGCTGGAGGGCAAGCGCGTCGTGGTGGTCGACGACTCGATCGTTCGCGGCACCACCAGTCGCAAGATCGTCACCATGCTGCGCGCCGCTGGCGCCCGCGAGGTGCACATGCGGATCAGCTCGCCGCCGACGATCGGACCCTGCTACTACGGTGTCGACACGCCCACCCGCGAGGAGTTGATCGCCTCCGAGCACTCGGTCCAGGCGATCCGCGAGTTCATCACCGCCGACAGCCTCGGCTTCCTCAGCCAGGAGGGCCTCTACCCGTTCACCAACGGCGACGGCGAGGGCTTCTGCGACGCCTGCTTCACCGGTCGCTACCCCCTGCCGGTGTCCGACGAGACCAGATCCCGCCAACTCGTCCTGTTCGAGGTGCGGAACCCGTAGCGACGGGAGACCCCCCGACCCACGGACGGCGAGGATCGTCGAGGGGGTGCGCAGGCGGATCCGACCATCCGTGGTCCGCCTGGGTGGCCGGGCAGCCCGGTTTGCCGCCGTCCCCCCCATGCGGTAACCCTCGCCTGCGCCCATGAAGTGCCCGTTCTGCCACGACCTGGAAAACAAGGTCATCGACTCGCGCCTCACCAAGGACGACGGCGCCATCCGTCGCCGCCGCGAGTGCGCCAAGTGCGAACGCCGCTTCACCACCTACGAGCGGGTGGAAGAGACGCTGCCGCTGGTGGTGAAGAAGGACGGGCGCCGCGAGCCCTACGATCGCGCCAAGATCGTCGCCGGGCTGAAGAAGGCGTGCGAGAAGCGGCCGGTGAGCGCGACCGCGATCGAGCACGCGGCGGACCGCGTCGAACGCCTGGTGCAGGAGCGCGGCGAGAAGGAAGTGCCGACCTCGGTCGTCGGCGAAGCGGTGATGCGCGAGCTGCACAAGCTCGATCAGGTCGCCTACGTCCGCTTCGCCTCGGTCTATCGCTCGTTCCAGGACGTCGGCGAGTTCATGCGCGAGCTGCAGGACCTGGTGAAGGAAGGCCAGCGATCGCGGCGCGGTCGCGGCCAGGTGAGCTCCGGCTCGGCGTGAACCGCGACGCCGACTACATGCGCCAGGCGATCGCCCTGGCGCGCCGCGGTCTCGGCCGCACCAGCCCCAATCCGCCGGTCGGCGCCGTCGTCGTGAATCGCGGCCGCGTCGTCGGCCGCGGGTGGCACCGCCGCCCCGGCGCCCCGCACGGCGAGGCCGCCGCCCTCGCGGATGCCGGGGCGCGGGCGCGTGGCGCGACGCTCTACGTGACCCTCGAGCCCTGCAACCATCACGGCCGCACCGGTCCGTGCACCGAGGCGATCCTCGCCGCCGGCGTGCGCCGGGTGGTGTTCGGGGCCCGCGATCCCAATCCGCGGGTCCGCGGCGGCGGCGCCGCCCGCCTGCGTCGCGCCGGCGTCGAGGTGCTGCCCGGGGTCGAACGCCCCGCCTGCGAGGAGCTGATCGCCGCCTTCACCAGCCTGGTGCGGCGCGGCCGGCCGCTGGTGACCCTGAAGCTGGCGGCGACGCTCGATGGCCGCATCGCCACCCGCAACGGCGATTCCCGCTGGATCAGCGGCCCGACGGCGCGCCGCCTCGTGCACCAGTGGCGCGACGAGATGGACGCCGTCATGGTCGGCATCGGCACCGTCCTCGCCGACGATCCGCAGCTCACCTGCCGCCGCCGCGGCGGCCGCGATCCGCTGCGGGTCATCGTCGACAGCCGCCTGCGCCTTCCCGCCTCGGCCCTGGTGCTGACAAAGGACGCGGCGCCGGCTACGGTCGTCGCCACGGTGATCTCCTCGGGCCGAAAGCTGGCGGCGTTGCGCGCCCGCGGCGCCACGGTGCTGTCCCTGCCCGGGCGCGGCGGTCGCGTCTCGCTGCGCCGGCTGCTCGAGGCCCTCGGCCAGCGCGGCATCGCCTCCGTCCTGCTCGAGGGCGGCGCCACCCTGGCCGCCAGCGCCCTGCGCGAGGGGTTCGTCGACCGGCTCGCCCTGTTCGTGGCGCCGCGCCTGATCGGCGGCGACGGCCGGCCGATGCTCGCCTCGCTCGGCGTGCGCCACCTCGGCGAGGCGCCGCGCCTCCGCCTGCTCGGCGCCGACCGCGTCGGCGACGACTGGCTGCTGCGCGCCGTGCCGGAGGGTGCCGATGCGCGCTGACGAGATGGACGCGGCGCTCGCCGACCTGCGCGCCGGCCGCTTCGTGATCCTGACCGAGGCGGAGAGCGGCGAATCGCAGCTCTGCATGGCCGCCGACCTGGTCACGCCCGAGGCGGTCAATTTCATGGCCATGCACGCCCGCGGTCTGGTGTGCCTGGCGCTCACCGACGACCGCCTGCGCAAGCTCGGCATTCCGCTCATGGCGCCGGACGCGCCGTCCGTGCTCCGCCGGTCGTACGGCGCGTCCATCGAAGCGCGGCGCGGCGTCTCCACCGGCATCTCGGCGAGCGACCGGTCGACCACCATCCAGGCGGCGATGGCGCCCGACGCCGGCCCCGACGACATCGTCATGCCCGGGCACGTGATCCCGATCGTCGGCCGCGCCGGCGGCGTGCTGGCCCGACCCGGCCTCACCGAGGCCGCGATCGACCTCGCCCGCCTCGCCGGTCGCGCGCCCGCGGCCGCGGTGTGCGCCATCCTGAAGGACGACGGCAGCCTCGCCGCCGAGGACGACCTGCGGGCGTTGGCGGAGCTGTTCGAGCTGCGCATCGTGCGCATCCCCGATCTCG
Source organism: bacterium (assembly GCA_019637795.1). NCBI lineage: Bacteria > bacterium. The sequence continues at coordinate 108,506 of JAHBUY010000001.1, read as the reverse complement.
TCGCCTATCGCCTGCGCACCGAATCGCTGGTCGAGCGCGTCGTCGAGCGGCCGCTCACCATCCGCAGCGGTGGCCGCTTCCGCGCCGTCGTCTACCGCAACGCGGTCGACGGCCACGAGCACCTCGCGCTCGTCAAGGGCAGCGTCGACGGCCGCGACGACGTGATGGTGCGGCTGCACTCGCAGTGCCTCACCGGCGACGTGTTCGGCTCGGCGCGCTGCGACTGCGGCGACCAACTCGAACGCGCGCTGCACATGATCGGCGCCGCGAAGCGCGGCGTGCTCGTCTATCTGCACCAGGAGGGGCGCGGCATCGGCCTCGCCAACAAGCTGCGCGCCTACGCGCTGCAGGACCAGGGCCGCGACACGGTCGAAGCGAACCTCGAGCTCGGCTTCAAGGAGGACGGGCGCGACTACGGCATCGCTGCCCAGATCCTGCGCGACCTGGGCGTGAACAGTATCCGCCTGGTGACCAACAACCCGAAGAAGATCGAGGGGCTCGAGACCTACGGCATCGCCGTCGCCTCCCGCGAGCCGATCGAGGTGCCGCCGCATCCGGGCAACATCCGCTACCTGCGCACCAAGCAGGAGAAGCTCGGTCACCTGTTCAGCGGTCTGAAGCTGAGCTGAGCCCGCGATGCGTCGCCACGACACCTCCCGCGACGGATCGCGCCTGCGCGTCGGCGTCGCCGTCTCGCGCTTCAACAGCGTCGTCACCGAGCGCCTCCTCGCGGGCGCGCTCGCGGCGCTCGCGCAGCATGGGGTCGCCGACGCGGCGATCGAGGTGGCGCACGTGTCCGGCGCCTTCGAGCTGCCGCTGCTCGCCGACCTGTACGCCCGCAGCCGGCGCGTCGACGCCATCGTCGCCCTCGGCGCGGTGGTGCGGGGCGAGACGCCGCATTTCGACATGATCGCCACCTGGGTGGTCGCCGAGCTCGGCCGGCTCGGCACGGCCTACCACCTGCCGATCGCCCTCGGGGTGCTCACCACCGACACCCTCGAGCAGGCGCTGGAGCGCGCCGGCGGCGCGCACGGCAACAAGGGCGCCGAGGCGGCGGTGGTGGCGATCGAAATGGCGAACCTGGCGCGCGACTTCGCATGAGCGTGCGCCGCAAGGGGCGCGAGCTCGCGCTGCAGGTCCTCTACCAACTCGACATGAGCGGCGAGATGTCCGAGCAGGGATTGCACAGCTTCGCCGAGAGCTTCGATGCCAGCCCGCGCGCCCGCGAGTTCGCCTGGGTGCTGGTGCGCGGCGTGCGCGCCGAGCGCGCCGCGATCGACGCCCAGGTCGAGTCGGTGTCGGAACACTGGAAGCTCGATCGCCTGGCGCAGATCGACGCGACGGTCATCCGCATCGCCGTCTACGAAATGACCCACGGCCTGCCGAAGGAGATCGCGATCAACGAGGCCGTCGAGGTGGCGCGCCGCTTCGGCACCAGCGAATCCGCCGCCTTCGTCAACGGCGTGCTCGACGCCGTCGCCAAGCGAATGGGCCTCGAACGCGGCCAGAAGCCCGTGGCGTCGTGAGCGGAAGACCAGCCGGCGATGGCGCGGATCGCACGGATCGAGCGGGAGCCCGATTCGTGAAATCCGCGTGATCCGCGATCCTTTTGTTGACCCCGACCCTCTGGTAGCTGCCACCGAATCCGCCATGCGCTACGACCCCGCCGTCATCGAGCCCAAGTGGCAGCAGGTCTGGGAGGAGCGGCGCACGTTCCGCGCCCCGACCGAGCCCGCCGAGTGGGCGGCGAAGCCGAAGTACTACATCCTCGATATGTTCCCGTACCCGTCGGGCGCCGGGCTGCACGTCGGGCATCCAGAGGGCTACACCGCGACCGACGTGCTGGCGCGCCTCAAGCGCATGCAGGGCTACAACGTCCTCCACCCGATGGGCTGGGACGCCTTCGGCCTGCCCGCCGAGCGGGCGGCGATGCGCGAGAACATCCACCCGGCGGTGATCACGCAGCGCAACGTCGACACCTTCCGCCGCCAGATCAAGCGCCTCGGTTTCAGCTACGACTGGGGGCGCGAGATCAGCACCGCCCTGCCCGACTACTACCGTTGGACGCAGTGGATCTTCCTGAAGTTGTACGAGCGCGGACTCGCCTACGTCGCGGAGATGCCGGTGAACTGGTGCCCGGCCTTGGGCACGGTGCTGGCGAACGAGGAGGTGAAGGACGGAAAGTACGTCGAGACCGGCGATCCCGTGGAGCGGCGCAACATGCAGCAGTGGATGCTGCGCATCACCGCCTACGCCGAGCGCCTGCTCGACGACCTCGACGGCCTCGACTGGCCCGAGGGGGTCAAGGACATGCAGCGCAACTGGATCGGCAAGTCGCTGGGCGCCGACATCACCTTCCGCGTCGCCGACTCTGCGCTCACCTTCCCGGTCTTCACGACGCGACCCGACACGCTGTTCGGCTGCACCTACTGCGTCCTCTCGCCCGAGCATCCGCTGGTGGCGCGGATCGCCAGCCCGGCACAGCGCGCCGCCGTCGAGGCGTACGTCGCCGCCGCCGCGCGCCGCGTCGAAGGCGGCGCCGACGCGGGCAAGACCGGCGTCTACACCGGCGCCGACGCGCTCCACCCGGTCACCGGCGAACGGCTGCCGATCTGGATCGCCGACTACGTGCTGATGACCTACGGCCACGGCGCGATCATGGCGGTGCCAGCGCACGACGAGCGTGACCACGAGTTCGCGCGCCGCTTCGATCTGCCGATCCGCGAGGTGGTGTCCGGCGGCAGCGTCCCAGTGCAGGAGGCGCCCTACGTCGGCGACGGCACGCTGGTGGCCTCGCAGTTCCTCGACGGGCTCGCCGTCGACGCCGCCAAGGCGCGCATGATCGCCTGGCTCGAGGAGCGGAACCTCGGCACGGTCCGCACTCAGTACCGCCTGCGCGACTGGCTGTTCTCGCGCCAGCGCTACTGGGGCGAGCCGATCCCGGTGGTCTGGCTCGAGGACGGCACCTCGCTGCCGCTGCCGCCCGATCAGTTGCCGGTGACGCTGCCGCCGATCGACGAGTACCGGCCGACCGAGGACGGCAAGCCGCCGCTCGCCCGCGCCGGCGACGACTGGCTGATGGTGCGCCTGCCCGACGGTCGCGTCGGCGTGCGCGAGACCAACACCATGCCGCAGTGGGCAGGCTCGTGCTGGTACTACCTGCGCTACCTCGATCCGACCAATGACCGCGAGCCGTGGTCGGCGGCGGCCGAGCAGTACTGGATGCCGGTCGACCTGTACGTCGGCGGCGTCGAGCACGCCGTGCTGCACCTGCTCTACGCCCGCTTCTGGCACAAGGTGCTCTACGACTGCGGCCTGGTGCACACCAGCGAGCCGTTCCAGCGCCTGTTCAACCAGGGGATGATTCTCGCCTACAGCTACCAGGACGCGCGCGGCAAGTACTATCACCCGAGTGAGGTCGAGGAGCGCGACGGCATCGCCTGCGCCCGCGCCACCGGCGAGCCACTCGCGACGCAGATCGAAAAGATGTCGAAGTCGCGCCTCAACGTCGTCAGCCCGGACGACGTGATCGCGGCGTATGGCGCTGATGCGATGCGACTCTACGAGCTCTTCATGGGCCCGCTCGATCAGGTGAAGCCGTGGCAGATGTCGGGCGTCGAGGGCGTCTACCGCTTCCTGCAGCGCGCCTGGCGCCTGGTGGTCGACGAGCGCAGCGGCGGCGCCGCGGCGCGGCTCTGCGACGCGCCGGCGGAGAGCGAGGCGGCGTTGCGCCGCACCCTCCACCTGACGATCAAGAAGGTGCTCGAGGACACCGAGGGGCTGCGCTTCAACACCGCCATCGCGCAGATGATGGTGTTCGTGAACGAGGCGACCGCCAGCGCCACGCTGCCGCGCGCCATCGTCCGCGACTTCCTCCGCCTGCTCGCGCCCTACGCGCCGCACCTGGCCGAGGAGCTGTGGTCGCGGCTCGGCGAGGCGTCGTTGATCGCGCTGGCCAGCGTGCCGAGCTACGACGCGGCGCTGTGCGTCGAGGACACGATCGAGCTGGCCGTGCAGGTGAATGGCAAGCGGCGCGACGTCATCAGCGTGCCACGCGACGCCGACACCGCCACCATCGAGCGGCTGGCGCTCGCCAGCGACGGCGTGGCCCGCACGCTCGACGGCAAGCCGCCGCGCAAGGTGATCGTCGTCCCCGGGCGATTGGTCAATGTGGTCGCCTGACGCCTGGCGCCCCCGCGTCCGCGCCGCGGTGCTCGCCGGCCTGCTGCTGTCCGGCTGCGGCTACACGCTCGCCGGCCAGCAGACGAAGGTGCCGGGCAACATCACCAGCGTCGCCGTGGGGGAGTTCCGCAACGAGTCGCATCAGGAGGGACTGAGCAAGACGCTGGCCTTCGCCGTCGAGCGCGAGTTCTACGAGCACGGCGCGCTGGCGCTGCGCGAGCACCCGAGCGAGGGCGAGGGCGTGATCAGCGGCACGATCCGCGAGTTCAAGACGCGACCGGTGGCGTTCAACTCCGACGACGAGGCGCTCGAGTACGAGGCCAAGCTGGTGCTCGACGTCGTGCTCACCCGGCAGAGCGACGGCGCCGTGCTGTGGCGCGGCAAGCGCATGCTGGCGATCGAGGACTACAGCGTCAGCCGCCAGACCGTGGTGCCGAGCTCCTCGCAGTTCCAGCAGGGCACGCTCGACTTCGCCAACCTGGCCGACCTGACGGACATCCAGCTCGCCGAGACCGAAAAACAACGGGCGATCCAGCGCATGGTGCGCTCGATCGCCCGTGACGTTCACGACCGGATTCTGGACGACTTCTGATGCCGCCCGAGGCGGCGGGGCGGATCAGCCGCGCTGCAGCGCGGCCACCTGCTTGCTGAGACGACCGATGCGACGCGAAGCGGCGTTCTTGTGCAGGATGCCTTTCGAGGCCGCCTTGCTCAGTTCCTTGATCGCCGTCTTGAGCTCCGTCGCCGCGGCCCCGGCGTCCTTGCCGGCGACCGCCTCGCGCACCTTGCGCACTTCCGAGCGCACCTTGGCGCGCACCGAGCGGTTGCGCAGGCGTCGCTTCTCGTTCTGCCGGTTCCGCTTGATCGCGGACGCGTGCCGGTTGGCCACAGATGGTCCTCCTCGCTGGAAACCGTTCGCCTACCATGGGTGCCTGGGCAAGGCAATCTGACCGCCGGAGATGAGCGAGAACCGCCGCATCGCCCGCGCCGCCGGGCAGGTCGGAGCCCTGACCCTGGCCAGCCGGGTCAGCGGTCTCGTGCGCGATGCCGTCACGGGCTACTACTTCGGCGCCGGGCCGGCGGCGGATGCCTTTTTCGTCGCCTTCCGGCTGCCCAATCTGCTGCGCCGGCTGGTGGGGGAGGGGGCGATGAGCGCCGCCTTCGTCCCGGTGTTCGGCTCCTACCTCGCCGCCGGCCCGCCACCCGCCGCCGAGCGCGCCCTGCGCGCCACCGTGGCCGCGTTCGGGCTGGCCCTGGTCGCCCTCACGCTGCTGGGGGTGATCTTCGCCCCGGCCTGGATGGCGCTGCTGGCCCCGGGGTTCGCGGCCGAGCCGGCCACCCGGGCCCTCGCGGATCGCCTGGCGCGCTGGCTGTTCGCCTACCTGCTGCTGATCTCGCTGGTCGCGGTCTACGGAGGGTACCTCAACGCCCGCCGCCACTTCCTCGCCCCGGCGTTGTCGCCGGTGCTGCTCAACCTGGGCATCATCGCCGCCGCGGTGGCGCTGACCTCGCGCCTCGGCGTCGCGTCGCTGGTGGTCGGCGTCCTGCTCGGCGGCGCGCTGCAACTGCTGCTGCAGATCGCGGCGCTGCGCCGCGACGGCACCGCGGTGATGCCGGCGTGGGAGCCGCGCCATCCGGCGCTGGGCGCGATCTGGCGCCTGCTGGCCCCGGCGACGCTCGGCACGGCGATGTACCAGATCAACGTCCTGCTCAGCACCAGCATCGCCTCCCTGCTGCCCGCCGGCTGCGTCTCGGCGCTGTGGTACGCCGGCCGACTGCTCGAGTTCCCGATCGGTCTGGTCGCCGTCGCCCTCGGCACCGCCGCCCTGCCGAGCTTTGCCGAGCAGGCGGTGCGGCAGGCGCACGCCGAGATGCGCCACAGCCTCAGCTTCGCGATCGCGCTCACCAACTACGTCGCGGTGCCGTCGACGGTGGCGCTGGTGCTGCTGGCACGGCCGATCACCGCGGTGCTGTTCCAGCGCGGCGCCTTCACCGCCGCCGATGTCGAGCTGACGGCGGCGGCGTTGCAGGCCTACGCCGCCGGGCTGTGGGCGTTGGCGCTCGTGCGGGTGATCGCGCCGGCGTTCTATGCCCTGCGCGAGCCGCGCCTGCCGATGTGGGCCGCGGCGGGGGCCTTCGCGGTGAACCTGCTGGCCAGCCTGGCGCTGGTCGGCGCGCTGCCCTACGCCGGCGGCTCGTCCCTGGGGGCGGCGATCGGTGGCGTCGCGGGCGCGCTGCGCATCGCCGACCTCGGCCACGTCGGCCTGGCGATGGCGGCGTCGATCGCGGTGACCGTCAATGCCGCGCTGCTGGCGGTGCCGATCAACCGTCGCCTCGGTGGCCTGGAGACGAGCACGATCGGCGGCTCGCTGCTGCGCGCCGCCGTTGCGTCGCTGGCGATGGCGGCGCTGCTCGCCGGGCTGGCGCCGATGGTCGATTGGATGGCGCCCGGCCTGCATCGCGCGCTGGCGCTGACGGGCATCATCGCCGCCGGCGGCGCCCTGTACGGGGCCGCCGCGGTGGCGCTCGGCGGGCCCGAGGTGGCCAGCGTCCGCCGGACCATCGCGGCGCGCATCCGACGCGCGCGGCGTGCGTGACCCGCGGGCGCTCGGCGCGGCCGGGAGCGCGGGCGCAGCGGCTACCGCGCCAGGGCGCGCTTCGCCGCCTGCCAGAGTGCGTCCAGCTCCTCGGGCGTTGCGCCGTGGACGTCGCGCTGGTCGGCCGCCAGCGCCGATTCCATGTGCCGGAAGCGATCGCTGAAGCGGTCGGCGGCGCCGTTCAGCGCGTCCTCGGCGACGGTGCCGAGATGCCGCGCCAGCGACGTGGCGGCGTACAGCAGGTCGCCGAGCTCGGCGGCGGCGTGCGCCCGATCGCCGGTCGCCAGCGCCGCCTCGAGCTCGCCGAGCTCCTCGCGCACCTTGGCGAGCACCCCCCCGGCATCGCTCCAGTCGAACCCGGCATGGCCGGCCTTTTCGCCCAGCCGCTGCGCGCGCAGCAGCGCCGGCATGGCGCGCGGCACGCCGGCCAACGCCGAGGCGTCGCCGCCGGCCCTGCGTTCGGCGGCCTTGATCCGCGACCAGTTGCGCAGCACGTCGTCGGCGCCACTCACCTGCACGTCGGCGAAGACGTGCGGGTGGCGGCGCACCATCTTGTCACTGATCGCGGCGATGACGTCGGCGACCGTGAAGGCGTTGCGCTCGCCGGCCATCTCGGCGTGGAAGACGATCTGCAGCAACAGATCGCCGAGCTCGGTGCAGAGCTCGCGATCGTCGCCGCTGTCGATCGCTTCCGCGACCTCGTACGCCTCCTCGATCGTGTACGGCTTGATGGAGGCGTGCGTCTGCTCGCCGTCCCACGGGCAGCCGCCGGGACTGCGCAGCCGGTGCATGATGCGCACCAGCCCTTCGAAGGCTTCGCCGACGGTCATGCCCGGCTGCTAGCGCGCACCGGATGGGGAATCAACGCGCCTCGGCGCGCGGGTCGAGGTGGATTGCTCCCCCCGGACCCCCTCGTTACAACTGCTCCATGGCCGCCCCCGTGCGCATCTACACCAGTGTGTCCTGCCCCTACTGCGTCCAGGCCAAGCGCCTGCTCGATCGCAAAGGCGTGGCGTACGAGGAGATCGACGTCACCGGCGATGCGGCGCGGCGCGCCGAGATGATCGAGGCGTCGGGCCGACGCACGGTGCCGCAGATCTTCATCGATCAGCAGGCGATCGGCGGGTTCGACGAGCTCTACGAGCTGGAGCAGGGCGGCCACCTCGACGGCCTGCTCCGAGGTCCATCCTGAACGCCGGCTGCGCGCCGAAAGTTGTGTGACTTCGAAGACTTGCCCGCGGGCGGGCGGCGCGGGAACGCGTTGAAGCGGCGCCCGCGCGTGTGCTAACGATCAGCCCGAATCCGCTGCGGGAGAGCATCCATGTCAGGCCACTCCAAGTGGAGCACCATCAAGCACAAGAAGGCCGCGAAGGACGCCAAGCGCGGCAAGCTCTTCACCAAGCTGATCAAGGAGATCACCGTCGCCGCCAAGCTGGGCGGCGGCGACATCAACGCCAACCCGCGCCTGCGCACGGCGGTGACGACGGCGCGCGCCCAGAGCATGCCGACCGACAACATCGAGCGTGCCATCAAGAAGGGGACCGGCGAGCTCGAGGGTGTCACCTACGAGGAAGTCACCTACGAGGGCTACGGACCCGGCGGGGCGGCGGTGCTGGTGATGGCGATGACCGACAACCGCAATCGCACGGTGTCGGAGCTGCGCCACCTCTTCGGCCGCTTCGGCGGCAACATGGGCGAGGCCGGCTGCGTCGCCTGGATGTTCAGCAAGAAGGGGATCCTCACCGTCGACAGGACGGCGGTCGATGAGGAGCGGCTGATCGAGGTGGCGCTCGACGCCGGCGCGGACGACGTCAGCGATGACGGCGACGTCTTCACCGTCAGCACCGCGCCGGACGCGTTCGAGGCGGTGCGCGAGGCGCTGGAGAAGGCGAAGATCGCCACCAGCAGCGCGGCGCTGAGCATGGTCCCGTCGACCACCCTGAGCCTCACCGGCGCGCAGGCCGAGCAGACGCTGAAGCTGGTCGAGGAGCTCGAGGACCACGACGACGTCCAGGAAGTGGCGTCGAACTTCGACATCCCGCCGGAAGAGCTGGAACGGCTGAGCGCCGCCTGATCGCGGGGCGGGACCCGGCGGCGGAGGGGAGGGGGAGTGGACGGGAACCGACGCGCCGCAGCAGGAGACGGCCCACGCGCCGGCGCGCTGCCGCCGGCGTTGCGCGTGCTCGGCGTCGATCCCGGCACCGTCGTGCTCGGCTGGGGGGTCATCGACGCGCGCGGCGCCCGGCTGGCGCGGGTCGCCAGCGGCATCCTGCGTTGCCAGGGCGTCCGTGCCGACCGCCTGGCGCTGATCTGCGACACGATGCTCGACCTCTGCGAACGCTTCCGGCCGAGCGCGTTGAGCCTCGAGCAGACCTTCGTCGGCGACAACATCCAGTCGGCATTTCGGCTCGGCGAGGCGCGCGGCGCGGTGATGGTCGCCGCCAGCCGCGCCGGCATCGGAGTCGCCGAGTACAGCCCGGCGCGGATCAAGCTGGCGGTGGCCGGCAGCGGCCGGGCGACCAAGGCGCAGATGCAGCTCATGGTCGGGCGACTGCTGGCCGTCGGCGAGGCGCTGGCGGCGGACGAGGCGGACGCGCTGGGCGCCGCGATCTGCCACGCCCACGCCGGCCACGGCGACGCGCTGCTCGCCGCCGCCGCGGCGCGTGGCTGGGGCGGCGCCGGCCGCGGTCGGCGGGTGAGCTGGCGGCGATGATCGCGCGCCTCACCGGTCGCCTGGCGCTCAAGTCCCCGGAGGCGCTGATCGTCGACGTGCACGGCGTCGGCTATCGCGTGCTGGTGTCGCTGACCGCCTTCGGCGCCCTGCCGGCGGAGGGCGCGGAGGTGACGCTCGGCATCCACACCCACCTGCGGGAGAACGCGCTCGAGCTCTTCGGCTTCGCCAGCGCCGCCGAGCAGGCCTTGTTCGGGGCGCTCATCACCGTCTCCGGGATCGGCCCGCGCATGGCGCTGAACATCCTGTCCGGGCTGCCGGCCGACCACTTGAGCGAGGCGTTGGCGAGCGGCAACGTCGCCCGCCTGGTGGCGATTCCCGGGGTCGGCAAGCGGACCGCCGAGCGCCTCGTCGTCGAGCTGCAGGACCGGGTGAGGAAGCTGATGCTGGCCCCGTCCGCGGACGCGGCGGCGGACGGCGCCAGCGATGCCGAGGCGGTTTCCGCTCTGGTCAATCTGGGCTACCGTGCCGCCGACGCCGAACGCGCCGTGCGCGCCGCCAGCGCGGCGGGGGCGCACGAGCTGGCGGACGTGATCCGGAAGGCGCTGCAGAAGCTGAGCGGATGAGCGAGCACGAGACCCCACGCCTGGTGTCGGGCGATCCGGTCGACGACGAGTCGGCGCTCGACTCGGCGCTGCGCCCGACCAACCTCGCCGACTACATCGGCCAGACCTCGGTGAAGAACAACCTGCGCGTCGCCATCGACGCGGCGCGCGCCCGCGGCGAGAGTATCGACCACACGCTGCTGTACGGACCGCCGGGCGTCGGCAAGACCTCGCTCGCCTACGTCATCGCTCGCGAGATGGGGGTCAACGTCCGCTCCACCTCGGGCCCGGTGATCGAGCGCCCGGGCGATCTCGCGGCGCTGCTCACCAACCTCGAGCAGGGCGACGTGCTGTTCATCGACGAGATTCACCGCCTGAATCGCGTCGTCGAGGAGATCCTCTACCCGGCGATGGAGGACTTCCAGATCGACGTCATGATCGGCCAGGGACCGTCGGCGCGCTCGATCAAACTCGATCTGAAACGCTTCACGCTGGTCGGCGCCACGACCCGCGCCGGGCTGCTGAGCGCGCCGCTGCGCAACCGCTTCGGGGTCAGCCTGCGGCTCGACTTCTATCTCGCCGACGAGCTGGCGGAGATCGTCCGCCGCGCCGCCGCCAAGCTCGAGGTGCCGATCGAGGACGCCGGCGCCGACGAGATCGCCCGCCGCGCCCGCGGCACGCCGCGCATCGCCAACCGCCTGCTGCGCCGGGTGCGCGACTTCGCGCAGGTGCGCGCCGGCGGCGTCATCACCCGCGCCGTCGCCGACGACGCGCTGGCGCTGCTCGAGGTGGACGGGCGCGGCTTCGACCGCATGGACCGCGCCCTCCTGCTGGCGATCATCGACAAGTTCGGCGGCGGCCCGGTCGGCGTCGACACCCTCGCCGCCGCGATCGGCGAGGAGGCGGACACCATCGAGGACGTCTACGAGCCCTTCCTGATCCAGGAGGGCTTCCTCAACCGCACGCCGAAGGGCCGGGTCGCGACCCCACTCGCCTACGGCCACTTCGGCCGCCGCCGGCCCAGCAGCGCGCCGCAGGGCTCGCTGTTCGAGTAACCCATGGGCGACCTCGGCCGCTTCCTGATGATCACCGGGGGCGTCCTCTTCGCCGTCGGCCTGGTCCTCACGTTCGCCGGCCGCCTGCCGTGGCTGGGCCGCTTGCCCGGCGACATCGTCGTCGAACGCGGCCCGGTGACCTTCTACTTCCCGCTCGCCACCTCGATCCTCGTCAGCATCGCCCTGACGCTCCTGTTCTGGTTGTTCCGGCGCTGACCGGCCCACGTCGCCCTTCCCCCTGTGCTCGCGTGCGAAGCCGGCGGCCGGTCGGGCCCAGGCACGGGCACGGGGCGTAGGCATCCCGCTTCCGGGCGTGCTTGCCCCCAACCTCCGCCCCTCCTAGACTCCCCCCGTTGATCCCGCGGTGGCTCAGACAGCTCCGCTTGGCCTCGTCGGACCTGCCCCGGGACGAGGTGCGGAGGCGGCGGCGCGAGGCGGTGCTGATTGCCGTGACGGCGGTGGCGTTCGTCGTCTTCGCCTTCTTCCAGACCCGCCTGCCGGACTTCCAGGACAGCCCGTCGCAGTCCGGCAACATCGTCTTCTTCCTGCTGATCAACCTGAACCTGATCCTGCTCGTGCTGCTGGTGTTCCTGGTGGCGCGCAATCTCACCAAGCTGGTGGTCGAGCGGCGGCGCCGCATCCTCGGCGCCCGCCTGCGCACCCGCCTGGTGCTCGCCTTCGCCAGCCTGTCGCTGATCCCGACCGTGCTGCTGTTCGTGGTCGCCCAGGGCTTCTTCGCCAGCGTGATCGAGAACTGGTTCGGCCTGCGGGTGCAGACCGCGCTCACCGGCGCGCTCGACGTGGCGCACCGCTACTACCAGCAGGCGGCCGACGACACCCTGGTGGTCGGCGACCGGGTGGCGCGCGAGATCGAGCGCCGCGGCCTGCTCGCCAGCGCGCGCCGCGCCGAGCTCAACTCGCTGCTCTCGACCGAGCGCGAGAACCAGCGCGTCGACGGCATCGACGTGGTCAGCCCCGCCGGTCCGATCGCCACCGCGCACGGCGAGCGCATCGCCGCGCGCGGCGTGCCGCTGCCGCGCGGCGAGCTGCGGGCGCTGTTCGCCCAGGGGCAGGAGTTCGCGCGCACCGAACGCCTCGGCCGCGGCGATCTCGTGGTCGGCGGCGTGCCGGCGCGCGATCCGGAGGGCGGGGTCGTCGCCGCCGTGGTGGTGGCGCGGGCCATTTCGCAGGACGTGTCGACCGCCGCGCGCCGCACCGCGAAGGCGGTCGACGAGTACCGTCAGCTCAAGGTGCTGAAGCAGCCGATCCGCGGCGGCTACACGATCACCTTCTTCCTCATCACCTTGGTGGTGCTGTTCTCGGCGACCTGGTTCGGCTTCTACTTCGCCAAGGGCATCACGGTGCCGATCCAGCGCCTCGGCGAGGGCATGCGCGAGGTGGCGCAGGGGAACTGGGACTATCGCGCCGCCGCCGGCGGCGACGAGGAGATCGGCACGCTGGTCACCTCGTTCAACCGCATGGCCGGCGATCTCAAGACGATCCACGGCGAGCTCGCCGAGCGCCATCGCTACATCGAGAGCATCCTCGAGAACATCACGGCCGGCGTCGTCTCGCTCGATCCCACCGGCGCGGTGGCGACGGTGAACCCGGCCGCCGCCAGCATGCTCGGGCTGCGCTGCGAGGACGCGCGCGGCCGGCGCTGGCAGGACGTCTTCGCGCGCGCCGATCTGCAGCCGGTGGCGGAGCTGATCGAACGCCTGCGCAGCGAGCGCCGTGATCGACTCGAGCTGCAGCTCAAACTGGCGGGCGGTGCCCGGCCGGTGACCGCCTTCGCCACCGCGACCGCGTTGCGCGACGAGGAGGGGATGCCGCTCGGCATGATCCTCTTCTTCGAGGACGTCACCTTCCTGCTCCGCGTCGAGCGGATGGAGGCATGGCGCGAGGTGGCGCGCCGCATCGCGCACGAGATCAAGAACCCGCTCACCCCGATCCAACTCTCGGCGCAGCGGCTGCGCAAGCGCTACGCCAGCACCCTGCAGGGGGAGGATGGGGCGCTGCTCGACGAGTGCACGCGCACCATCGGCGCCCAGGTGGAGCAGTTGAAGCGGCTGGTCAACGAGTTCTCCGCCTTCGCCCGCCTGCCGGCGCTGGAGGTCGCGCCGCACGATCTGCGCGCCGTCGTCGAGGAGGCGCTGGTGCTGTTCCGCGAAGGGCATCGCGAGGTCGCGTTCACCTTCACGGCGCCCGAGAGGCTGCCGGCGGTGGACATCGATCCCGACGCCATCAAGCGGGTGGTCATCAACCTGCTCGACAACGCCGTCCACGCCTGCAAGGGCGGCGAGGGCGGCGGCCGCATCGAGGTCTCGATCGCCCACGATCCGCGCATCGGCCTGGTGCGCCTCGAGGTGGCGGACAATGGCCACGGCATGACGCCCGACGTGCAGGCGCGGGTCTTCGAGCCGTATTTTTCCACCAAGAAGGACGGCAGCGGTCTCGGGCTGGCGATCGTGTCCGCGATCGTCGCCGATCACCACGCGTACATCCGCGTCCGCGACAACGAGCCGCGCGGGGTGCGGGTGGTGATCGAGTTTCCGCTGCGTCAGCCGGATCGCCTGCGCGCCGCCGTCGGGGCGTGACGCGCTCGTCGGCCGCTCGAGATCGGGAGGAGCTCACGATGCCAACCGTACTGGTCGTGGACGACGAAGGGGACATCCGCGCCTCGCTGCGCGGCGTGTTGAGCGACGAAGGGCTGCGGGTGCTCGAGGCCGAGGACGGTCGCCACGCGCTGACCCTGGTGCGCCGCGAGCGCCCGGAACTGGTGCTGCTCGACGTGTGGATGCCGGAGGTGGACGGCATCGAGCTGCTGCGCCGTCTGCAGGAGGAGCCCGAGCGGCCGCAGGTGATCATGATCTCCGGCCACGGCAACATCGAGACCGCGGTGCAGGCGACCAAGCTGGGCGCCTTCGACTTCATCGAGAAGCCCTTCTCCATCGACGCCCTGCTGAGCGTCGTCGGGCGCGCTCTCGAGCAGCGGGCGCTGCGCGCCGATGGGGCGCCGCGCGCCGCGGCGCGGCCGGCGCTCAACGGCCACGCCATGGCTCGGGTCGTCCCGGAGCGCACCCTCGGCAAGTCGGTGATCGCCAGCGGTCACGGTCTGCACACCGGCGTGAAGTCCGGCCTGATCCTCAACCCGCTGCCGGCCGGGCGCGGCATCGTCTTCGCCGCCCTCACCAGCGGCGCCTCGGTTCCGGCGCACCTCGACTACGTCGACTCCACCGGCTACGCGACGACGCTGCACGGCGGCGGCATGACTGTCGCCACCGTGGAACATCTGCTCGCGACCCTGCACTGCTACGGCATCACCAACGCGCTCATCAAGGTGCAGAGCGAGGTGCCGGCGATGGACGGCTCGGCGGTCGAGTTCTGCAAGCTGGTCGAACAGGCGGGGATCGAGGATCAGGGCGGCGGCATCGAGCCGATCGTCGTCGACGAGCCGCTGCGGGTCGGCAGCGACGATCCGCAGGGCGAGGGCATCGCGATCGAGCCCGCCGACGGCTTCAGCGTCCACTACACGCTGGTCTACCCGGCGCCGGTCGGCCGACAGGAGTACACCTACGAGCATTGCGACGGCGACTCGTTCCGCGCCGAGATCGCGCCGGCGCGCACGTTCGGATTCATGCGCGACATGAAGGCGCTCGCCTCGATGGGGCTGGCGAGCGGCGGCCGCCTCGACAATTTCATCCTCATCGACGACGAGAAGGTCGTGAACACCCGGCTCCGCTTTCCCGACGAGCTGGCGCGCCACAAGATCCTCGACATCCTCGGCGATCTCTACCTGCTCGGCCGACCGCTGCGCGGCCGGGTCGTCGCCCGCAAGACCGGCCACAGCGACAATATCGCGCTGCTGCGCCTGATCCACGAACGGTACGGCCGCTAGCCTGACGGACCCGTGCGCGCTCCGGCGGAGCGCGCACGGGTCCGTCAGGCCGCGTTGCGCGCCGCCACGCGGAGGCGCGGCTATCGGCTCGCGGTGACGACCGGCTCGACCTTCAGCGCTCGGCCGAGCGTGGTCGCGGCCTTGCGCGCCGCGTCGCGCGAGGGGAAGTTCTTCACCACCACGCGGTACGCGCCGCCGCTGGAGGCGATCTCGGAGCGGTAGCCGCGCTTCGTGAGGTCGCGCGCGATCTGCTCCGCCCGCACCTTGCTGCGGTAGCGCCCGAGCTCGACGTGGTAGCGCAGCGTGGCGCGCCGGGGATCCTCGCGATCGCCCTGGGCCATCGCGGCGCCCGCCGGGCGCTTCGCCGCCGTGCCACCCTTCTGGAAGGTCGTCATCGCCGGCGCGCTGGCGACCCGCGCGCTGCGCTCGCTGCGCTCCGAGGGCGGCGCGGCCTGGACGCCGCCGGTGCCGCGGTACCAGGTCACCGCCGGCGGCGCGGCCGCGGCCGGCGGATCCACCGCCGCCTGCTGCCAGCCATTGCGCTGCCGCCAGTCCTCGTACCCCGGCATCGCCTGGCCCAGGCCGTAGCGGCTCAGCAGCTCGACGTCCGCCCACAGATTGTTGGAGCCGAGGATGGCGATGATCACCTCGTGGCCGTTGGCGGAGGTCATGCCGACGAAGCAGCGCTTCGCCTCGCGCGTCCAGCCGGTCTTGCCGATGACCGCCAGATCGTCGCGCCACAGCATGCGGTTGGTCGAGCGCAGCGCGATGCGCCGTGGCCCGCCGCTGACCGGCTCGATGGCGTCGGTCGGCGTCGACAGGATGCCGCGCATCCCCGGGGTCTGCAGGGCGGTCCGCATGATCGCCGCCATGTCGCGCGCCGTCGAGTAGTGGCCGGGCGTCGGCAGCCCGTTCGGGGTGATGAAGTTCGAGTTGCTGGCGCCCAGCGACCGCGCGGTCTGGTTCATCAGGCGCGCGAAGCCCGGCACCGAGCCGCCGATGTGCTCGGCGATGACGACGCTGGCGTCGTTCGCCGATTTCATCAACAGCGCCTGCAGCATGGCGCGGCTGGTGAACACGGTCCCCGCCTTCAGGTACGCCTTGGAGGGCGGCATGCTGGCGGCGTTGGCGCTCACCCGCATGAGCTCGTCCGGCGCCGTGTGGCGCAGCGCGATGATCGCGGTCAGCAGCTTGGTGGTGCTGGCGGGGGGCAGCGGCAGATCCTGGTTGCGGGCGAAGTACACGGCGCCGCTGCGGGCATCGACGGCGACGGCGGCCCGCGCCGTCAGCCGGCCGAGCTCGCGATCCTCGACCGCCCGGGCGCCACTCGCCATCGCCAGGGCGACGAACGCGATGGGAAGGATATGCTTCGCGGTCCGCCGCACGCTCACTCCGTCCACCACCGACACCTCTAGCTGCTTGTGACCGAAATGAGCAGCCGATTCAACTGTGAACGTGCGATTCGTGACGGTGTTTTGCGCCGAGGCATGGCATCGCGCTCATGTTCCAGCACCTCGCGCGCGAGCGGGCTCGCCGCGGCGCGGTGACTGGAGTATGGAGCCCTGCCATGGCCGACGAGTCACTGCGCAAGGTTCCGCCCCAGAGCATCGAGGCCGAGGAAGCGGTGATCGGCGGCATCCTGCTCGACAACAATGCCCTCGACCGCGCCGTCGAGCTGATCATCGCCGAGGATTTCTACCGCGAGGCGCACCGCCGGATCTTCCGCGCCATGCTCGATCTCAGCGAGCGGCACGAGCCGGTGGACCTGGTGACGCTGGCCGACGCCCTGCGCTCGCGCAACGAGCTGCAGGAGGTCGGCGGCGCCGCCTTCCTGGCCGAGCTGGTGGAGCGGGTGCCGACGGCGGCGAACGTCGGCTACTACGCGCGCATCGTGAAGGACAAGGCGATCCTGCGCTCGTTGATCAGCACCACCACCGAGATCGCGCTCAAGGGCTACGAGGCGCCGGCGGACGTCGAGAGCTTCCTGGACGAGGCCGAGCACCAGATCTTCCAGCTCAGCGAACGCAAGGCGCGTCCGTCGTTCTTCCGCGTGCGCGACATCGTCGTCGAGTCGATGAAGGCGGTCGAGCAGCTCTACGAGCGCCAGGAGCTGGTGACCGGGGTGCCGACCGGATTCGTCGACCTCGACAAGAAGACCGCCGGCCTGCAGCCCGGCGACCTGGTGATCGTCGCCGGCCGGCCGAGCATGGGCAAGACCGCCTTCGCCCTGAACATGGCGCAGTATGCGGCGCTCGAGGGCAAGTCCGGGGTCGCGGTCTTCTCGCTCGAGATGTCGAAGGAGCAGCTCGTGCTGCGCATGCTCTGCTCGGAGGCGCGCGTCGACCAGTCCAAGGTGCGCGCCGGCTTCGCCGCGCAGCGCGACTACCCGAAGCTGGCGATCGCCGCCGAACGGCTGTCCGAGGCCCCGATCTACATCGACGACACGCCGGCGATCAGCGTCCTCGAGCTGCGCGCCAAGGCGCGGCGCCTCAAGCGCGAACGCGACGCCAACCTCAGCCTCATCGTCGTCGACTACCTCCAGCTCATGCGCGGCCACGCCACCGACAGCCGCGAGCAGGAGATCTCCGGCATCTCGCGTTCGCTGAAGGCCCTGGCCAAGGAGATCAGCGTGCCGGTGGTCGCGCTGTCGCAGCTCAACCGCGCCGTCGAATCGCGCGGCGGCGAGAAGAAGCCGATCATGGCCGACCTGCGCGAGTCGGGCGCCATCGAGCAGGACGCCGACGTCATCATGTTCCTCTACCGGCCGTGGGTATACGACAAGAACGCCGACGAGCGCGAGGCCGAGGTGATCATCGCCAAGCAACGCAATGGCCCCATCGGCACGGTGCCCGTGACCTTCTTCTCCGAGTACACCCGCTTCGACAATCGGGCCCAGGACGACATCGACTACCCGGCGCAGATCGACGAGCTGTGAGCGCCGGTCGCGGTCAACAGGCGGCGCGGAGGCGACGCGTCGCCTCCGCCGGGTCCGCCGCCGAGGCGATCGCGCCGATCACCGCCACGGCGTCGGCGCCGGCGCGGCGCGCGGCCGGCAGCGTCTCGGCGCTGATGCCGCCGATGGCGACCAGGGGCAGCGGGCATCGCGGGCGGGCGGCGGCGAGGGTCGCGAGACCGAGCGCGGGATCGGGGTTCGCCTTGCTGCGGGTGGCGAAGATCGGGCCGAAGGCGAGGTAGTCGACGCCGCCGGCGCGGACGGCGGCATCGAGCTGCGCCAGGGTGTGGGTGGAGAAGCCGATCACCGCCTCGGGCCCGAGGATGGCGCGCGCCGCGGCCGGTGGCAGATCGTCCTGTCCCAGGTGGAGGCCGCTGCCGACCAGTTTGGCGACGTCGGCCCGGTCGTTGAGGATGAGCTGCGCTCCGGCCCTTCGCGCGCGTGTCTGCACGGCGCGGGCGAGGGCGATCAGCTCGCGCGTCGTGGCGCGCTTGGCGCGCAACTGCAGCAGCCGGGCGCCGCCGGCCAGGATCGCCTCCGCGAGGGCGATGACGTCGGCGCTGCTGTCGGCGTCGGCGATCGGATAGAGCGGCTCCGGAAAGGCGAACGCCGCCATCACTCCTGCGCCGCGCCGCGCCGCGGCGTGATCTTCAGGGTCGAGATCTTCTTGCGCAGGGTGTTGCGGTTGATCCCGAGAATGGCGGCGGCCTGCAGTTGGTTGCCGCCGGTGCGCTCCAGGGTGAGCTCGATCAGCGGCCGCTCGACGCGCTCGAGGATCAGCGCGTACAGGTCGGACGGCTCGACGTCGCCGGTCTGGCGGAAATACTCGCGCAGCTTGAGGCGGACGATCTCCTCGAGCGACATGTCGCCGTACATCGCCGGCGTCGACTCCTGCGCCGCCAGGGCCAGGTCGCGCGGCATGATGGTCGAGCCCGACGCCAGCACGGCGGCGCGGATCAGCGTGTTCTCCAGCTCGCGTACATTGCCCGGCCAGTTGTGGCGCAGCAGCAGGTCGCGCGCCTCGGGCGAGATGCCGGTGATCGAGGTGCCCATCTCGCGGTTGATCTTGTCGATGAAGAAGGTGAGCAGCTCGGCGATGTCGCCGCGGCGATCGCGCAACGGCGGCACCTGGACCGGCACCACGTTGAGGCGGAAGAAGAGGTCCTCGCGGAACCGGCCCTGCTTGGCGGCGCGCTCGAGCGACTGGTTGGTGGCGGCGAGGATGCGGCAGTCGACCTTGATCGTGTCGCGGCCGCCGAGGCGCGTCACCTCGCGTTCCTGCAGGACGCGCAGCAGCTTCGCCTGCAGCTCGAGCGGCATGTCGGCGATCTCGTCGAGCAGGATCGTGCCGCCCTGGGCGAGCTCGAACTTGCCCGGGCGCTGCTCGGTCGCGCCGGTGAAGGCGCCCTTCTCGTGGCCGAAGAGCTCGCTCTCCAGCAGCTCGCGCGGGATCGCCGAGCAGTTGATGGCGACGAACGGCCCGCTCCAGCGCGGCGAATGGTAGTGGATCACCTTGGCGATCAGCTCTTTGCCGGTGCCGCTCTCGCCCTGGATGAGCACCGTCGTGTCGGTGTTCGCGATGCGGCCGATGATCTTGTAGATCTCCTGCATCGCCGGGCTGTTGCCGATGATCGCGACGCCGACCTCGAAGCGGCCGCGCAGCTCGCGCTCGACCCGTTTCAGATCGGTCGAGAGGCGCGCCATCTCCAGCGCCCGATGCGCCACCGCCTGCACCTCGTCGATGTTGAACGGCTTGGCGATGTAGTCGTAGGCGCCGCGCTTCATCGCCTCGATGGCGTTGTCCATCGTGTTCTGGGCGGTGACGATGACGATCGGCGTGGTGATGCCCGACTCGCGCGCCGACCCGAGCACGGCGAGGCCGTCGTAATCGGGCATGCGCAGGTCGATGAAGGCGATGTCGAACGGGCGTTCGCGCAGGCGGTCGAGCGCTTCGCGGCCGCCGCTGGCCTGCAGCACCACGTGCCCGGCGCTCTCCAGCGCCTTGGCGAGGACGAAGCGGACGCTCTCCTCGTCGTCCGCCACCAGGATGGTGCCCGGCGAGGTCGATTCCATGCTCATCCCCTGGCGACCGGCAGCGAGACGGTGATCACCGTCCCGTACGGGTGGTTGGGCGCGGCGCGCATGATGCCGCCGTGCTCGGAGACGATCTTCGCGGAGATCGCCAGACCGAGGCCGGTGCCGCGCGCCTTGGTGGTGAAGAAGGGCTCGAACATCTGGGCCGCCGTCGCCGCGTCGATGCCGCAGCCCTGGTCCGCGACCTCGACCCGCAGGAAGCTGCGGCTGCCAGCGGAGGCGCGCTGGATGTGGAAGTCGGTTTCCATGCGCGTGCCGAGGGTGATGGCGTTGC
The DNA here is from genome assembly GCA_019637795.1 of bacterium. NCBI lineage: Bacteria > bacterium. Next base: position 88,177 of record JAHBUY010000001.1, on the reverse strand, counting down.
GCTCCGGCGGGGCGGTGCCGTCGACGGCCATCGACTCCTGGGCGTTGCGCAGCAGGTTGAGGAACACCTGGCTGAGCTGCGAGGCGTCGGCCTGCAGGTCGGGGAGGCTGGGGTCGAAGGCGAACTGCAGGCGCACGTTGGCGCGCGTGAGCTCCGGTTCGACCACCGCCACGACTTCCTGCAGGATGCGATGCACGTTGACCGGCGCCAGCCGCGGCTTGGGCGGCGCGCCGAGGGTGAGGAGGTCCTCGACCAGCGCGCTCAGGCGGTTCACCTCGCGCGTGATCACCGCGGTGTACTCGGCGAGATCGGCGGGCGCCGACGGATGGTGCTGGAGCAGTTGCGCCGCGCCCTTGATGCCGGCGAGCGGGTTGCGGACCTCGTGCGCGAGGCCGGCGACCAGCGTGCCGAGGCGGGCCAGGCTCTCGTGGCGCCGCGCCGAGTCCTCGAGGGTCCGCTGGTAGCCGAGATCGTGGATCACCAGGGCGGCGCCCGTCACCCGGTCGCGTTCCCACAGTGGCGCACAACTCACGCGCACGGGGACCCGCCGACGGCCGCGCACCAGTCCCTCGTCGGTGCGCGACTCACTCTGGCCGAGGCGGATCACCCGATCCACCACCTCGCCGATCAGGGGCGTGTCCTGGAACAGGCGGGCGCAGGGCTCGCCGAGGGCGCGGCGCTGCGGCACTCCCGTGAGCTCTTCCGCGGCGGGGTTGAACAGCACCACCCGCTGTTCGTGGTCGAGCACGACCACGGCGTCGTTGAACGCCGCCAGGACGTCGGCGAGCGGGGGCGCCGGAGCGACGCGCGGCGCGAGCCGGGCACGCGCGTGGCGGAGGCGTGATTTCATGATTGGCACGCGAGCCCGTGAGTTAACATAGGGCGCCGGCGAGGGAAACGAGGGACGCCCAGCCTGTGGCATCACGTCGGCTGATCGCAGGGACCGCAGCCACGAATGATGGAGCGCGTTGACAAGGTTCCGGGGCCCGCATAGCGTGCCGCCGCGAACCGGCGATGATCAGCGTGCGCGAAGCGCTCGACCGCGTGCTCGAGGACCTGCCGCGGGTCGGCGGCGAGCAGGTCCCGTTGGCCGTGGCGCGCGGCCGCGTGCTGGCCGAGGCCATCCAGGCGCCGCGCGACGTGCCGCCGTTCCGCAATTCGGCGATGGATGGGTACGCGGTGCGCCAGGCCGACGTCAGCGCCGCGTCGGCCAGCGGCCCGGTGGTGTTGCGCGTCCTCGAGACCGTCGCTGCCGGCGCGGTGGCGAGCCAACCGGTGGCGCCGGGCACGGCGATCCGCATCATGACCGGCGCGCCGATGCCGGACGGCGCCGATGCCGTCGTCCGGGTCGAGGATACCAGCGAGGTATCCGAGGGCGTGGCGATCCGCGCCGCGGTCGCGCCGCGGGCCAACATCCGCGAGCCGGGCGAGGACATGCGCGCCGGCGAGACGGTGCTCGAGGCCGGTCGGCTGCTGCGGCCGGCCGATATCGGCCTGCTCGCCTCGCTCGGGATGTCGATGCTGCGCGTGGCGCGGCGGCCGCGGGTGGCGATTGTCTCGACCGGCGACGAGCTGGTCGACCTCGGCGAGCCGCTGGGGCCGGGCCAGATCGTCAACAGCAACGCCTACACGCTGGCGGCGGCGGTGGAGGAGGCGGGGGCGGAGCCGCTCCACCTCGGCATCGTGCGCGACCGGCCGCCGCTGATCCGCGCCGCGTTCGCCGACGCGTTGAACGCCGACGTGGTGCTCTCGACCGGCGGCGTGTCCGTCGGCAGCTTCGACTACGTGCGGACGATCCTCGCCGAGCTCGGATACGAGGAGCGCTTCTGGCGGGTGGCGCAGAAGCCGGGCAAGCCGCTCACCTTCGGTCGCTGCGGTCGCGCCCCGGTGTTCGGGCTGCCGGGCAATCCGGTGTCGTCGCTGGTGTGTTTCTACCTCTACGTGCTGCCGGCCCTGCGCACGATGCTGGGGCTCGACCGCGTGCACCTGGCGAGCGCCGCGGCGACGCTGGTGGAGGGGGTGCGCAAGGCGCCGGGCCTCACCGAGTTCGTGCGCTGCAGCCTGCAGGGATCGCCGGACGACTACCGGGCGCGGTCGACCGGCACGCAGAGCTCGGGCGCGCTGCGCTCGCTGTCGCTCGGCGACGCGCTGATCGTCGGCCCGCCCGAGGCGGCGCACCTGGACGCCGGGGCGCGGGTGCGGGTCGTGCTGCTCAACGCCGACGCCGTCGCCGGGCCGCCGTTCTGATGCCGAGCCAGGGGCCGTCGCTGCGCATCGGCCAGGGCTGGGACATCCACCGCCTGGTGGCCGATCGGCCGTTGCTGCTCGCCGGCGTGCGCATTCCGCATGGGCGCGGCCTGCTCGGCCATTCCGACGGCGATGCCGTGCTGCACGCCGTCGCCGATGCGCTGCTCGGAGCGATCGCCGCCGGCGACCTCGGCCAGCACTTTCCCGACAGCGACCCGCGCTGGCACGGCGCCGACAGCGCGCGCCTGCTCGGCGCGGTGATGGCGATGCTGGCGGCGCGCCGCGGGCGGGTGGTCAACGCCGACGTGAGCATCCTGGCCGAGCAGCCGAAACTCGCCCCGCACATGGCGGCGATGCGGGCGCGCCTGGCGGCGTTGCTCGCCGTCGACGCGTCGTGCGTCGGGATCAAGGCGCGCACCATGGAAGGTCTCGGCGCGATCGGCGCCGGCGAGGCGATCGCCGCGCAGGCGGTGGTGCTGGTCGCGCTGTCGCCGCCGCGCCGCCGCGCCGCCGTCAGGCGAGAACGGGCGCCTCGGCGAGCGCGTCGGCGTCGTCCGCACGCGCCGCGTCCCGGCCGGCGGCCGCCTGGCGCTTGATCAGCCACAGGCGGTTGGTGCTGCCGGTGCGCTCGTAGCTCGTTTCGTCGACCGAGGAGCGGATGAGGTAGGCGCGCGCCTCGGGGCTCACGACCTCGCCGGCGAACGAGTCGAGATCCGGGGCCCGGGCGCTCGGCCGCGGCCATGGCCAGGCGGGGCCTTCGTCGGCGACGCAGACGCCGCAGCCCTCGGCCCAGATCTCCACCTCGATGCGCAGGTCGCCCTGGGTGCCGTTGGCGGTGGCGATGCCGCAGGCTTCGACCACCGCCATCTCGAGCTCGGCGGCCGCCGTGTCGCCCAACCCGCCGGCGATGCAGAGGCCGCGCACGCCGCCGCCGAGCACCGATCCGACCGCCAGCACCTTGGGGGCGAGCATGGTGAGGATCGTCGGCTTGGCCATCGCTTCCGCGTCCGGCAGCGCCGTGACGGCGGGCTCGGTCGACGGCGGCGCGGTCGGGCGCCAGGCGCGCGTGGCGGTGTCGGTGCCGCTGCCGCACCCGCCGCAGCCGGCGTCGCCGGCGGCGCGCAGCGCGCCGCACGCCGGGCACACCTCGACCTGCTGGGCGTCCTTCACCGCGGCGACGATCTCGTCCACCGTCGTGGCGCCGAGGCGCACCTTGTCGATGGCCGCCTCGAACAGCGTGCGCGAACCCTGCTGGCGCGCCAGACCGAGGAGCTCGAGCTCCGACGCCTCGGCGTGGATGTGGCGCTTGATCTCGGTCGAGTTGCACACCACCTGGTAGATGCCGATGCGGCCGCGGTAGCCGGTGTTGCGACAGCTCTGACAGCCGAGGCCACGGCGCGGCATGGCGTCGCCGAGGGCGCGGCGGATCGCCGGCGGGCAACCGTCGGCGATCGGCGTCGGGGCGCCGCACTGGTCGCAGACGCGGCGCACCAGGCGCTGCGCGATGACCGCCAGCAGCGTCGAGGCGAGGATCTCCCGCTCGACCCCGAGGTTCACCAGGCGGCTGATGGCGCCGACGGCGTCGTTGGTGTGCAGCGTCGACAGCACGAGATGGCCGGTCTGCGCCGCCTGCAGGGCGATCTCGGCGGTCTCGCGATCGCGGATCTCGCCGACCAGGATGACGTCCGGATCCTGGCGCAGGATGGAGCGCAGCGCCGCCGCCATGGTCATGCCCTGGCGCTCGTTCACCTCGGTCTGGTTGATGCCGAGGAGGCGATACTCGATCGGGTTCTCGACGGTGACGATGTTCACCTCGGGCGAATGGATGGCGCGCAGCATCGCGTAGAGGGTCGTCGACTTGCCGCTGCCGGTCGGGCCGGTGGTGAGGATCATGCCCTCCGGCTGCCGCAGGCAGGTCTCGAGCCTGCTCAGCTCGTGCGGTTCGAAGCCGAGCTCGTCGAGGCGGGCCAGCGCCCGTTGCGCGTCGAGCAGGCGGATGACGACTTTCTCGCCGTATTGCGTCGGCAGCGTCGAGACCCGGCAGTCGATGCGGCGCCCGGCGACGCGCGCGGTGAGGCCGCCGTCCTGCGGCACGCGGCGTTCCGCGATGTCGAGCCGTGCCATGACCTTGAGGCGGGCGATCAGCGGATTGCGCACCGCCGCCGACACGCGCGCCGTCTCCTCGAGCACGCCGTCGATGCGGAAGCGGACCGTCAGCCCGTCCGCGGTCGGCTCGAAGTGGATGTCGCTGGCGCGCACCGACACGCCCTGCTCGATGAAGCGGGCCGCGAGGCGGATGATCGGACTGTCGCTCGCCTCGGCGCGCAGCGCTTCGAGGCTGGGCTCGGGCGCGCTCGCTTCCGGCTCGACGATCGAGTGGGCGCGCGAGAACCACTGCTGGTGGACGGCGCGCACCTCGCTGAGCAGCGCCACGGCCGGCATCACGCGGCGGCCCGAGGCGAAGCGAAGCCGCTCGATGACCGCGTGGTCGAACGGGTTGACCATCGCCAGCAGCAGCCGGCCGTCGTTCACCGCCGCCGGGACGACGAGATGGGCCCGCAGGAGGTCGGGATCGAGCCCGTCGGTCGCCGCCGGGATCTCCTCGACGCCGACGCGGGCGAGGCGGAGGTGCTGCTGCAACACCTCCGCGAGCGCGTTCTCGTCCAGCCAGCCGCCGTCGCACAACGCCTCCGCCGCCGTCATCTGGGCGCTGCGCGCGGCGCTCTCGACGGCTTCGCGCACGCTGGGATCGAGGGCGCCGTAGCGGGTCAGGAAGCGAAAGAGCGTTTCGTCAGCGTCGGAGTCGAACATCGGATCGGAACCGCGCGCTCGGCCAGAGCGCTGGTCATCCGCCCGTCGGGATAGCATGAGACATGCCACGGCGTTGCGCGGCGAACGGCGGCGGCCGAGGCCGGCCCGTCATGGCCCCGACCGATGTCGCATCGACGGCAGGGCATCCCGTGCGCCGCTCGGGCCCAGCCTGGCGCCGGGCGCGCGGCGGATCCGTCGCGCCGCTGGACATTACCGTGGGTCCTGGGGTTTGTTGGACCGATGAGGCAGCGATCGATCCTTCTCGTCCTGAGCCTGCTGGTCGCCGGTGCCGCCGCACCGGCGGCGGCCATCGATCTGACCATCCTGACGCGCGGCAAGTCGCTGCGGTTGATCGGCGCCGACGATCCGCAGCGGGGGCGGGGCGTGGTGCGCTTCGCTGCCGACCCGGCGCTGGCGGATGCGCCGGATCCGACCTGTCCGACCGCCTCGACCTTCGAGCTGGGGCTCTTCACCGGCAGCGCCAACGCCGTGATCCGCGGCGCCAAGGCGCAGCTCGACTGCGCCAAGTGGCACCCGCGTCAGGGCGGCTGGGTCTACAACGACCCGTCGGCGCCGGGTGGCGTGCGCGCGATCGTCTACGGACCGGCCGGGGTGACCGTCAAGCTCGTCGGGCCCGGCGCGCTGCCGGCGGAGGGTCCGTTGGCCTACGCGTTCATCTGGCTCGAGGTCGGGGGGCGGCGCTATCACGGGCGCTTCCATCAGTTCCGCCGCAACGGCGCCACGCGCATCGTCAGTCAGACCACGCCGCGGGTAGCGGCCGAGGGCGAACGCGGCTTCTGGGCGGTGCTCACCGGCGACGACGACTCCGAGGCGGCGCAGCAGGCGGCCTTGGCGACGCTGCGGCAGGCGAGTGCCGCCTCGTCACGCGACGGGCGCTCCCGGTTCCTGCTCGCGATGCTGCACCTCTACCGCTTCGGCCAGATGAGCCAGTCGATCGCCGCGCCGCCGCCGGCGGCGCTCGACGAATTGCGTGCCGGGGTCGCCGCCTTCGCCGAGGCCGAGCCGCTGCTGTGGGACCGCGCCACGCGCACCGGCGACTCGCGCGTCCCGGGCTTCGGCGCCGCCGCGCGCTATGCCCTGGCGGTGGCGACCAGCGACGCGACCCTGCGCGAGCAGGCGCTCGCCGATCTGGACTACGCGGTCGAGATCAACGCCTTCTTCAACGTCTTCGACCTGATGACGGTGCTGCAGGCCGAGCCGGCGAACAGCCAGGCCTACCAGAACGCCTTCGCGCGGATCGACGCCTATCTGGCGGCGCCGAGCACCTTCCAGTGCGCCTTCACCCAGCCCGAGGTGTGCACCGGCAACGGCCTCGGCCCCGGCTCGCTCCCCGGGACCTTCGTCCTCTTCGGCGACGTCTATGCGAAGGCCGGGCGCCAGCTCGAGGCATCGCGCTGGTACGACGTCGCCAAGAACACCGAGGCCGGCTGGGCGTTGCAGGGCCTGGCGGCGGCGCGCAGCGCCGGGGTCGCGGAGCGGGTCGCGGCCTACCAGGACGCCGACCCCGGCAACGACCCGCCGATCATCGGCGCCGGCGTCGAGGCCTGCCGCTCCTGCCACCAGCGCGTCGCGCCGGCGTCCTGACGGCGCCGGCGCGCGCCGGGGGCCGGTGGCTCAGCGCGCCTTGACCGTGAAGCCGCGGTCGCTGTGCACGAGCAACTGCGGCTTGCCGCCGATCACGGTCTCGAGCTGGACCTCGCGCTGCCAGAGCTGGTGCACGAAGGAGAGCGTGCGCTCGGCGTACTCGGGGTGGAGATCGCGGCCATCGTGCAGGTGTTCGAGCGCCAGCGTCCGCTTGCCGCCGGCGTCGCCGTCGATCACCCGGATGACCGGCACGCTGTTCATCCCGACGGTCGCGATCAGGGTGTCGCGCACCTGGCGCCATCCGTCGGCGTCCGCGACCTGGGTGATGACGTAGTCGTTGCCCTTGCGCTGATACTCGAACAGGTCGAGCTCGCGCACCAGCTCTTCGCCGAGATGGCGGCGGAGGAAGGCGGTATCGCGGTCGCTCTCGCGGACGGCGAAGATCGCGGCGTCGCCGGCCGCGCCCTCGCCGGCGCTGCGGTGGATGTGCTCCCAGACGCGGAGCCCGACGTGGTACGGATTGATGCTGCCCTCGTGCGGGCGCACCACCTGGTTGTGGCGGACGATGAACTCGAGCTGCAGGTCCGGACCGAGCTCCAGGCTGTCGAGGATCCGTTTGTGCCAGTACGAGGCCCAGCCCTCGTTCATGATCTTCGTCTCGATCTGGGGGATGAAGTACTGGGCCTCCTCGTGGACGATGGTCAGGAGGTCGCGCTCCCATTCCGCGAGGTAGGGGTTGTGGTCGCGGATGAACAGCAACAGGTCGTCGTCCGGCACCTGCGGCGTGCGCCGCAGGTCGGGTTCCTCGAGATCCTGCGCGCGGTGGATGCGATGAAAGGGATCGGCCGGCGGCCGCGCCGCCTCCAGCGCCGCCTGGCGCGCGTCCTCGTCGCTCAGCTTGCGCACCGCGAGGTTGCGGCGGCACTGCAGGGAGAGGGCGTGCGCGGCGTCGAGGATGGCCTCGACGCGCTCGAGGCCGATGCTGGGGTCTTCCTGGTAGCGGCGGATGCGCTGCGCGTGCGCCTTGAAGGTGCCGATCGTGTACTCGGCGCGGGTGGAGCGGAAGGTGAAGTTGTTCTTGAAGAAGTCGTTGTGCCCGTAGACGTGGGCGATGGTGAGGATCTGCAGCAGCAGCGAGTTGTCCCGCATCAGATAGGCGAGGGCGGGGTTGGAGTTGATCACCATCTCGTAGGGCAGGCCGGAGACGCCGTGGTCGTACAGCGTCTTCAACTTCTCGAAGGACTTGCCGTACGACCAGTGCGGGTAGTGCGACGGCATGCCGGAATACGCCATGTAGGCGAGCATCTGGTTGTGGTCGCAGACCTCGAACTCCTGCGGATAGCAGTCGAGGCCGAAGGCCTCGACCTGCTCGCGCACGCGGTCGTCCCAGGTCTCGAGATCGCCGATGTCCCACGCGGTCGGCATGGCGGTCAGGCGGTGGCGGGCTCGGGCAGGCGTTCCTTGGCGAGGAGCGCCTTGAAGCTCGGCCAGACGTCCTCCTTGCGCTCGATGAGCACGGTCTGGAAGTTGTCGGCGTCGAGCCGGCGGAACACGTTCAGCATCGAGCTCTCATAGGCCCGGGCGCCCATCGGCTTGATCTCGCCGTAGCCGAAGAGGTTGCACACCTCGGCCAGCTCGGTGGCGCAGCGCAGGGCGTTGGCGTTGTCGGTGTCGAAGTTGTCGCCGTCGGAGCAGTGGAAGGCGTAGATGTTCCACAGCGACGGATGGTAGCGCTCGGCGATGATGTCGAGCGCCTTCTGGTAGCCGGAGGAGATGAGCGTGCCACCCGACTCGCCCTTGTGGAAGAACTCCTCCTCGGTGACTTCCTTGCCCTCGGTGTGGTGGGCGATGAAGACGATCTCGACGTTGCGGTACTTGGAGCGGATGAACTGGTAGAGGAGGAAGAAGAAACAGCGCGCCAGGTACTTCTTCATCGTGTCCATGGACCCCGAGGTGTCCATGATGCACACCACGACGGCGTTCGACTCCTCGCGCACGTCGGTGACCAGGTGCTTGTACGTCAGGTCGTCGTCGTGGAACGGGAAGCGGCGTTCGTCGGCCGCGGGGTCGCGTTCGCGGGTCGCCATCATGCGCTTGACCCGGGCGCGCACGGTACGGCGCTTGTCGAGCCGCTGGCGGATGCCGACCTGGCGATAGCCCTTGCGCTTGGCGGTGCGGTCGGACGGGATCTCGCGCAGCCGCTTGCGCTCCAGGTCGGGCAGCTCGAGATCCTCGAACATGAGGTCGATGAGCTCGTCGAGCCGGACGTCGGTCTCGTAGTAGTCGACGCCGGGCTTGTCGCCGGCGCGATCGGGCTGGCCCGGCGCGTCTCCCTGCTGGCGGCCGACGACCTGTCCCGGTTGCGACTGGCCATTGCCCTGGCCGGCGCCGGGCGCCGAGTTGCCGTAGATGAACCGGTACTCCTTGATGCCGCGGATCGGCACCTTGATGATCCGATCGCGGTCCTTCCCGATGATCGACTCCTCGGCGATGATGTCGGCGATGTTGTCGCGGATCGCCTGCCGCACCTTGTCGCGATGGCGGGCGCGATCGCCGGCGGCGCGATCGCTGCGTTCGGCGTCGGCGGGGCGGAACGGACGAAAGACACTGTCGACTGGCGGCATCGGTCACCTGTGGGCGGCGGCCGGCGCGGCGCGCCGGCCGCCCGGCCGTCAGTCCTTCCAGAGATTGTTGGCCGCGTACTTGAGCACGACGTCGACGCAGCTCGGGCAGTAGCCGTTCTCGATCAGGTTCTGCACCATCGCGTTGTACTTCTCCGACTGTTCCTCGTCGCGGGTGCGCGCCTTGGTGATGATCCGACTGATGTCGCGCACCGAGGTCATCAGTCGCTTCTCGATCGCCTCGCGCAGCGGCTCGTAGCTCTGGTAGCTGACGCTGACGCCGCGGCGGCTGGACGCCCACAGGTAGGCGATGACCTCCTGGCGGAATCCCTCCGCCGCCGAGCCGATGATGGCGATCTGCTCCTCGATCGACTTGAGGAACGCCTCGTCGGGCTGCAACTCCTCCTTGGTGTTGCGGTCCTTCACCTTCGTCTTGTTCACGTAGGCTTCGGCGTGATCGAGGTAGTTCTGGAACAGCGACTCCGCCTGCTCCTGATACGAGTAGACGAACGCCTTGGTGATCTCCTTCTCCAGCAGCTCGAGGTACTCCTTGTGGAGGATGTCCTGGAGGAACTCGAGGTACTGTTTGCGGGTGTCGTCCGGCAGGTCCGTCTCCTTCACCATGCTGATCAGCGCTTCGCGGACGTTGATCGGGTTGATGCAGTTGCCGGCGACGTTGTCGGACAGCGCGTTGTCGAGCGCTTTCATGATGAAGCGCGTCGAGATGCCGTTCATGCCCTCGCGTTTCGCGTCCTCGCGCAGCTCGCGCACGTCGATCTTCTTGGTGCGTCCCTTCTCGATGACTTCCTCGCCGTTGTAGAGCTTCAGCTTGGTCATCAGGTCGCACTTCGCGCTCGGCTCGAGTCGCGAGAGGATCGCGAACATCGACGCCACCTCGAGGGTGTGGGGGGCGACGTGGGCCTGGAAGTCGGAGTGGCGGATGATCTTCTGGTAGATCTTCACCTCCTCCGACAGCCGCATGTTGTACGGCACCTTCACCACGACGATGCGGTCGAGGATCGCCTCGTTGGTGTGGTCGGCCTTGAACTTCTGCCACTCGGCCTCGTTCGAATGCGCGACGATCACGGTGTCCACGTACACCATGCCGTGACGGCCCGGGGCCGGGATCACCTTCTCCTGCGTCGCCGTGATCATGGCGTGGAGGTACTCGATCTCGTTCTTGAACACCTCGATGAATTCGACCACGCCGCGATTGCCGACGTTGAGCGCGCCGTTGAGGTCGAGGACCCGCGGGTCGCCCTCCGAGTAGCGGTCGAGCTTCGAGATGTCCTCGCTGCCGATCAGCACCGAGGTGTCCTGGTTGTTCGGATCGACCGGCGGCACGACGCCGATGCCGATCCGGTTGCGCTTCGAGAAGGAGCGCATGACGATCGGCACCTCCTCGTAGCGGGTGCCGAACTCCTCCTTCAGGCGGTAGCGGCACACCGGGCAGAGGTCGCCTTCGATGTGGACGCCGAGCATCTTCTCGAACTCGCGTCGGAGGTGCCGCGGCAGCAGGTGCAGCGGTTCCTCCTGCATCGGGCAGCCCGCGATGGCGTAGACCGGGGGCAACTCCTCGAGCCCGCGTTGCAGGCGCTCGACCAACGAGCTCTTGCCGGAGCCGACCGGGCCCATCAGATAGAGCACCTGCCGGCTCTCCTCGCCCTTGAGCGCGGCGGAGTGGAAGTAGCGCACGATCTGCGCCACCGTCCGCTCGATGCCGAAGAACTCGCCGGCGAAGAAGTCGTACACCCGGACCGACTCGTCCTTGAACAGGCGCTTCACGCGGCCGTCGTCGGTGTCGAGGATGTCGTGCGATCCCGGCGCCGTGATCATTTCGTACAGCCGGGAGTGCGCGAGCTTGGTGATGCTCGGGTCCTCGCGAACCCGGTCGAGGTATTCGAGGAACGTCCCGCTCCAGCGGCTCGACTCCCGCGCGGCGCGGTCCTCGCGAATCATCTTTTCGAAGATGGCCTTGTCAGTCTCCATAACCCCACTCCTTTGCCGGAAGGGCACCGCCTCCCAACCTCGTCCTGGTGGCCGGCCACCTGATTGTGCGCGTCAATCAGTCCACGGTGCGGTGACTCCTCACGTCATCAAGCATCCGGGGCGAACGCCCTGTTGCAAGGGTTCGTTGACGAGGATGGAGAGAGGAACGAAGCGAGGCAGGGCGGAGGTGGAGAACGGAGACCGATGCTGCGGCCTTCACGTGTGCTCCATGGTGGATGCCATCGACGTGGGCGGACGCTACCACTAGAAATTGTGGCGAGTCAAACTCAATCTCACCAGATGTTGGTGCGTCACCAATTTCTCGCTGCGCCGATCGGCGCCGCGCGCGCGTCACCATGCGACGGGCCTGCAGCAACCCGCGCGCCGCAACGCCGATCCTCGCCGGCGCAACGCGCGGCGCATTGCGGTGCACAGATGCTGCGCGCTTCGTGGGCGAGTTTTGTCACGATGTCACAACATCGAGCATGCCGGGTGGCAGCGATCGATCAATGACGCGACTGCGACGCCGGCTTTCGGCCGCGGAGTGATCGGTCGGGCGCGCAACGGCCGTGGCACGCATCCTGCTCAAAATTCTCATCGGGCAATGGAGGAAGCGATGAGACAGCGAGCAGTCGAGCCCGTCAGCACGCATCTCCTGAAGGTCGGGCTGGAGGTTTTCCCCGTCTATGGCGACGAAGGACTCGGGTGGAGCATGGATCCGATCGACCTGACGCCGGAGACGCCGAAGTGGCTGCGCTACGATTCGCTCGACGAGCTGTTCTTCGCCCTGCTCAATCTCAACGTCGCGCCCGAGGGGCAGGCGTAGCGCCGCATCAGCGGATCGGTCCGGCGCCGCGCCGAGGCGAGCGCGCCATCGGCGCGGGGATCGTCGCGGGCCGGCCGCATGGCGTGCGCCGCGGACGGCGCCGCCGCATGCGAGGTGATCGCCGTCGCGCCGGGTTCGCTCGAGATGATCGCGCGTGGCGGCGGCGGCGTGCTTGATTCTTGCGCCCGGCGGGTTCTAGCCTGGCAGGAGGCACAGCATTTTCGACCGGCCGAGGACATGCCCAGATACCGCGCGACGATCTACGTGAACGGCGTCGATGGCGACACGCCATCGGCCGCTCGGGCCGCCGTGGAGGAGCAGCTCAAGCAGAGCGGCCTCGAGAACTGTCGCGTCGTCAGCGTCGATCCCGAGGGCCTGACCGGCCGGCCGGTGCGTCGCCCGGCCAGCGCCGCGCAGCCCGACCCGGACTGGCGGCGCCAGTCGAACGCTGGCGGACTCCTGCTGGTGGCCGCCGTCGCGTGGGCGATCTGGTTCTTCTGGTGGATGCTGTCGAGCGGGCACGACTGATCGCCGCCGCGTGAGCGACGGCGTCGCCGTCACGCCAGGGCGAGCACCGCGCCTGCTTCGCCTGTTGCCAGGTCTCCGGCCGCCCGCCTAGAATCCGGCCATGCGAGGGTGGCTGATCGTCGCGATGACGCTGCTGGCGGCGTCGTCGATGCGCGCCGACATCTTGGTCTGGCGCGACGCCGACGGCGTCCGTCACTTCACCAACCGCCCCGACGCGGTGCCCAGCGAGTCGACGGCCGAGGTGCTGGTGCGCGGCGAGGCCGCGGTCGCGCAGCCCCTTCCCGCCGTCGCCGGGGAAGCCCCCGCGCCGGCTCCGCAGGCCGCCGCGGTCGCATCGGACATCGCCCAGCTCGACCAAGCCTATCGCGCTGGTCTGGCCGCCGGGCTCGATCTGCTGTCGGCGGTCGGTTCAGGCGGCGCGATCGGCGCCGGCGGTGGCGGCGGTGCCGCCTCGGGTGGCGCGGTGGAGATCATCGGTCCGCTCGCGGTCGCAACCGCGCACGCCACCGACGCTGGCTCCGGCTGGGGACCGTACGGCGCCTGGCCCGGGGGCTACTACCCGTTCGTCACCACCGGCTTCGACGGCGGACGCTCGCGCCATCAGACGCTGCGCATGCTCCTCCAGGACCAATTCGCGATCGATCGCGCCGGCCCATACGCCTACCACCGCTGGGATCGACCAGGAGTCGGCCCCGCTCTCGCGCCCTTCCTGCCGCGTGGGTTGCCGCTGCCGGTGCAGCAGTACGGCCGCGTCCTCTACCGCTGACCGCCGGCCGTCTGCGACGATGAGCGATCGCCTCGCGCGCCGCCGCGGCGGCGCGACTGCGCCGGCCGAGCCATGACGCATCCCCGCATGCTGGACGCGGCGCGCAGCGCCCTGGTCGTCATCGACGTGCAGGAGAGTTATCGCGGCCGCACCGTCGAACACGAGCGCATGGTGCGCGGCGTGCGCACGCTGATCGCGGCCGCGGCGGTGATGGAGGTGCCGGTGCTGGTGACCGAGCAGTACCCCAAGGGCCTCGGCCGCACGCAGCGGGAAGTCGCCGAGGCGCTGCCGCCGGGCACGCCGGTGATCGAGAAGCTGTCGATGAGCTGTTGCGGCCAACCGCGCTTCGTCGCCGCCGTCGATGCCCTCGCCCGGAGCCAGATCGTCGTCTGCGGCATCGAGGCGCAGGCGTGCGTCAGCCAGACCGTGCACGACCTGCTGGCGCGCGGGCATCAGGTCCACGTGCCGCTCGATGCCATCTCCGCCCGGCATGCGCTGGACCTGCGCGCGGGTTGGGAGAAGATGGTCGGCTCCGGCGCGGTCCCGGCGAGCGTCGAGATGGTCTGCCTCGAATGGGTGCGCAGCGCCGAGTCGCCGCGCTTCAAGGCGATCCACCGGCTCATCAAGTAGCCCGCGCCCCGGTCTTGCGCCGCCGCCGCCGGTAGGCGAAGGAGCGCTCTGATGCAGCGAGCAGATCAGGAAGCGGTCGTCGCGCGCGAGCTCAGCGAGCTGTTGCACCGCATCGGCGTCGTGCGCTTCGGCGAGTTCACGCTGAAGGACGGCCGGCGTTCGCCGTTCTACCTCGACATGCGCGTCCTCGTTTCGCATCCAGCGGCGCTGGCGCGGATCGCGCGGGCGCTGCTGCAGCGCGCCGCCGACCTGCGGTACGACCGCATCGCCGGCCTCCCCTACGCCGGACTGCCGCTGGCGGTGGCGATGTCGCTGGTCGCCGAGCGGCCGATGATCTACGTGCGCAAGGAGGCGAAGGCGTACGGAACCAAGAGGCTCATCGAGGGCGAGTACGCGCCCGGCGAGCGCGCGCTCATGGTCGACGACGTGGTGACCAGCGGCGGCGCCAAGCTCGAGGCGGTGACGCCGTTTCGCGACGCCGGCCTGGTGGTCGAGGACGTGCTGGTGATCGTCGATCGCAGCGACGGCGCCACCGCCGCGCTGGCCGCCGCCGGCCTGCGTCTGCACAGCGTGCTCGACGTCCGCAGCCTGCTCGCGCACCTGCGCGCCCTCGGCGCGGTGCCCGCCGCCGACATCGACCGCGCCCTGGACTTCCTCGGCAGCGGCGCGGCCTGACTCCCCCCATCGTCGATGACGCATCGCTTCCGCGTGCGCGGCCTGCGCGTGGTGCACCGGCACGAGCCGGGACGCCTCACCGCGATCGCCCTCACCGTCCGCGCTGGCGCGCGCTGCGATGGCCGGCACGCCGGCCTCGCCCACCTCGCCGAGCACATGCTCTTCCAGGGCACCGACGCCCTGGACCAGGTGGCGCTCAATCGCCGCGCCGCCGAGCTCGGGGGCGAACACAACGCCGACACCGGCTACGAGGACATCTCGCTCACCTTCGAGGTGTTCAACGAGGATCTCGACGAGGCCCTGGCGCTGCTCGCCGAGCAGTTCTACCGCACCGCGGTGGACGAGCGCCGGCTGCGCAAGGAGCAGCGGGTGGTGATGGAGGAGATCCGCGGCCGCCTCGACGATCCCGCCGAGCGCGTCTACCGCCGCGCCTGGGGACGCATGTTCGGCGGCGCGCTGGCGCATCCGGTGGCGGGAACGATCGCCAGCGTGGCGCGCATCCGGCCGACGGACGTCGCCCGCTTTCTCCGGCGACGCCTGACCCATGCCAACACCGTGCTCGCCGTGGTCGGCGGCGCCACCGAGGCGCGCGTGCGCGCCGCCGTCCGGCGCCACTTCCATTGCGGCTCGCCGGGCGAGCCGCCCGCGGTGATGCCCGTGCGGCACGGCCTGGGCGGCAGCGTGCGCGTGCGCGACCGCGACAGCAGCCAGGCGTACCTGACGCTGTTGATGCCGGTCGATTCGGCGCCGCGCACGCTGCTCGCCACCGGCGTCGCCGTCGACATCGTCGGCGCCGATCCCGACAGTCGCCTCTTCCAGGAGCTGCGCGAGCGCCTCGGCCTGAGCTACGAGGTCGGCGCCCACCTCGAATGGGGGCCGGACTGGGCCTGCGCGGTCGTCGCCGCCAGCGGTGCCCGCAGCCGCGCCGCCCGGCTCGCCCGCGCCGTCGAGGACACCTGCCGGCGCGCCGCCGACGAGGGCTTCGGCGCCGATGAGCTCGACCGCGCCCGCAAGAAGTTGCGCTACCGCTATGCCGTGCTCGCCGACAGCCGCCTGGACCTGGCGGTGGCCCTCGCCGAGAGCGCGCTCTGGGGTTTTCCGACCCCGGATGAGGCGGAGCGCATGGTGGCGGGGCTCTCGCACGCCGAGATCGAGGACGCCTGGCGGCGCGCCGTGCGGGCGCGCGGCGTCCGCGCGCTGCTCACCTGAGCGCGCGCTCAGCGGTCGTAGCGTCCCTTCAACACCAGGATCGCAACGCTCAGCACCAGGGTCACCGCGTTGGCGATGATCACCGGCACGTCGGCGCGCAGCACCCCGTAGAGGAGCCACAGCAGGATGCCGATGCTGAAGGCGGTGAACATGCCGTAGGACAGGTCCGCCGCGGACTTCGTCCGCCACACCTTGGTGAGCTGCGGTACGAACGAGCAGGTGGTCAGCGTGGCGGCGGTGAGGCCGAGGGCGGTGAGCGGGTCCATGCCGATCCGACAGCGCCACAGCGCGGGCGAGAAGGCAACCGTCGCTCGCTCTGTGCCCGGCCGGGAGGCGTGCGGCTCCGCGCCGCCGTCAGGCGTCGGCTCGATCGTCCGCGGTCGCCGCGCGCGATCGAGCCTGCGCGCCGAGGCGGCACATCGATATCGCGCGTTCTTGAGGACGCCACCGGTGATCGCGTCTCCTGGTCGACAGGAGGACCTTCCCGATGTTGCCGACGGCGATTCTCGCTTTGCTCGCGCTGGCCGCGCCGGTCGCGCCCTTGGCGCGCGACGCCAGTCCGCGCGGCCGCTTCATCATCGGTTCGCCGGAGCGCCCGGCGATGGTCGGCGACCATCAGGAGCCGCGTCGCTACGAGCGGGTGGAATCGGCGGTCGGCGCCTATGCCGATATCGACGAGGTCGGCGATGCCGCGTGGCTGCGCCACGAGCTCGAGGGCTACGCGCGGCGCGCCAGCGCCTGCGCGGCGCGTCCGCGCGAGCGGTGCGCCGTCGGTGCGCGCCGCGTCGCCGGCGCCACCGTCATCCATCTGATCCGCGGCGCGCACGCGGAGATCCTCTGGACGTCCGCCCGTCGCGCCGTGCGCCTCGGCTGGCGGCGACTGGTCGACACGCCGACCGGCACCATGACCGTCGACGACCCGCCGGCCGACTTCGCCGCGGCCCTCCTGGCCGAGCTGCCGAGCGATCTCTCGCCGGCCGACCTCGACGCGGGTCGATGGGCGGACGACGAGGTCGACCGCCGCTTGGATTACGCCGAACGGGTGCTCGCTGGCTGCGCCGTGGCGACCGACACCGCCGGCTGCCTGCATTTCGCCCGCGCCTCCCTGCTCGCGCTGGAGACGGACGCGCCGCCCGATGGCGCCGCCGTCGACCCCGCCGCGGAGCCGACGGCCAGTCTACGGCTGCGCATCGCCGCGGCGCGGCTGCGCCGGGCGGCGGCGCGGCAGTCGCCGCTCGTGCCGTGGTGCGCCGCGCCCGGCTCGCTCGCGCCGCCGCAGCGGCTGGCGGCGCTGCCGTAGGGCTCAGAACGGGATGTCGTCGTCCGGCGGCGGCGCGTCCTCGCCGGCCGGGGCCGAGAAGCCGCTGTCGCGCATGCCGGCACCGCCACCGCTGCCCTGGCCCGGACCGCCGAGGAAGCGGACGTCGCGGGCGATGATCTCGGTGATGTACTTCTTGTTGCCGTCCTTGTCGTCGTAGCTGCGGTTGGTGATCCGGCCCTCGACGTACACCTGCCGACCCTTGGCGAGGTACTGGCCGCAGGTCTCGGCCTGCTTCCCCCAGACGACGATGTTGTGCCACTCGGTCTTTTCCTGCTTCTGGCCGTTCTGGTCGGTCCAGCGCTCGGTGGTGGCGACCGAGAACTTGGCGACCGCCCGGCCGCTGGGGGTGAAGCGGACCTCGGGATCGCGTCCGAGATTGCCAATGATGATGGCTTTGTTGACCACGGTGCCCTCGCTTTCGCTGTGACGGCGGGAAGAGCCGAGGCGGCGGCGCCCCGGTGTGTCCGGGCGCGGACCGTAGCAACGCGTTTCCGGCAGCGTCAAGGCAGCGCGACAGCGCCCCCGGGCATGCCTGCGCGCATGCCAGACCGACGCCACCGCGCTGCCGCCCACCCGCCGGCGGGCGGACCCTCCGGGTCCATGCACGGGAGGATTCTCGTCCTGCCCACCCGCCACCCCGAGACGATGCTGAACGGGAACGACGGACTGACGTTGGGGGATCGACCACAAATGCGCCGGTGGTCACCAAGCCCTCCGGCAGATCGCGCATGCGGTGGCTCCACAAGTCGTGTGGCATGCAGCCATCCCGCCACTCGTGGTCGCGAAACAGCGGGTTGAAGAGAAAACGGCGGTCGCTCGGCGCCTTCGGCGCGTTGACTCCCTCAGCCCCCCGGCCTACTGTCCGCCTCGGTGGTGTTGCGGAAGGTGTGGAACGATCTCACCGCGCCAGGGTGTCCAAGCGCTCCGCGTCGGCGCGGAAGGGAGGCGGGGGAACGTGCCTGCCGTCCGAGGTGCGTGCGGTGAGCGGCACCTTGCGCGTCATCCCGCTCGGCGGGCTCGGCGAGATCGGTCTCAACTGCCTGGTGCTCGAGTACGAGGGCGAGGCGATCGCGATCGACTGCGGGGTGATGTTCCCGGACCCGAGCCTGCTCGGCGTCGACCTGGTGATCCCGGAGCTCGATTACCTGCGCCAGCTCGGCGATCGCTTCCGCGGCTTCGTCATCACCCACGGCCACGAGGACCACATCGGCGCCCTGCCGTACGCGCTGCGCGATCTGCCGGTGCCGGTGTGGGCGACGCCGATGGCGGCGGGCCTGATCGGCAGCCGGCTGCGCGAGCACAATCTCGATGGCCGCGTCGACCTGCGCCCCTACCGCCCGCGCCAGGGTTGGACGACCGGTCCCTTCGCCATCGATCCGATTCACGTCACGCATTCGATCGTCGACGCGGTCGGCCTCGCCATCACGACGCCGCTCGGCGTCGTCGTGCACAGCGGCGATTTCAAGATCGACTACACGCCGATCGACGGCCGCAGCCCGGACATCCAGACGTTCGCGGAGTATGGCGCCCGCGGCGTCCTGCTCCTGCTGTCCGACTCGACCAACGTCGAGCACGGCGGCTCCACCGGCTCCGAGCGCAGCGTCCGCGCCGGGCTGGAGAGCGTCTTCCAGGGGGTCCGCGGTCGCATCTTCTTCTCCACCTTCTCCTCGCACATCCACCGCCTGCAGCAGGTGATCGATCTGTCGGAGGCGACCGGCCGACGCGTCGTCGTGGTCGGGCGCAGCCTGATCAACAGCCTGCGCATCGCCACCGACCTCGGCTATCTGCGCGCCTCGCCGGCGATCTATGCCGAGGTCGCCGAGTTGGCGACGCTGTCGCCGGAGCGGGTCACCGTGCTCACCTCCGGCAGCCAGGGCGAGCCGATGTCGGCGCTGACCCGCATCTCGCTCGGCGATCACGCGGCGGTGAAGATGGAGGAGGGGGACGCCGTGGTGTTGTCCTCGCGCATCATCCCCGGCAACGAGCGGCCGATCTCCAACATGATCAATCACATGTACCGGCGCGGCGCCCAGGTGATCACCTCGCGCGACGCCGACGTGCACGTGTCCGGTCATGCCAGCCGTGACGAGCTGGCGCTGATGCTGAACCTGGTGCGGCCGCGCTACTTCGTCCCCGTCCACGGCGAGTTCCGGCACCTCTCGGAGCACCTGCGTCTGGCGCGCACGCTGGGCCTCGGCGAGGACCGCGCCATGCTGCTCGAGGACGGGCAGGTGCTGGCGCTCGACGAACAGGGCGCCCGGCGCATCGATCCGGTGAGCGCCGGCCGGGTGTTGGTCGACGGCAAGGGCATCGGCGACATCAGCGACATCGTCCTCCGCGACCGCCGCCACCTGTCGCAGGACGGGCTGCTGTTGGCGGTGTTGGCGCTCGACCAGCACACCGGCGAGGTGATCGCGGGCCCGGACTTCTCGGCTCGCGGGGTCGTCGCCGAGGGCGACCAGCAGCGGGTGTTCGACGAGGCGCGCGACGTCGTCATCGCCACGCTGGCCGAGCTGGCGCCGGAGTCGCGAACCGACACCCTCGAGGTGAAGGAAGAAGTGCGCAAGGCGCTGCGCCGCTATCTCAGCAAGACCCTCGACCGCCGCCCGGTGGTGGTGCCGTTCGTCCTGGAGATGTGATGGCGCGGGCGCGCGTCCAGACCGCCCCCGAGGCGGCGGAGCCGGTCGAGATCCAGCGCGAGGCGGGCCTGCTCGACGAGGTGGCGGCCATCGTCTGCCTCGCCGCGGCCGGGTTCCTCGCCATCGGGTTCCTCGCCTACCAGAGCGACCTGCCGAGCCTGAACGTCGCCGGCAAGGTCGGGCACGGGCTCGCCGATCTGGTGGTCCAAGCGCTCGGCTACGCCGCCTATCTGCTGCCGCTCGGCCTGCTCGCCGTCGCCGTGGCGCTCTTCCGCCACCGCGCCCATGAGATCGGGCCGTCTCGAGCCGTGGCGGGCGCGCTGCTGCTGCCGTGCGTCGCCGTCCTCTTCGGGCTCGCGCTGGGACCGAATCATCCGGTGGCGCGCGCCGGCGGCTGGATCGGCGGCTTCCTCGCCGCCGTCCTCGCCGAGCCGTTCGGCGCCGGCGGCTCCTTCATCATCATCGGCGGCATCGCCGTGCTGGCGTTCATCGTCGCCACCCACCTTTCGCTGGGCGGCATGGCGCGCGGCATCGGCCGCGGCATCGCCGGTTCGCTGCGACGCGCCCGCACCGTGGCGGAGATCGCCGAACCGGCGGCGCAGCAGTTGGTGCGCAAGCCGAAGGCGAACGTGAAGCGCGCGCCGCCGCCGGACGACGAGCCGGCGCCGGTGATCATCCTCGACCGCCGCGCCGCGGCGCCGAAGAAGAAGCGCGTCGTCCAGGAGGAGCTGCCGTTCGGCGACGAGCACTACCAGGTGCCGCCGATGCGCCTGCTGCACGCGCCGAAGCACGACGATGTGCGGATCGACGAGGACGGGTTGCGCCGCAGCTCGCAGATCCTCGAGACCAAGCTCGCCGACTTCGGCATCGTCGGCAAAGTGGTGGAAGTCCGGCCGGGGCCGGTGATCACCACCTTCGACATCGAGCCGGCGCCGGGCGTGAAGGTGAACCGCATCACCAGCCTGGGCGACGATCTGGCGATGGCGCTGCGCGTCCCGGGAGTGCGCATCCTGGCGCCGGTGCCCGGCAAGGCGGTGGTTGGCATCGAGGTCGCCAACCCGCGGCGCGAGGAAGTGGCGCTGCGCGAGTTGCTCGAGGTCGACGAATTCCAGCAGGCGCAGACGCCGGTGCCGATGGCCCTGGGCAAGGACACGGCCGGCCACCCGGTGGTCGGCGACCTGGTGAAGATGCCGCACCTGATGATCGCCGGCGCCACCGGCAGCGGCAAGTCGGTGGCGATCAACGCGATGATCATGAGCATCCTCTACAAGGCGCCGCCCCGCGAGGTGCGCTTCGTCATGATCGACCTCAAGATGCTCGAGCTGTCGGTCTACGAGGACATCCCGCACCTGCTGGTGCCGGTGGTCACCGATCCGAAGCAGGCGGTGTACGTGCTCAACAACATCGTCGAGCTGATGGAGGAGCGCTACCGGCTGATGAAGAAGCACGGGGTGCGCAACATCGACGGCTACAACGCGCTGATCGACGAGATGCGGGCCGAGGACGCGGGCAGCTCGGTGATCGAGCTCAAGGAGGTCGCGGACGACGCCGACGACGACGAGGTCGTCACCGCCACGGCGCTGCCCGAGCGCCTGCCCAAGGTGGTGGTGATCATCGACGAGCTCGCCGATCTGATGATGACCATGGGACGCAAGGTCGAGGAGCCGATCACCCGCCTGGCGCAGAAGGCGCGCGCCGCCGGCGTGCATCTCATCGTCGCCACCCAGCGCCCATCGGTGGACGTCATCACCGGCCTGATCAAGGCCAACTTCCCGTCCCGGGTCTCGTTCCAGGTGACGGCACGGGTCGACTCCCGCACCATCCTCGACCAGATCGGCGCCGAGCGGCTGCTCGGCCGCGGCGACATGCTCTACATGTCGTCGGGCAGCGCCCGGCTGCAGCGTCTACACGGGCCGCTGGTGACCGAGGACGAGATCCACAAGGCCGTCGCATTCATCAAGAGGCAGGGGAAGCCGCAGTACGCGTTCGCGCTGCTCGAGGCGCCAGAGGGCGAGGAGGAGGGCGGCGGCGATGCCGACGACCTCAGCGACGAGTTGTACGACCAGGCTGTCGCGCTGGTCACCAGCAGTCGCCAGGCGTCGATCTCGTGGGTGCAGCGCCGGCTGCGCGTCGGCTACAACCGCGCCGCCCGCATGATCGAACGCATGGAGCGCGAAGGCGTCGTGTCGGCGAGCGAGGGCGGCCGCCCGCGCGAGGTGCTGGCACCGCCGATCGAGGCGGACTAGGACACCGCCAAGCAGGGAGGTCCGGCGGCCGTACATCGACGGCCCCCACCAGCCATCCCCCTGAGAGTGCAGGACAGAGAGAGCGCGAATGCCAATGCGACCGTACGCGAGCAGCGCCTTTCCGCTGATCCGCGTCGCCGTGTCGGCGATGCTCGCTCTCTGTCTGTGGGCGACGCGCGTGTCGGCCAGCGACGTCGTCGACAGGGTGCAGGCGCGCTACGACGCGACGAAGGACTTCACCGCCGCCGTGCAGCAGGAGTTGGTGATGGCGAGCGGCGGCAAGACGATGAAGGCGAGCGGCTCGGTCGCCTTCAAGAGACCGGGCAAGATGCGCTGGACGTTGCGCGACGGGGTGTCGCAGGTGATCGTCGCCGACGGCAGGACGTTGTGGTTCTACGAGCCCGACGAGCAGCAGGTGCTGAAGGCGCCGTTCCAGAACGCCTTTCGTTCGTCGACGCCGATCTCCTTCCTCACCGGCGTCGGCAAGCTGCGCGATGACTTCGACGTCACCGTCGAGGCGAGCGGCGCGGGTCCGCTGCGCCTGCGGCTGAAGCCGCGCGGCGACGCCGACCTCGGCACGCTGATCCTGACCGTCGACCCGCACACCTATGACATCACCGGTGCCGAGGTCACCGATCCGATCGGCAACGTCACCAAGCTCCAGTTCTCGGATCTGCGACGCAACGTCGGGCTCGCCGACGAGGCGTTCCAGTTCGAGGCGCCACCGGGAGTGGACGTGGTCGAGGCGCCGATCGGCAACTAGGGGGAGCGATGCCGTCGTTCGACGTGGTCTCGCAGGTTGACCTGCAGGAGGTCGACAACGCGGTCAACCAGGCGCGCAAGGAAGTCGCGCAGCGGTATGACTTCAAGGGCAGCGACACCGAGATCGCGCACGAGGGGACCGAGATCCGCATCACCTCGTCGGACGAGTACAAGGTGAAGGCCGTGGTCGAGGTCCTGCAGGGCAAAGCGGCGAAGCGCCAGATCCCGCTGAAGGCCTTCGTCTACGGCGCGATCGAAGCCGCGGCCGGTGGGCGGGCCCGGCAGACCGTCACCGTGCAGCAGGGCATCGCCATCGAGAAGGCGCGCCTGATCGTCAAGGCGATCAAGGATTCCAAGCTCAAGGTACAGGCGCAGATCCAGGGCGAGCAGGTGCGGGTCTCGGGCAAGGCGCGCGACGATCTGCAGCGGGCGATGCACGTGCTGAAGCAGCAGGACATCGACCTGCCATTGCAGTTCACCAACTTCCGGGACTAGGGCGTCGCGCCGCGGGCGCGTGGCGTTTGCGCTGCAACCGATCGTCTGCCAGACGGCGCCGCAGGAGGGAGCGTGCAATGTGGCGATTCGCAGTCGGATTGGTGGCGTTGATCGCGGTGGCGCCGGCGATGTCGCGCGGTGCCGACACGGCCGGCAAGGCGGACGCGACCATCGAGCTGGAGGAAGGCTCGGGCGGCGTCGGCATCGGCTACACGTGGGGCAGGGGCACGCTCCACTTCCAGGGGAAGGCGTACCCGATCACCATCAGCGGCTTCAGCGCCGGCGAGCTCGGCGGCACCAAGATCCAGGCGCACGGCGATGTCTATCATCTGAAGCATCTGAGCGACTTCAACGGCACCTACACCAGCAGCGATGCCGGCGCGACGTTCGGCGGCGGCTTCGACGTCGAGGCGATGCGCAACGGCAATGGCGTCGAGATCAAGATGGTGTCCACCACCGAGGGAGCCGATCTGAAGGCCGCCGTGTCGGGGGTGACCTTCACCCTCGTGAAGTGAGCGCCCCGCGCCGCGCGGCCTTCGTCGATTGACCATCGCCGCCCCTCCGGGGCAGATTGGGGTGCGTCGCGCCCGCTGGCGACTGCTCAGGGGGGATCATGAAGGCACTGGTTCGCGGCCTGTCGGTGTTCTGTGGCCTCGCGGTGAGCGGTACCGCGGTCGCCGCTTCGGCTCTCGATGTTGGCATTCCGGCTCAGGCCGGCGTCATCAAGCCCGGCAAGCTGGCGAAGCTGGTGGCCAAGGATCAGGCCGACTTCGCGCTGCCGTCGCCGGGAGGCGCCGGGGATCCGACGCTGGGCGGCGCCACGCTGACGTTCTTCGACACCGGCGCGCCCGGCGCCGGTGCGGCGAGCTTCGCGCTCGGCGCCGCCGGGTGGAGTGGTCTCGGCAATCCCGCGGGCAGCAAGGGCTACAAGTACAAGGGGGCGGCGGACGGCGCTGGCCCCTGCAGCGTCGTGCTGATCAAGAGCACGGTGATCAAGGCGGTGTGCAAGGGGGCGGCAGTGTCCGTGACCCCGCCTTTGGCGGCGACGCTCGCGGTCAATCTGGCGATCCCCGCCGGCACGGTCGCCGCCGTGCGCTACTGCGCCGCGCTCGGCGGCAGCGACGCGCGGAACGATGCCGGCGGTCTGAAACGGAAGGATGCGCCGGCGCCGGGGCAGTGCGCGGAGCCGCCGGGTGGCTTCACCGGCTTCCGGGCCGACGACGTCTACACGCTCGCCGACGACGCGCTCGCCGGCCGCAACAACAACACCGCGGGATCGGCGGTGGCGCAGAGCTACCTGATCGGCGAGCTGCAGGCGATCGGCGCCGGCGGCCTCAACGTCGGCCAGCTTGGTGACGAAGCGTACAAGCAGCACTACGTGCTCAGTGGCCAGACCGGCACCAACATCCTCGCCATCATTCCGGGCAGTGATGTGCCCAACGAGTACGTCGTCGTCGGCGCGCACTACGACCATCTCGCGAGCTGCCGCGCCGTGAACGTCGGCGACACGGTGTGCAACGGCGCGACCGACAACGCGGCCGGCGCCGCCGCCGTGCTCGGCATCGCGCGCGGCATCGCCGCGCTGCCGGTGGCGCCGCGCCGGTCGGTGATCATCGCCCTGTGGGACACCGAAGAGGACGGCCTGCTCGGTTCGCAGTACTACACCAACAATCCGCTGGTGCCGCTGGCGGCCACGGTGGGCTACATCAACTTCGACATCCAGGGCGCCAACCTGTTGCCCAGCCTGCGCGATTTCACCTTCGCCGTCGGCGCCGAGACCGGCATCGGCCTGGGCGCGATCGTCGCTCAGGCGGCGGGCGACGTCGGGCTGTCGGGCGAGCGGCAGCTCAGCTTCATCTTCGGCCAGGGGCGCAGCGACTACGTCAACTTCGTCGTCAAGAACGTGCCGACCGTCTTCTACAGCGACTCCACGGGGCCCTGTTACCACACCAACGCCGACGAGCCCTCGGTCGTCGATTTCGGCAAACTGGAGAAGCAGACGCGACGCGGCTACGACGTCGCCATCGAGCTGGCCAACACCGCCAACCCACCGGTGTTCACGACCCCCGGCGTGCCGCTGCTGGCGACCTACGGCGATGCCGTGATCCTCGACGAGGTCCTGACCGCCGGCCTGGCCGACCTGGCGCTGTTCGCTCCGGCCGACCAGACAGCGCTGAGCAACGCCCAGGCGGCGATCCACGCCATTGCCGTCGCCGGTGCCGGCAGTTTCAACGCCGGCTCCGTGGGCATCCTCCTTTCCAACACGGTCAACGTCATCGACATTCTGACCCGCACCACCTGCGACGGTTTCCTGGCGCCATGAAGGTGGCCGGGCAGCCCGCGGCCTGATTCCACCGCAGGCTGCTCGGGTGTCGGCGGTTCAGTCTCGGCGCCGGACGGTCGTTCGAGGTCGCGCCACCGCCGTGGTCACGACACGGCGCGCGCCGGTAGGGGGGCGACGTCTGCCGGATCGGCGGCGGCGCGCGCCCGTGTGGTCGGACACTGAACCAGGTCCTTGGTGAACAGCAGGTCCAGGGTCCAGTCGAGCGCGACGCGCACCTTGCGCTCGAAGCGAGGCAGCTTCAGCAGGTAGATGGTGCGCCACAGCCACCAGGCGACGAAGCCGGAGAAGCTCACGCCGAGGATGTTGGCGACGCCGGTGCGGCGGCCGATCGCCGCCAGTTGACCCAGGGTCCGGAAGGCGAAGGGCCGCGGCCGGCGACCGCGCACGGCGGCGGCGATGTTGCGCGCCACCAGCGTGCCCTGGCGGCTGGCGTGCTGAGCGGTGGGAGGGCAGGCGCCGCCGGTGGCGCGGTCGGGCACGTGCGCGCAATCGCCGAGCGCCCAGACGCCAGGCCGCTCCGGCACCTGGAGAAACTCGTCGACCACGAGACGGCCACGCTCCTTGGCGCAGTCGAGATCGGCGAGCAGCGGGTTGGGCGCCGTGCCGGCGGTCCAGATCAGATTGGCGGTCGGGATCAACGTGCCGTCCGAGAGCGTGACGCCGTCGGCCGAGAAGGCCTGCACCTTGGTTTCGAGGTGCAGCTCGATGCCGCGGGCGGCGAGCTTGCGCTGGGCGTAGCGGCCGAGCTTCTCGCTCAACTCGGGCAGGATCACCGCGCCGGGATGGACGAGCGCGACGCGCACGTCGGCCGGGGTCAGGTTCGGATAGTGCGACAGCGCCTCGAGCATGAAATCGTGGACGGCGGCCACGGTCTCGGTGCCGGCAAAGCCGCCGCCGGCGACGACGAAGGTCATCATGCGCCGGCGGATGTTCGGGCAGCACTCGAAATCGCCCTCCTCGAGGCTGTCGATGATGCGATTGCGCAGCGCGATGGCGTCGCCGAGCGTCTTCATCGTGAAGGCGCGATCCGCCACGCCGGGCGTGCCGAAGAAATTGGTCACCGACCCCAGGGCCAGCACCAGGTGATCGTACTCGAGACGGTGCGGGTGACTGCCCTCGACCCCGTGGGTGACCGTCACCGCCCGGCTCGCGAGGTCGACCTCGAGGGCTTCGCCATGGAAGAAGGTGGCTCGCCGCAACAGCTTGCGGATGGGATTGACGATGTGGGTGAGGTCGAGGTCCGACGCCGCGACCTCGTGCAGCATCGGCGTGAAGACGAAGAAATTGTCCTGATTGACGAGGGTGATCTCGATCGACGGGTCGCGGCCGAGGAGCCGTTCGAGCTCCATCACCGCGTAGATCCCGCCGAAACCTCCGCCGAGGACGACGATGCGCGTGCGATCCGCTTGGCTCATCACCGCTTCGATGCGGGACGGCCGCGAATCGTGTCAGCGAATCGTGTCAGGGGGCGGTCGGCCGGTTCAGGCGACCGCGGGCTGCGGCTGTTGCGTGGCCTGCAGCAACTCGCTCTCGGCGAAGACGGTCCAACGATCTCGGAAGGGAGCGTAGCGGCCGCGATACGGCTTGGTGCCGGCGCCGTGCAGGCTGAAGGTCGGGCCGGAGACGGCGCTGGCCGGGATGACGAACACCTCGTCGGTGCCGCTGCGCCGCTTCGCGATGCAGACGAAGACGTCGCAGTACTTGCGATCCCACCTGCCGTGGCGGTGGAAGTTGAAGCTCCAGCTCTTGTAGTTGTAGGTGTACCGCTTGCCGCCGACCGTTACCGTGTGCGCGTAGCGACCCGGGAACGCGACCCGCAGGGCGACGCGAATCTCGCCATTGACGAGCAGGTCGTAACCCTTGGCCCGGGGCACATCCTCGACTCCGAAGCCCATGGAGCCGAGCTTGGAGGCCACGGCTGACCTGGCCTTATGATGCTTGGACTGGCGATTCATCGGGGACCACAACGGGCGACCCGGTCCCGAGCCCAACCACTCCAAGAATCCCCACCGCCCTTGTCAGGGGATAGCCCGTACAATTTCGTATACTGTGAGAGAACTTTTCACGCAATCGTTTTCTTGCATCGCGGTCATTGCCATCCGCCGTTGACAGTACGAGGTGCCATCACTAAGCTCCGGCCCCCTCAAACTCCGGGCTCGGAAGGACGTATGCGAAAGACGACGCTCAAGAACGCCAAGCAACTGCTCATGAACATGAAGCGGACGATCCTGCGCGAGATCAACGAGGATCTGAAGCACGGTCGCGAGGGCGCCAAGGACGACGGCATGGACACCTACGACCTGGCGAGCGAGGAGCGCGACCGTGAGATCAGCTTCATTCTCAACGATCGCGAGCGCGAGAAGCTGCAGGCGATCGAGGAGGCGCTCGAGCGCATCGAGGACGGCACCTACGGGATCTGCGAGAGCTGCGAATCGGAGATCGCGCCGGCCCGCCTGGAGGCGATGCCCTTCAGCCGGCTGTGCGTGAGCTGTCAGGCGGAGCGCGAGAAGGAAGCCAAGCAGCAGCGGCGCTTCGAAGACGAGCGCGCCTACCGCCGGCTGGCCTCGGCCGACGTGGACGAAGAGAACACCTGAGCGGCGGCGCACATCCCCCGGGCGGGCAGCCATCGCCGGCCGCCGCCCGGCGCGACCTCGAGGCGATCTTCGCCGCCGCCGTCGCGGCGGTGGACCCGACGCGCCTGGTGCGGGACCACCTGACGGCGTCCCCGCAAACCCGCCCGCTGTTCGTGGTCGGCGCCGGCAAGGCCGCGGCACGCATGGCTGCCGGCGTGGAAGCGGCGCTGGGTTCGGAACGGCTCGATGGCATCGTCGTCACCGCGCCCGGCTGCGAAGCCGCGCTGCGGCGGATCCGCATCGCGATCGGCAGCCATCCGCTCCCGGATCGCGCCAGCGTGGCGGCCGCCAACGAGATTCTCCGCGCCGTCGGGCGGGCGGCTCCGGACGCCACGCTGCTGGCGCTGATCAGCGGTGGCGCATCGAGTCTGTTGGCGCTGCCGCGGCCGCCAGTGACGCTGGCCGACAAGATCGCCGCGAACCGCCTCCTTCTGGCCTCCGGCGCCGCCATCGAAGAGCTCAACACCGTCCGCAAGCACCTGTCCGCGATCAAGGGAGGCGGAGTGTTGCGGGCTGCCGGCGGACGGACGGTGACGACCCTGATCCTCTCCGACGTGATCGGCGACGATCCGAGCGTGATCGGCTCGGCCCCCACCATGCCAGATCCCAGCACCTACGCCGACGCCATCGCCGTGCTCCGCCGTTACGCGTTGCTGGATCGCGTACCAGCCGCCGTGCGAGACCTGCTCGAGGCGGGGGCGCGGGGGGAGACCGTCGAGACGGTGAAGCCGGGCGACCCAGAGGCTCGTCGAGCGACCGCCACCGTCATCGGCAGCAACGCCACGGCCCGGCGCGCCGCCGCGATCCACGCCGCCAGGCTGGGGTACGAGCCGGTTGTCGAGGACACCCCGCTCAGCGGCGACACCGCCGCCGCGGCCCGCCGGTGGGCGCCCCGCCTGACACGCCGACCGGGCATCGCGCGCTGGTGCGTCATCGCCGGCGGCGAGACGACGGTGGTGGTGCGCGGCGCCGGCCGGGGTGGTCGCAACCAGGAGTTCGCGCTCGCCGCCGCCGCCGAGCTCGAAGGCGCGTCGGTGGTTCTGCTCAGCGCTGGTACCGATGGCATCGACGGTCCGACCGACGCGGCCGGCGCCTTCGCGGACGGCAGCACCCTCGCCCGCGCCCGCGAGCGCGGACTCGACCAGCAGAAGTCCCTTGCCGACAACGACGCCTACGCGTTCTTCGACCGGCTCGGCGACCTGTTCCGCACCGGCCCCACCGGCACCAACGTCATGGACCTCAAGATCGCCGTCGGGGTGGGTTCCGCCTCGTGAACGACGCTGATAGGTGCGCCCCAGTGGCTGACGGGTACCTCTCCGAGATCTTCCTCTCCTTCCAGGGGGAGGGGACGCAGGTGGGGCGGCGGCAACTCTTCCTCCGCCTCTCCGGGTGCAACCTTCGCTGCCGCTACTGCGACACGCCGGATTCCCTGGAACGCGAGAAGACCTGCCGCGTCCACGGCATCGACGGGAGCGTGCGCGAGCTTCCCAATCCGCTTTCCGCCGAAACGGTTGTCGCTGCGGTCCGCCCGCTGTTGGACGCGGATGGGCCCGTCGATGGCACCGCGCTCACCGGCGGCGAGCCTCTGCTGCAGGCTGAGTTTCTCTCCACCCTGCTGGCGAGCGGCGACTGGCCGCGCCCGGTCCTCTTGGAGACCAACGGCATGCTGCCCGAGTCGCTGCGCGCCGTGTTGCCGCTGATCGACGTCGTCAGCATGGACATCAAGCTGCCCTCGAACAGCGGTGAACGCGGGTTCTGGGACCAGCACGCCCGCTTTCTGGCACTCGCCGGCGACAAGGCCTACGTGAAGGTGCTGGTCGACGCCGAAACCGACCTCGTCGAGGTCGAGCGCGCCGCCGCCATTGTCGGCGATCGAGCGGCAGTATACCTGCAGCCGATCACCAGCGGCGGCGGAGCCGTCGTGGCCATCGGTGCCACCGATCTGCAGCGATTCTTCAGCACCGCCCGGCGTCACGCCGCCGACGTCCGCGTGTTGCCACAGACCCACAAGATGCTTGCCATCCAATGAACGCGTGCCCCGATCCCTCTGTGATCAGGCATCGGTGATCCGCCAATCCGCAGCGTGCGGCTCGCTGCCGCGGGCGAAACCGAATCTGCGCTCATCGCCGCGACCAACTCGGTCAAATGCCCGATTATTTTGCTGAATTCTCATTCGCAACACTCCGGTATGGCTTCATGGCCCAGTGGAAAACCTGAACTAAATCAAGATTATATGACGGCATGCCCAAATGGTGTGCAGGAGCTTGCAAAAACATCACGACGCCGGAGATTCTGATTGACACCTTTGGCACGCATGATGTATCCCCCACATATCTCGCTCTAAAATTGAGAGGTTAGGCGCTTGGACGCCCTCGGGTGCCCGAGCGCCGGCTCGCGACGATGGCCGCAAACACGAACCTGACCAAGAAGGACGCCAACCTGCTCGCGGCCGAATATGGGCTGCCGAAGGTGGTGGGTGTTCGAACCGTCCGCGAGGGCTCTGTAAACACGCACTACCTGCTCGAGACGGGGCGCGGCAGGTTTGTCGTCAAGATCGACGAGGTGAAGAGCGAGATCGAGGTCAAGCGCGAGCTCGATCTGCTGCTCTTCTTGCGCAAGCACGGGTTTCCCTGTCCGGTCGCTCTGGCTGACCGCCGCGGTCGCCACTGTCGCGACTGGGGTGGGCGCCAGCTTTCCGTGTATCGGCACATCGACGGTCACGGCGTCGATCCCGAGGACCTGAGCGGGGGGCAACTGGAGAACATCGGCCGGGTGATGGCCGATCTCCACCTGATCACCAAGGCCTACAAGAAGGGCGTCGACTCCCGGTTCAACTTCGATCGGGTCGCCGAGATCTATGCCGGGGTGCGCGGCCGCCT
The DNA here is from genome assembly GCA_019637795.1 of bacterium. NCBI lineage: Bacteria > bacterium. The sequence continues at coordinate 56,951 of JAHBUY010000001.1, read as the reverse complement.
GCCGCACTACCTGAAGAAGATCGTCCGCACCCTCGACGAGGAGCTCGAGTACCTGCAGAACTACCTCGAGAACAAGCTGCCGAAGGGCATCATCCACGGCGACATCTTTGCCGACAACGTGATGATCAAGGGCGACAAGGTCGTCGCGGTGCTCGATTTCGAGGCCGCCGGTCGTGGCAAGTTCATCTTCGACCTCGCCACCGCGGTGAACGCGCTCTGCTTCGAGGGCGGTCGCTACGCGCTGAAGCGGTTCGAGTCGCTGATCGCGGGCTACGAGACGTTGCGGACGCTGTCGCTGGCGGAGTGGGATGCGTTTCCCAACGAGCTACGCTTCTCGGCCTTCCGCTTCACGGTCACCCGGCTGCGCGATTTCTTCCTCAACCCGGTCGACGAACGGCAGCGCATCAACAAGGACTTCCAGGATTTCTACGAACGGCTTCTGATACTGCGGCGTGAGAAGGACGGCGGCATGGAGGCCATGTTGATGGCCATGGCCACTGGCTACGACTACCGCAAGTATCAGAAGGTCAAGGCCGTCGAGCGTCGCAGCCGCTGACGCCGCCCCAGGATGCGGGCGCTTGTCGAGCCGCATCCCTTGCGTATGATCAGCGAATGAACAGCGATTCATTGGCTGCGCGCATGCGCGGCGTTCTATCGGATCTGGGCGAGGATCCGGACCGCGAGGGATTGCTCAAGACGCCCGAGCGCGTCGCGCGGGCGCTGCGCTTCCTCACCAAGGGATACGCCGAGGACCCCAAATCGGTGATCAACGGCGCGCTCTTCACCGAGGACTATCAGGAGATGATCGTCCTCAAGGATCTCGACTACTTCTCGCTCTGCGAGCACCACATGCTGCCGTTCTTCGGCAAGGCGCACGTGGCGTACATCCCCTCGACCAAGATCGTCGGCATCAGCAAGCTCGCCCGTCTGGTCGAGGTCTACGCCCGCCGCCTGCAGGTGCAGGAACGGATGACGACGCAGATCGCCAACACCCTGATGGAGGAGCTGGACCCGCAGGGGGTCGGGGTCGTGCTGCAGGCCGAGCACTTGTGCATGCGGATGCGCGGCGTCGAGAAGCAGAACTCGGTGGTGGTCACCAGCGCCATGCTCGGGGTGTTCCGCTCCCATCAGGAGACGCGCCAGGAATTCATGAGCCTGGTCGCCAACGGTCTGCACCGGTAGCGAGAGCGGAAGCACGCGGTGCGCGGAGAGAAGAGAGGGGCGAGCTCCCCGGCGTCCCAGAGCGCCTCACGACACAGGGTGCCGCCCCCGATCACGCCTGGCCCTGTCGGCGGGTTTTCCCGCGTTCTTCCGTGGGTTCACTTTCGTGACCGGTGCGTTGACTCGCTCAGAACGATCCGCTAGCTGCAAGCTCTCACATCGTAGCTCCTGCACAACTGGCGCGGCGTGGAATCGACCACGGGGGAGTGCTGAACGGGCAGTAGGCCGTCCGCCTGGGCCACTGTTTGGAGAGGCTCGGGCTTTGCCCGCATCGAACTCGTGAGGCTGTCGTGATCAAGCAATTGTTGCTCGCCCCTGGTCCCACCCCCGTCCCATCGCGTGTGCGCCTGGCCATGGCGCAGCCGATGTTCCACCACCGGACGCCCCAGTTCAGCGCCTTGTTCGGCGAGGTCCGCAAGCAGCTCCAGGAGCTGTTTCAGACCGAGCAGGACGTGCTGATGCTGGCTGCCTCCGGCACCGGCGCGATGGAAGCGTCGGTGAACAACTGCTTCGCTCCCGGCGACGAGGTGATCTTCGTCAACGGCGGCAAGTTCGGTGAGCGCTGGGGCAAGTTGGCGACCACCTTCGGCCTGAAGCCGATCGAGATCCGCGTCGAATGGGGTCGCGCGGTGCGTCCGGAGCAGATCGAGCAGGCGCTGGCCGAGCACCCGAGTTGCAAGGGCGTGCTGGTGCAGGCGAGCGAAACCTCGACCGCGGCCGTCCACCCGATCGACCAGATCGCCGCCATCACCCGCAAGACGAACGCGCTGTTGGTGGTCGACGGCATCACCGCCGTCGGCGTGTACTCGATCCCGATGGACAAGTGGGGCATCGACGTGCTGGTCACGGGCTCGCAGAAGGCCCTGATGCTGCCGCCGGGCCTGGCGCTCGTGGCGCTGAGCGCCCGCGCCTGGGAACGCGTCGAGCAGACGAAACAGCCGCGCTTCTACTTCGACCTGCCGCGTGAGCGCACCAACCAGGCGAAGAACACCACCGCCTGGACGCCCGCCATCAGCCTGGTCATCGGACTGAAGGAAGCCCTGACCATGCTGCAGGAAGAGGGCTACCCGAACGTGTACGCCCGGCACGAGCGCCTCGCGAAGGCGACGCGGGCCGCCGGCGCCGCGCTCGGCATGCGGCTGGTCGCGCCCGACAATCCCAGTCCGGCGGTGACCGGGCTCTACACGCCCGAGGGCATCGACGGCGGCAAGCTCTTCTCCTACCTGCGCGACAAGATGCAGGTGGTCTTCGCGGGCGGCCAGGATCAGCTCAAGGGCAAGATCATCCGCATCGCCCATCTCGGCCACATCGGCGCCTTCGACACCATCACCGCGGTGGCGGCGCTCGAGATGGCGCTCAAGCACTTCGGCCACCCGGTCGAGCTCGGTCGCGGTGTCGGCGCGGCGCAGGCCGAGCTGATGTCCGCGCTGCCCGCCTGACGGAGGACGACATGGACCGCGTCCTCGTTGCGGACAAACTCGCCCCGGAGGGGATGGCCATCCTCGAGGCGGCCGCCGCCGCCGGCCAGTTGCAGGTCGACGAGCGCGTCGGGATGAAGCCCGACGAGCTCTGCCGCGCCGTCGGCGACTATCAGGCGCTGATCGTGCGCAGCGCCAGCACGGTCACCAAGGACGTCGTCGAGGCGGCGCCGCATCTGCGGGTCATCGGCCGCGCCGGCATCGGCGTCGACAACATCGACGTCGACGCGGCGACCCGGCGCGGCATCGCGGTGATGAACACGCCCGGCGGCAACAACGTCACCACCGCCGAGCACGCGATCAGCATGCTGCTGTCGCTGGCCCGCTCGATCCCGCAGGCCACCGCCTCCATGAAGGCGGGCAAGTGGGAGAAGTCGAAATTCACCGGCTCCGAGATCTCCAACAAGACGCTCGGCATCGTCGGCATCGGCAACATCGGCCGCCTGGTGGCCGAGCGCGCCCAGGGCCTGAAGATGAAGGTGATCGCCTACGATCCGTTCATCACCGAGGCCAAGGCGCGCGAGATGGGCATCGAGCTGGTAACCCTGGACGGCTTGCTGCAGCGCGCCGATTTCGTCTCCATCCACACGCCGCTGCTGCCCGAGACGCGCAACCTCGTCGACGCGGCGGCGCTGGCGAAGATGAAGCCGACGGCGCGGCTCATCAACTGCGCCCGCGGCGGCATCGTCGACGAGCTGGCGCTGGCGGACGCGCTGCGCAACAAGAAGCTCGCCGGCGCGGCGCTCGACGTCTTCGAGCAGGAGCCGGTGCCGGCGGATCATCCGCTGCTGCAACTCGACAACGTCATCTGCACGCCGCATCTCGGCGCCGCCACCGCCGAGGCGCAGGTCGCCGTGTCGGTCGCCGTCGCCGAGCAGGTCGTCGACTTCCTGGTGCACAACGTCACGCGCTGCGCGGTCAACATGCCGTCGATCAGCGCCGAGCAGATGGACGTGCTGCGGCCCTACCTGATGCTCGGCGAGCGACTGGGCAGCCTGCAGGCGCAACTGCTCGAGGAGGCGCCAACGGAGGTCACGGTCGAGTATGCCGGCGAGGTGGCGGCGCACGACGTGCAACCGGTGACCATCGCCGTGTTGAAGGGGTTGCTCGGCCGGCTGCTCGAAACCAGCGTCGTCAACTTCGTGAACGCCCGCGAGCTGGCCCGCGAGCGCGGCATCAAGATCGTCGAGGCCAAGACGTCGCAGCCGAAGGGCTTCACCAACTCGCTGACCGTGCGGGTGACAACGGCGCAGAAGACCAGCGAGGTCGGCGGCGCGGTGTTCGGGCGCGAGGTGATTCGTCTCGTCCGCATCAACGGCTACTATCTCGAGGCGGTGCCCGAGGGCTTCATCCTGATGCTCAACAACCGCGACGTGCCGGGCGTCGTCGGCAACGTCGGCATGCTGCTCGGCGAGGCGAAGATCAACATCGCCGGCCTGCAACTCGGCCGCGAGAACGTCGGTGGCATGGCGCTGTCGCTGGTGCACGTCGACGAGCGCATTCCGGCGCCGGTCATGGAGAAGCTACGGCAGTTGCCGAACATCGTGTCGGCCGACCTGCTGGAGCTCTGAGCCGCGCGCTCGGGACACGGGGAGCGAGATGCCAGCGGTCGTGGGCGTCGGCGTGCAGTGGGGCGACGAGGGCAAGGGTAAGGTCGTCGACATCCTCGCCGAGCACGCCGACATCGTCGTCCGCTACCAGGGGGGCAACAACGCCGGCCACACCCTGGTGGTGGGCGACCAGAAGACCGTGCTGCACCAGGTTCCCTCCGGCGTCCTGCACGACGGCAAGGTCTGTGTCATTGGCAACGGCGTCGTCGTCGATCCGGTGGCGCTGCTGGAAGAGGTCGATGCGCTGCGGGCGCGCGGCTACCTGCAGGACGCGGCGCTGCTGAAGATCAGCGACCGCGCCCACATGATCATGCCCTACCACCGCGCCATCGATCAGGCGCGCGAGCGGCTGCGCGGCGAGGGGCGCATCGGCACCACCGGGCGCGGCATCGGTCCGACGTACGAGGACAAGATGGCGCGCATCGGCCTGCGGTTCGCCGACTTCCTCGACGAGGAGACGTTCGCCGATGCGCTGCGCGCCGTGCTCGAGGAGAAGAACACCTACCTGCGCACCATGCTGAACGAGCAGGCGCTCGACTTCGCCCGCATCTCGGAGCAGTACCGCCGCCTCCGCGAGCGCCTGGCGCCGCACGTCATCGATGCCAGCGTCTTCCTCGATCGCGCCCTCGCCGCCGGCCGCCGCGTGCTCTTCGAGGGCGCGCAGGGCACGATGCTCGACGTCGATCACGGCACCTATCCGTACGTCACCTCCTCGAACACCATCAGCGCCGCCGCCTGCACCGGCGGCGGCATCGCGCCCAGCCGCATCTCCAGCGTCGTCGGCATCACCAAGGCCTACACCACCCGCGTCGGCAGCGGGCCGTTCCCGACCGAGCTGCTCGACGACCTCGGCCAGAAGCTGCAGCACGACGGCGAGGAGTTCGGCGCCACCACTGGCCGGCCGCGACGCTGCGGGTGGTTCGACGCGGTGGTCGCCCGTCACGCGGTGCGGCTCAATGGTTTGAACGGTCTGGCCGTGACCAAGCTCGACGTCCTGACCGGCCTGAAGACGGTGCGCGTCTGCGTCGGCTACGAGCTCGACGGCCGCCGCATCGACGAGGTGCCGGCGAGCATCGCCGCCTTCAACGCCGTCCGCCCGCTCTACGAGGAGTTCCCCGGCTGGGACGAGACGCTCTCGCGCGCCCGCTCGCTGGACGACCTGCCGTCCACGGTGCGCCGCTACCTCACCGCGATCGAGGAGCTGACCGGCACGCCGATCTTCATGGTGTCGGTCGGCGCCCGCCGCCAGGACACCATCATCCTGCGCAACGCCTTCAACGCGTGACGCCGGCGCGGCCGCGCCGGATCCGTCCACGCCGCGGTGCGCGCGCGGACGTCGATATCACCGGGCGCCGCCGGCGCCCTCCCGTCGGGGCTCGCGGCGCGGCCGCAACAGCAGGAAGAAGGGCAGGCCGCACAGGCCGGTTGCCAGCACCACCGCGCTGGTGAGCAGCCCGATGCCGATCGCCGGCGCGGCGCCGACGTCGCTTCCGGACAACGCGTACCAGTATCCCGCTTCGCGCAGGCCGATGCCGTTGAAGGTGAACGGCAAGGTGCTGCCGAAGTTGAGGAGCGGCGCCACCACCCAGAAGAAGGTCCACGGCAGTGCCAGGCCGAGCGCGCGCGACACCGCCATCTGGCCGCTGATCTGCAGCAGGTGCGTGACCGCGGCGCTGGCGAGCGAAGCGGCGAGCAGCCGCCGGTCGTGCCAGTATGGCGCCAGCTCGCGCCCGATGAGGAAGCGCCAGCGATTCTCCGGCGGCAGCAGCCGCGCCGCCAGGCGCGGGCCGAACAGCCAGGCGGCGAGCGTCAGCGGCACCGCCAGCGCGGCGAGGGCGCGGACCGCCGTCGGGATCGGCAGCGAGCGCACGCTGACGATGCCGAGCGCGGCCACCCACACCAGCGCCAGGAAGCCGGTGGCGCGGTGCGCGATCACCGTGGTGAGCGCCAGGGCGCGGCGCCGGCCTTCGGCCAGGTACAGGGTGCGGCCGACGTCGCCGGTGACCGTGCCCGGTGCGAACAGGTTCATGTAGAGACCGCTGAAGTAGTAGGCCGTCACCCGCCCCGGCGGGACGTCGAAGCCGACCGCGCGCGTCAGCAGCCACCAGCGAGCGCCGCTGATCGCTTGGCTGCCGAGGAAGCAGAGCAGCGCCAGCGCGAGCCACGCCGGATCGGCCTTCGCCACTTCCGCTCGCATGTCGCTGGCGTCGCTGGCGAGCAGCAGCCCGCCCAACAGCGCCGCGCTGAGGATCAGCTTGAAGACGCGCGACTGCAGCGCGGCGCGCAGCCGCGGCCAGCGCCTCACCACCCAGCAGCCTTGCCGCCCTTGCGCGGGTCGGAGGCGCCGTCGAGCGTGCCGTCCGGCGCCCGCAGCACGAGCTGCACCGACGCCCAGGGCGGCGCGCTCCGCCCGGGCGGCGTTTCCGGGACGACGACGCGATGGCCGAGGCGGCCGAGCAGGCGCCGCGTGCCCGCGTCGATGCCCGCCTCGGCCAACAGCACCGGTGGCATCCACTGATGGTGGATGCGCGGGGCGCTGACCGCCTGCAGCGCGTCCTGGCCGAAGACCAGCGCATTGAGCAGCGCCTGCAGCGTGCCGGTGATGATCAACGGTCCGCCCGAGCCGCCGGCCACCGCCGCGACCTCGCCACGGCGCGTGACGATGGTCGGCGACATGCTGCTCAACGGCCGCTTGCCCGGTGCGATCGCATTCGCCTGCGAGCCGACGAGGCCGAAGACGTTGGGCTTTCCCGGCTGGGCCGAGAAGTCGTCCATGGTGTCATTGAGAATGATGCCGGTGTCGCCGGCGACCACCAGCGAGCCGAAGGCGGTGTTGATGCTGGTGGTGCAGGCGACGGCGTTACCGCGCTCGTCGACCACCGAGAGATGCGAGGTGCCGTGGTCGTCCGGCGTGACCCGGGTGCCGTACCAGTCGGGTGAGAAGGAGGTCGGCGCGCTGATGCGAGCCCGCTGCGCGCGTCCCCGCGCCGGCGCGGTGAGCGCCGCCAGCGGCACGCGCACGGCGTCGGGATCGCCGTAGAAGTCGGCGCGGTCGGCGAAGGCGAACTGCAGCGCCTCAGCCAGCAGGTGCAGGTAGGTGGCGGAGCCCTGCTCGAGGGCGCGCAGGTCGTCGCGGCGCATGATGTTGAGCGCCTCGATCATCACGCCGCCGCCCGAGCTCGGGGGGGGCATGCCGTACACCGTGTAGCCGTCGAAGGGTGCCGACACCGGCCGTCGCCACCGGGGCCGGTACGCCGCCAGATCGCGTCGCGTCAGGACGCCGCCGGCCGCCTGCACCGCGTCGGCGATCGCGGTCGCGATCGCGCCGTCGTAGAAGGCGCGCGGCCCGTCCGCCGCGATGGTCTCCAGGGTGGCGGCCAGTTGCGGTTGACGCAGCGTCTCGCCGGCCTGCAGCGGCGTGCCGTCGGGATGGAGGAGCAGGGCGGCGAGGTCCGGGCGGGCGCGGATCAGCTCGACGTTGCGGGCGATCGAATCGGCGAGATGGGTCTCCACCGCGAAGCCGTCGCGCGCCAAGCCGATCGCCGGCGCGGCGACCTGGGCGAACGACCGGCTGCCGTAGCGTCGCAGCGCCGCGAACAGACCGGCGATCTCGCCCGGCGTCGCCACCGCGAGGCCCCCGTGCAGGCTGAGCTCCGGCACCGCGACGCCGTCGCGCACGAACATATCGCGGCTGGCGGCGGCGGGCGCCGTCTCGCGATAGTCGAGCGCCATCACCCGCCGCGTCGCCTGGTCGTAGATGAGCATGAATCCGCCGCCGCCGATGCCGCACGAGGTCGGATTGGTCACTCCGACCGCCAGCGAGGTGGCGACCGCCGCGTCGACCGCGTTGCCGCCCGCCTGCAGGATCTGCAGCCCCGCCTGCGAGGCGAGCTGGTGCTCGGCGGCGACCATGCCGTGGGTGCCGGTGAGAGCGCTGGCCGGCAGGGCGACGGCAAGAGCCAGGACGAGGGCGCTGATCGCGGGGGGGAGGCGCTGCGGTGGCGTGCGCGCGCGCCGGCGCGCGGCAGCCGGGCACGGCGGTCGGCCACCGCACGTCCCCGCTCGCACCTCGGCTCGTCCACAGGTCAGCACTTCCGTCTCCCGCCGCGCCTCCTCCTAGACGGGCGTGGAATGAGCCGCAAGCGCGCGTTCCGTCACCCGGACCCGTGTGGTAGAGTGCGCCGATCGTGACCACGCGCGCGCAATCGGCATCGCTCCCGCCGGAGGAGTTCGGGGAGAAGGAGTTCTACCTCGACGAATTCCACGCCCATACGCTGTGCATCGCCACGACCTTGCGCGATTGCGAACGCAGCGGCGGCTTCGAGTCGCTCGGCCGCGTGCTGCGCGAGTTGATCGCCAACGAGACGCGCGTGATCGTGCTGCTCGGTGTCGCCGCCGGGCGCGACCTGCCGACCGAGCTGCGGCGCGTCCGCCGCCGGTTGCAGCGCTGGGTGCTGGGCGACGACGCGGCCCGCCGCTTCCCGCTGGTGCGCGGCCGGCGCAGCGCGGCGGAATCCTTCGTCGATCTCGCCGCCGCCGGCGGCGAGATCGACGCCGAGCTCTCCGCCGTCTGGCTGACGCTGCGCAAACGGCCGCTCATGGTGGCGCTGCTCGACGCGGCGCGGTTGGTCGATACGGCGCAGCGGCTGGCCGGCCGCCTGCGGGTGCACAAGCTGGTCATCGCGCAGCCCGAGGGCGGCATCCGCGCCCCGGACGGTACCCAGCTCTCCTTCATGGACGATGACGTGCTCACCACCGTCCTGCAGCCCGGCCAGGCCGAATGGGCGGGACTGGCGGCGCGCCGCGCCACGCTGGATGCCGTCCGCGCCGCGCTCCGCGCCGGCGTGCGTTCGGTCAACCTGTGCTCGCTCGATCTGCTGGCACGCGAGCTCTACACCTACGAGGGGTCGGGAACGCTCTTCACCCTCGAGGATTACTGCCGCATCGAGCGGCTGGGCATCGACGACTTCGAGGAGGTCGAACGCCTCATCGCCCGTGGCCAGCGCGAGGGCTACCTGAAGCCGCGCTCGGCGACGGAGGTGGCGCGCATCCTGCTCAACGGCTTCGGCGCCGAGATCGGGTCGCATCACTTCGCCGGCGTCTGCGGTCTGGAGACGGCGGCCTTCGCGCCCGAGCCGGTCGGCGAGATCGTGGGCCTGTACACCATCACCCGCTTCAAGGGGGAAGGCGCGGGCACGCGGCTGCTGGCTCGCGTCGTCGAGGAGGCGCAGGCGATCGGACTGCGCTACGTCTTCGCCTGCACGCTCGATCCGCGCGCCGAGGCGTTCTTCGCCCGCCAGGGCTTCCGCCGCGTCACGCCCGACGAGGTCCCGGCGGCGAAGTGGGTCGGCTACGACCGCCAGCGGCGGGCCCGCATTCGCGTCCTGCGCCGCGACCTGGAGTAGCCCGTGCTGCGCCGCGCCGGGACGATCGGAATGGTCATCGCCGCGATCGGCGTGGCGGTGCTGATCGGCTTCGGCGCGGTGGCGATCGAGGGCAGCGGCGACTTCAGCAAGGCCCGGCTCCTGCGCGAACGCAATCCCGGCAACGCGATGTACGATCTCCAGTTCTTCGTCGCCACCTCGCAGCTCGCCTTCCTCGCCAGCGGTGCCGTTGCCGGCGGTCTGCTGGCGCTCAACGGCCTGACGCTGATGTTGGTCGGTCGCCTGGCGCGCGAGCGGGGCCCGCGGTGAAGGTCACCGGCGTCGACCACATCGGTATCCTGGTGACCGATCTCGAAGCCGCTCTGCGCTTCTACACCGACACCTGCGGCCTCACCGCCGGGCCGATCGAGACGCGCGAGCAGCCGCCGATCCGCCGCTGCTGCCTGCGCGCCGGCGAGGTGGAGCTCGAGCTGATCGAGGCGCGCGATCCGGACCAGACCATGATGCGCCTGCTGCCGCACCGCGCGCCGGGCGTCTACCACATCGGACTGCGCGTCGACGACGTCGAGACCGCCGCCGCCGAGCTCGCCGCTCGCGGCGTGCCGCTGGCCGATCAATTGCGCGAGGGCGGCGACATGCGGATCCAGTACCTCCACCCCGACGCCGCCCAGGGCACGATGATCGAGCTCGTGACCCGCAAGCGGTCGTAGCACCTCGACCAGCGCGCGCGGCGGCGTCCGCGCGCGCCGGGAGGTTCGCGGCGGTTGACCTTCGCCCCCTATTCGCCTAGAAGCCGACCAGGCGAACAGGAGGCGAACATGCGCGGCGCCCTCGGCGAATCCTGGACGATGGAAGACACCATCGCGATCCCACTGCTCGGCGAGGTGGCGGCGGGGCGGCCGATCGAGATGTTCTCGGTCGAGGAGACGCTCGATGTCCCGGAGTCGATGTGGCAGGGCCGCAAGGTCTTCGCGCTGCGGGTGCGCGGGCAGTCGATGATCGACGCCGGCATCCACGATGGCGACTACCTGATCGTCGAGCCGGCGGAGACCGCCGCCGACGGGCGCACCGTGGTTGCCGAGGTCGACGGCCAGGTGACGGTGAAGAAGCTGTTCCGCGCCCCGGGCGGCCAGGTGCGGTTGCAGCCGGCCAATCCGGAGATGCTGCCGCTGATCATCGGCGGCGACCAGGTGCGGGTCCGCGGCCTGGTCGTCGGCGTGCTGCGCAAGTTCGGCTTTCGGCCGCCGGCGACTCGGCGGCGCGAGCCGCGGTCGGCGGGCGCGCCGCGGCCGACCGCGACGCCGCGCCCAGCGCGGCGGGCGGTCCCGGATGGCGAGACGCTCGACCTCTCGCTCAACGCGATCGACGCGCAGCTCGAGCGCTGGCGCATCGTCAGCGAGCGCCAGCCGGCGCGCGGCGCGCGCGAGCGGGCGCAGTTGGCGCAGCTCGGGCGCGACCTGCAGGCGCTGCGCGAGTGGTATGCGCGCACCACCAAGCCGGTGCTGCGCCGCGCGCTGCTGGCCGACGCGAACCGCATCATTCGCCGCATGCAGCGCCACGCCGCGCAGAGCGGTCTGGCGGCCATCGAGGAGCTCCCACAGGGCTGAGCCACGGCCCACCCACCACCCCCGACCCGCTCCTCCCCGAGCGGGTCGGGGCCCGCGCCGCCGCGCTGACGGGGCCGGCGCATACGCGCCGGAGGCGCTTCATTCCGTGACGGGGGGCGATCTTGTTTGGGCCGCGTCCGATCGCGTAGGGTCCACGCGCATGGCTCGACTCGACGGACAGATCGCACTGGTCACCGGCGGATCTCGCGGCATCGGGCGCGGCATCGCCATCGAACTGGCGCGCGAGGGCGCCGACGTGGCGGTGAACTACCGCCGCGATGAGGACGCGGCGCGCGAGACGGTGGCGGCGATCGAGCGCCTGGGCCGGCGCGCCGTCGCCGTGCAGGCGGACGTCGCGGACTGGCCGGCGGTCGAGGGCATGGTGGCGCGCACCCTGGAGGCCTTCGGCGGGCTCGACATCGTGGTCGCCAACTCCGGCGTCGCCTCGCGCACGCAGACCGTGTGGGACATGGACATCGACCACTGGCACAAGGTGATCGGCGTCGACCTGCACGGCGCCTTCTACACCTGCCGGGCGACGGCGAAACGGCTGGTCGATCAGCGGCGCGGCAGCATCATCCTGGTGTCCTCGATCGGCGCCGACGTCTGCGCGCCGCTCGGCGCGCCATATTACGTCGCCAAGGCCGGGGTGAACGCCCTGACCAAGACCCTCGCCAAGGAATGCGCGCCCGCCGGCGTGCGGGTGAACTGCATCGCCCCGGGCCTCATCGAGACGGACATGGGCACGCGGATGATGAAGGCGTACGGCGACGCGATCCTCAGCGGCATCCCGCTCGGCCGGCCGGGCCGGCCGGAGGACATCGGCCGCGCCGCGGTCTACCTCGCCAGTGATGACGCCGCTTTCGTCACCGGCAAGATCCTGCGCGTCGACGGCGGCGCGTGGATGTGAGGGCACGCGGGGAGCGATGCAACGCGAGCTGACCGTCCGCAGCGCTCAGCAGTGCCAGGTCATCGACCTGACCGCCGACGTGGCGCGTGTCGTCGCCGAGAGCGGCGCCGCCGAGGCCCTCTGCCACGTCTACGTGCCGCACGCGACGGCGGCGATCGTCGTCAACGAGAACGACGATCCGAACCTGTGCCTCGACCTGCTCGACGCGCTGGCCCAGCAGGTGCCCGAGGGCGCGTGGCGCCACGATCGCATCGACCGCAACGGCGCCGCGCACATCAAGGCCGCGATCCTGGGTCCCGGTGAAACCATTCCCGTGTGCAACGCGCGCCTGCAGTTGGGGACGTGGCAGGCGATCATGCTGGTCGATCTCGACGGTCCGCGCCAACGGCGCGTGATCGTGACCGTGCGCTGAGTCGGCTCCGGCTCCCGGCGGAGCCGATCGCTCGCGCGCCGGGGCGCCGGGAGATCGCCCGCCGCTCTCCTACCGCGCGTTGCCGCTCTCGGTCGGGTCGTAGTCCACGCGCACCACCTCCGAGCTGCCGCCCCCGAAGGCATTGCCGTCGGCGAACACCACCCGCCCGACGCCCTTGTAGTAGAACGACGTGCGTCGCGCGTCGTTGCCGAAGTAGAAGGGGATCCAGACCTTGCCGGTGGAATAGCTGTTCTCGTCGGTCGGCGGACCGAGGATGTCCTTCACCTGCTTCTTGGTCATGCCGATCTTGACCTCGGCCAGCTTGCTGCCCGCCGGCGCAGCCGCCGCGGCCGGTGCCGGCGCCTGAGCGCTGCGCGAGGAGCAGCCGACGAGCCCGGCCAGCAGGATCGACGCGACGATGAGTCCGATTGCGCGCTGCATTGCGTTCCCCTCCAGGGTTGGTGAGCGCCGCTGCTTATCCTACGCGCCGCGCGAGTCAAGCCGCCCGTGGCGGGCGGTGACGGCGCGGGCAGCCGATCGCGGGGCACGGCGAGAGGCGCCCGAAGAGGACGACTCCCTCTTCCGGAGAGGACGACGGCGCCCCGCCCGACGCGGCGGCTCAGCGTGGCCCGGCGAGGAGGGCCGGCTGCTCGTCGATGCTCGCCGACTGAACGCCGATCGTCCCGGCGTCGCCGTTGGCGGCGACCGCGAACTCGAGGAACATCAGGGTGCCGTGCTGGCGACCCATGGCCTCGCCGCTGGCGAGGGCGACGCGGAGCGTGCCCGGCGCCGGGGCGTAGGAGGTGACGATCGCGCCGTTCGCCGGCCGGCGCAGGCGCGCGGCGCTCGGCGTCAAGCGCGCCGGGTCGTAGGAGACCTGCAGGTCGAGCGCGTTGAACGGGGCGCCGCTGCGCACGTGGACCGGCACCCGGGCGACGCCGTCGCGGACCGCGGGGCGGCCGACGCGCACCGTCGCGGCGTTCCGCCCGCTGCGCACGGCCAGCGATGCCGTCATGCTGCTCTGCCAGTTGCCGGTGCAGTCGCCGAACAGGACGGCGCGGAAGTTCTGCTGGTTGGTCTCGGCGAGCAGATCCTGGAGCATGATCTTGCCGCCCTGGCAGACGCCGCCGCCGACCAGCGGATTGATCACCGCCTGCGACTGCGGCGGGTCGGGGTCGGGGATGAACATCCAGTCGCCGCCGCAGGTGGTGGCGACCGGCAGGCGCGGCATCGCGCCGACGGTGAATTGGAGGATGCGCGCGGCGTCGAGCGCGCTCACCTGGCCGTCGCCGGTGACGTCGCAGGCGAGCTGCTGCGTGTCGTCGAGCTGTCGCAGCCGGGCGATGTGCTGCAGGATGTAGGCGGCGTCGAGCGGTGAGACCGCGTTGCCGAAATCGCGCTGCTTGGCGGCGCCGAGCTCCCAGGTGCCTTCCGGCACGTCGGGGAAGGCATAGTCGCCGGCCATCGAGGTCTCGGTGGCGGTGGCGCCGTCGCCCTCGATGGTCACGGTGACCCCGGGGACCGCCTGCGCCGCGGCGTAGTACTGCACCCGGCCACGGACGCCATGACGCGGCCGCGGCGTGGAGGTCTCCGTCGCCGTCGCGGACGCGGTGGCGGTCGCCGTCGGCGGCGACGTGGAGGTCGGGGTGCGGGTGGCGGTGAAGGTGCGGGTCGCGGTGGCGGTCGCGGCGGGGACGGTCGGCGTCGCGGTGAGCGTCCGGGTCGGCGTCGCCGTCGGCACGGTCGCCGTCGGTGTGCGGGTCCAGGTCGCGGTCGGCGGCGGCGACGTCGGGGTCGGGGTCGCGGTCGGCGGCAGCGGGGTGGAGGTCGGCGCCGGCGACGCCATGCTCGGATAGACGAACAGCAGCGCGTTCAGGTCGTCGCTGCGGAGCGACGCGCAGCGGCCGTCGAAGTGGGCGCTGGCGTACATCGTGGCGGTCACGTCGGTCGCATGGCCGAAGCCGAGGGTGTGACCGAGCTCGTGCGTCGCCACCTCCGACAGGTTGCAGCGGTTCCAGCCGAGGCAGCTCGACCACCCGTTGTTGAAGGAGATCTTGCCGACGCGGATGCGGCGGAAGCTGGTGCCGTTGACCGTCTTGGTCTCGGACGAGGCGCAGAAGCCGCCGACCGCCAGCACGCCGCCGCAGCTCGTCGGATCGCTGATCTCGTTGAACGGATCGTTGAACACGATGCGATTGCCGCCCGTGCAACCGGCGAAGGTCACCGGCGCCGGCAGGGTGCCGCCGTCGGTGAGGATGAGATCGGAGCCGGCGACGTTGGTCCAGGCCCCGAAGGCGTCGTTGACCGCCGCCCGCGAGGTGACCGGCCCCAACCCGACATCGCCGGTGCCGTCGATCTGGTAGCTGATCGGCGTGCCGTCGTCGGGCTCGAACCAGCGCGACGGCGTGCTCAGGTAGGTGAACTCCGCCCGCGGCTCGCTGAGGCGCACCTTGGTGAGCTCGGCCGGAACGAGCCGGACGGCGCGCGGCGCGCGCACGTCCTTCTGCGGCCAGGCGGCCGCCGCATCGCGCAACGCATCGCGCATGGCGTCCAGCGGGTACTCCTCGGGGCCCGGATTCTCCATCAGGCTGCCGGTGCCGGGATCCCACACCGCGGCGCCCTCGCCGAGGGTGCGTTCGGCGGTGGCGGACCCGTCGGCATGATGGGTGATGCTGAACTTGCCCATCGCCATCGCCGTGGTGCGCAGGGCGCCGTCGGCGTCGCTGGAGACGAAGACCAGCACTTCCTCGCCAACCCGGTACTCGGGGCTGCCGTACAGCCATTCGCTGGTCCCACCGGCGCTGCCGCCGGTCTCGCGCAGCACGACCTCGCCGGCCGGCAGGGCGCCATAGAGGATGGCGGTTGGGGCGATGTGAATGTACGTGTGCACGCCGCCCGACGTCCGGTCGAGCGACGACTCGATCGCGCGCACCGTCCCGTGCACCGCGGCGACCGAGCGAGCCGCGAGTTGCGCCTCGTCCAGCATCACGAAGGTGCTGGCGTCGGCGCGCCGCCCGGCGCCGCTCATGACAACCCATACCGCCAGGCTCCAGCTCAACCATCGTGAAGACATCGTGCAAAGCGGTAGAGCGAGCGATGTGCCACTCGCCTCACCTACTGCGCCAAACGCTCGATCGCGCCTCGCGGCAGGAAGGGCCGCGTCAGCAAAATAACGAACGCGGCAAGGTGTCAGTGACGGCGAGCCGGGCCGCCGCGCCGACATGCGCGATGCCACGCCAGCCGCCGCGCCACCGCGCCGGCGGCGTGGCGCGGCAGGCGCGCGGTGGCGCTTACTGGCCGGGGGGCGCGCCGAGCGCGCGCCGCACCGCCTCGACGGCGAGGTCGAGCCAGGACCTCGGCGCTGGCGGCGCCGTCGCGGAGGGGGTCGGCGAGGCGGTCGCCGTGGCGGTCCCCGTCGCGGTGCCGCTGGCCGTGCGGCTCGCGCTCGGCGACGCGGTCGCGGTGCGGGTCGCCGACGCCGACGCGGTTGGCGTGGCGGTGGCGGTCGGCGTGGCAGTGGCCGTGCCGGTGCGCGTCGGCGTCGCCGAGCGGGTCGGCGAGAGGGTGCGCGTCGGCGTCAACGTCCGTGACGGACTCAGGGTGCGGGTGGGCGACAGGGTCGGCGTCGGCGTGCGGGTGACCGTGCCGGTGCGCGTCGGGGTCGTGGTGGACGGCGGCGATGGGGTCGCGGTCGGGGTCTCGGTCGGCGGCGGTGGAATCGGATAGACGGTCTCGATCGCCGCTCTGTCGTCCGGCTCGATGCTGGCGCAGCGGCCGTCGAAGTGCGCCATCGCCGCCATGGTGGCGGTGCCGTCGGCGGAGTGGCCGAGGCCGAGGGTGTGCCCGAGCTCGTGGGTCGCGATCTCGGCCAGGTTGCACGGCGTCCATACCGCGCAGTTGCTCCAGCCGTCGTTGAAGGTGACCTTGCCGGTGACGATGCGCTTGTACCTGGCGCCGCCGACGACCCGGGTCTCGTCGGTGTTGCAGAAGCCGCCGATCGCCAGGGTGCCGCGGCAGTCGCGCGGGTCGTCGAGCTCGCCGAACGGGTCGTTGAAGACGACGCGGTTGGCGTCCGGGCAGCCGGCGAACGACGCCGGCTGATCGTCGCCGGCGTCGAACAGGGTCAACGGCGAGCTCTCCAGGTTCGACCAGGCGGCGAAGCCGGCCTGGACGGCGGTGCGCGAGATCAGCTTGCCCAGGGTGGCGTCGCCGGTGACGTCGATGCGGAATCCGATCGGCAGGCCATCGTCGGGCTCGAACCAGCGCGAGGCCGGCTGCAGCAAGGTGAATTCGGCGCGCGCCTCCAGGCGCAGGCCCGCCATGGCGGGGCGCGGCCGCAGCGCCACCGCCACCGCCGCCGCGTCGCCGGCCGCGGCGCGGATCGCGGTGCGCAGCGCCGCCAGCGGCAGGTCGTCCTTGTCGGCGCCCGCGCGGCCGCCCGGCGGGGCCAGGACGAGCACGTCGCGGCCGAAGTCGCGCCGCACCCGCTGGCCCCCGAAGTCGTCGCGCACCGCGAACTTGCCCATCGCCATGCCGGTGGTGCGCAGGGTGCCGTCGGGGTTGACGGCGAGGAACACCAGCACCCGCTCGCCGACCCGATAGGTGGGGTTGCCGAAGGCCCATTCCTGGCGCGCGCCGACCTGCCCGCCGCGCTCGCGCAGGACCAGCTCGCCGGGCGCGAAGGGGCCGAACAGCGCCTCGTCGACGGCGAGCGTCACGTAGGTCGAGACGCCGCCGTTGGCCTCCGGCGTGGCGGCGATCGCCGTCACCCGACCCCGCACCGCGCCCACCGACGAGGCGACGAGATCGCGGGTGCGCAGCGGCACCACCGTGGTCGCGTCCGCCCGCGCCGACAGGGCCGCGACGGCGAGCAGGGCGAGGACGAGCCGGCGCGGGCCCGGGCCGCGGGCCGCCGCTGTCAGAATTCGGGGAACGGCAGCGGCTCCTCTTTGTAATACATCACCGCGATCACCCGTTTGCCCGACTTCGGATCCTTGGTGATCGACACGTTGGTGATCATGCCGTTCTTCTGGAACGAGAGGAACGACTGCTCGCCGCCCTGGTATTCCTGCGTCGTCTTCCAGCCGCCGTGCTCCATGTCGTCCTTGTAGAAATTGAAGACCTTCGGCGCTTCGGCGCTGTCGACCATGAAGATGACGTTGTGGGCGCTGTTGGCGAGCTGCTGTACCTGCGCGACTTTCGCCCCGTCGAAGACCGGCACGTCGCTCGGGAAGTCCTCGGGGAGCTTGGCCTCGACCGGGGCCGTCGGCAGGGTCGGCGCCGGCCGCGCCTCCACCGCATCGGGGGTCACCTCGCCCCTGGCGATGTCGGGCGCCGAGCGCTCGTTGCTCTTCAGCATTCCGAACTTGCTCGGCGTGCGAGGCTGTGGCGTCGGCGGCGCCTCTGGGGTCGAGCTGCTGCAGGTGCACGAGCTGAACGTCAGTGCCAGTACGGCGGCGGCCACGAACGGGGACAGGCGCGTCATTGGTTCCTCGACCTCCTCGACCTCGACCGCCGACTGTACACGGATGCATCGGCTCGGCCAAATCACCCCGGGGCGTGCCGCTACTGCCATCCTCGGCATCCTGCGCCGCCTGGGCCGATGCCCCTCCGCCGCCGCGCCCGGGGTTGGTTGGCAGCCTCCCGGCGAGCTGTTAGCGTTCCGGCGTTTCGCCATGGGCAACCGTTTCTGCACGCAGTGCGGCGCCACGCTGCTCTCCGAGGCGCGCTTCTGCACCGCCTGCGGGCAGCGCGTGGGCAGCGCGCGGGTCGCCCTGCGCGGCCCCGGCCTCGAGCGCTGGGCGCCGCTGCTCGTGCTCGGCGCCGTCCTCGCCCTGGGCGGATTCGCGGTCGCGATCGGCAGTCGTTCGGCGCCGCCGCCGAACATCCCGCCGCCACGCGGCCAGCAGGCGCAGGCGCCGGGCGGCATGCCGGCGGACCATCCGCCGCTCGAGGTGCCCGAGGACGTCCGCAAGGTGATCGCCAAGATGGCGGACACGGCGAAGCAGAAGCCGGACGACCTCGAGGCCTGGCGCCAGCTCGGCTTCGTCCAGTACCGCGCCGGCCAAGTGGATCCGGCCTATCTGACCGACGCCACCGCCACGTATGGGCACGTGCTCGAGAAGGCGCCGGACGACCTCGATGCGCTGCGCGCCCTCGGCAACATCGCCTACGACCGCAACGACCCGGCACAGGCGATGGAGCTCTACCGCCGCTATCTGACCCACAAGCCGGACGACCTCGGCATCCAGACCGACCTCGCCACCATGCAGCTCGCGGCCAAGCAGTACGACGACGCGCTCGCCGGCTACCAGGCGGTGCTGCGCAGCGATCCGACGTTCTTCCAGGCCCAGTTCAACCTCGCCATCGCCTACCGCGCCAAGGGCGAAGACGAGCTGGCGGTGGCGGCGCTGCGGCGGGCGCGCGAGATCGCGCCCGACGACGACACCCGCCAGCGGGTCGATCAGTTGGTCGCGCACGTGTCCGGCGGGCCGCCGCCGGGCGAGGGCGCGGCGCCGGGCGGCGCCGGCGCGGGCGCTGCCGGCGATCTGCACGGCGCGGTCGAGGCGATCTTCCGCTCGCACCCGATCGCCGGCTCGCGCGTCGACCGCATCGACTGGACCGGCGACGACTCGGCGCGCGTGCTGCTGCGCGAGTTCCCGATGAACAGCATGCCGCCGATGGTGCGGCAGAAGTTCGTCGACCGCATCCGCGGCGGCCTCCGCCAGGCGAAGAGCGACCACCAGGTGACCGCCCCCGTCACCGTCGAGCTGGTCGATGCCGAGAGCGGCACGGTCATGGAGACCATCGCCGAATGACCGGCGCGCGGCGTTCGCCGCGCCGCCGACGAGAGCGCACAGCGATGAGCGACGAACAGCCCTACTACCTGCCGGTCGGCGACGAGGTCGGCATCTTCGAGGCGGCCTACGCCTGCCGCCTGCCGATCCTGCTCAAGGGCCCGACCGGCTGCGGCAAGACGCGGTTCGTCGAGCACATGGCGCACCGGCTGCGCAGCGGCGGCGAGCACGGCGTCGCCGGCAACCTGATCACCGTCGCCTGCCACGAGGACCTCACCGGCAGCGATCTGGTCGGCCGCTACCTGATCAAGGGCGACGAGACCGTGTGGGTCGACGGACCGCTCACCCAGGCGGTGCGGCTGGGGACCTTCTGCTACCTCGACGAGATCGTCGAGGCGCGCAAGGACACCACCGTCCTCATCCATCCGCTGACCGACCACCGCCGCATCCTGCCGATCGACAAGCGCGGCGAGATCATCGAGGCGCATCCCGACTTCCTGCTCGTCATCTCCTACAACCCCGGCTACCAGAGCGTGCTCAAGGATCTGAAGCACTCGACCCGCCAGCGCTTCGTCACCATCGATTTCGACTATCCGCCGCGCGACAAGGAGGCGCAGGTGATCGCGCACGAGAGCGGCGCCTCGCTCGAGGTCGCCATGGATCTGGCGAAGCTCGGCGAGAAGGTGCGCCACCTCAAGGCGAGCGGCCTCGAGGAGGGCGTCAGCACCCGCCTGCTGGTCTACGCCGGCCAGCTCATCCGCCAGGGCGTCGCCCCGCGCCGTGCCTGCCAGGTATCGGTCGCCAAGTCGCTGACCGACGACGTCGAGAGCCAGCGCGCCATCGACGATCTGGTCGGATCGATCTTCGGGGATTGATCGCACGGACGCCGATCCACGAATGAACATGGATCCCCGCCGCCCTTCCCCGCGATGAACACGGAGCCAGACACCGGGACCGGCGGATGCGTCCGGTCGCCAGCGACGCGGCCGTGCGGGTCGGTGTCCATCGGCGGGCAGCGGCGGCGGGCCAGCGTTCAGCCGTGTCGCTGATCGACGATGTCTGAGCGCAGCCCGCTCCGCGCTGTCTGGCTGAGCAGCCACCTCCTCGACGATCCCGAGGGCGCGGCGGCGCACGCGGCGGCCGAGGCGCTCGGCGCCGCGGTGCACGCGCCGATGCTGCAGGTCGGCGACCGCCTCGCCGCGCTCTCGGCGGTCCTCGCCCAGCGCTACTACCGGCGAGCCGCCGCCGCGTGGGAGGCGTTCGGCGCCGACGGGTTCGCCGAGTGGGTACGGCTCGGCGAGGATCTCGCGGGCGGCGAGCCCGCGTGCCGCGACGGCGCGATGGCCTATTTCGCGCTCGCGCCGGCCGCCTTCGGGCGCGAGCCGCTGTCCACCGCCGCCGCCTGGTGCGGGCTCGGGCGCGAGCTCGCGGCGACGTCGAGCAAGCTGGCGGCGACGTTCTTCCGCACCACCGGCTCGCTGCTGCGCCGCGGCGACGGCCTCACCCGCCTGCGCGCCTGGGTCGAGATCGGCCGCGACCTCTACGGCCAGCAGGGATGGCAGGGCGAGTTCCTCGCCCAGGCCTACTTCGCCGCGGCGCCGCAGCCGGTGGTGATCCTCGATCCCTCCGCCTACCGGCTGTGGGCCGGCGCCGGCGCCGCGCTGTACCCGACGATCAAGGAGCGCGAGCTCTTCGCCACCCTGCCGCGGGCCCTGCGCGGCTGGGGCGCCGAGGAGCAGGCCGATCTGCTGCGCACGGTGATCGCCCTCGCCGTCGCGGCGGCGCGGGATGCCGCCGCCCTCTACCGCGACCTGCCCGAGTCGCTCGCCGCGCTCGCCGCGCCGGTGCGCGCCGCCCTGCTGCGGGCCTTGCGCCAGACCGGCAAGCGGCTGGCCGGGGCCGCCGCCGACATCGCGCCGGTCGCCGGCCCGCTCGTCCTGCAGGTGCCGGAGGCGCAGCGGCTCGACGCCCTGGCGCAGCTCGAGCGCGTCGCCGCCACGTGCCCGACCGCCACCGTCGCGGCGCTGCGGGCGCTGCCCCGCGTGTACGAGGAGGCGGCGCCGGCGATGGTGCGCGAGTGGTTCGACACCGGTCTGCGCCTGGCGCGGGACAATGCCGACGCCGGCATGGCCTACTTCGCCCTCGAGTCGCGCACCAGCCTGAAGGTGCTGCGCGCGACCTCCACCGCCGCCACCCTCGAGGAGGTGCAGGGCCTGCTGCGCAAATACGTCCAGATGCTGAGCGGCGAGGCGGCGTCGCTGCGCTCGCTCGACACCATTCGCCTCCGCCCGCCGCTCGAGGAGTGCCCGGCGGAGAACGAGATCGCGCTGCCGCTGCGCATCGACTGGCTGCCGACCCACGAGGACAACCAGCGCCTCTACCGCTTCGTCGCCGCCCAGCTCGCCGGCCGGCGCGAGTTCGGCACCTACGCGTTCACGCCACCGGACGGCCCACCGTCCGCCGAGGTGCCGCCGGGCGGCGCGCTCTGTCACCACCTGTCCGATCCCGCCCGGCCGGAGGCGCTGGAGGAGCTCTTCCTGCTGGCGGAGGGGGTGCGCGTCCACCATCGCCTGTGCGCCGAGTACCGCGGCCTCGCCGCCGAAGGGCGCTGGGTCGCCGACCGCCTGCTCGAACGCTGGGCGACGCTGCCGGCGCCGCCGCGCAGCGGGCGGCTCGACGCCGTGTTCTGCCTGGCGCTGCGCGGCGCGCCAGCGCCGGCGCTGCCGCGCTGGCTCGACGAACCCGGCGCGCGACTGATCGTCGCCTGCGTCGCGCCGCTGGCCGATCCGCGCGCCACGGTCGAGGATGCGCTGCGCGTGGCCGACTCGCTGGCCGGCGCCCTCGCCGCCGCCGAGCCCGCCTACCTGGCGAGCGACCGCGACCTCGACGGCTTCGCGCTCGACCAGATCACCGGCGACGCGCTGCTCGACATGTACGGCGACGACGAGGGGCCGCCGGCGCCGAGCGGCGAGGCGCCGCGCACCGAGGCGGCGCCGTCGAGCGGCGAGCGCCTCGCCGACGACGAGCGCCTGCCGCTGCAACTCTCGCCCGACGAGATGCAGGGCGCCGGCGGCGCCGTGCCGATGTCGCCCGAGGAGCTCAAGCGCCTGCTCGACAGCGGCGCCAGGCTCGACATCACGCAGGCCGCCGCCGAGGACGTCGACGGCATCGGCCTCTTCATCACCGATCTCATCGGCAAGCTCCCCAGCGAGCAGATCGACGAGCTGCGCGCTCTCGTCGGCGACCCCGAGGCGGGCGCCCGCCGCGCCCGCCGGCGGCTGCCGGACGAGCGGAGCGACGGCTCCTTCTTCGCCTACGACGAGTGGGACTATCACATCGACGACTACCGCAGCGCCTGGTGCCGGCTGTACGAGCTCAACATCGAGGGCGACTCGGGCGAGTTCTTCACCCAGGCGCTGGGCGACTACGCGCGCCTGATTCCCGAGGTGCGGCGGCAGTTCCAGCGCGTCCGGCCGGAGATGTACCGCACCGTGCGCGGGCTCGAGGACGGCGAGGACTTCGACCTCAACGCCGCCATCGCGGCGCGCGTCGACCGCCGCGCCGGCCTGGCGCCGTCGAGCCGCGTCTACGTCGCCCGCAAGCGCGAGGAGCGCGACGTCGCGACCCTGTTCCTGGTCGACATGAGCGCCTCCACCGACGAGCCGTTCGAGAGCAACGGCGCCGGCCGCGGCTCGAGTCGGTCGCGCCGCATCATCGACGTCACCAAGGAGACGCTGGTGATCATGGCCGAGGCGCTGGAGGAGATCGGCGATGCCTACGCGATCTACGGCTTCTCCGGTCACGGCCGCGAACGGGTCGAGGTCTACCGCGTGAAGTCGTTCGCCGAGGCCCTGACCTCGACGGTGAAGGGCCGCCTCGGCGGCATCGAGCCCAAGCGCAGCACCCGCATGGGCACCGCGCTGCGCCACGCGGTGGAGAAGCTGTCGGCGGTGAGCTCGCGCGTGAAGCACCTGTTCCTGCTCAGCGACGGCTTCCCCCAGGACTACGACTACGGCCAGGACCGGCGCAGCAACGTGTATGGCATCCGCGACACGGCCGCGGCGCTGCGCGAGGCCGAGGCCACCGGCGTGACGCCCTTCTGCATCACCGTCGACAAGGCCGGCCACGACTATCTGCGCCAGATGTGCGACGAGAGCCGCTACATGGTGATCGAGGACATCACCGCCCTGCCGCGCGAGCTGCCGAAGATCTACCAGCGCATCGTCCGCGCCTGAGCGCCCACCTCGGCCGTGCTCGCCGCCCCCGGGCGTTCCGCTGTCCCCCACATGCGCGAGGTCGTGTCCGACTGCTTCGCGGAACGGAGAAGAGAGCGGCGGCGCGGGGCCGGTGTGACGACCTGGCGGCGATGTGCGATGAAGGCGGCGCAATGGAGATGCTGACGTCGCGGCGGCTGGTCCCGACGATCGATCGCGTCGTCTTCGTCGCGTGACGGAACGGCGGTGTCGTCGACGTCGGCCTTCACGCCTCCCCCCGAGGAGGCGCCGCGCCAGAGCGAGTGCGGCGCGGTGGTGCGGGTCGTGCTGGTACCCTCGCCCGGCCGCATCGCGCCGCTCGACTATCGAGCGCCGACGTCGCTGGCACCGGGGACGCGCGTCCTGGTGCCGCTCGGCGGCCGGCGGGCGATGGGGGTGGTGCTCGAGGACGGCGCGGCGCGCGCGGCGCTGCGCGATCTGATCGCGGTCCTCGACGAGCAGCCGGTGCTCGACGCCTCGCTGATGCGGCTCGCCGGCTGGATGGCCGACTACTACCTGAGCCCGCTCGGCGAGGTGCTGAGCACGGCGCTGCCCGGCGCGCTGCGCATCGAGACGGCGCGCGCGGCGATGCTGATCGCCGACCCGCCCGACGAGCTGCCGGCCGCCGAGGCGGCGGTGGTGGCGCTCCTCGGCGCCGCCGAGGTGCCGGTGGCGACGGTCGCCGAGAAGCTGGGCGCGCGCGGCCGGCGCGGGCTCGCGGCGCTGGTCGGGCGGGGCGTGGCGCGGATCAGCGAACGCCTGCTGCGCGAGGTCGCGCCGACCCGTCGGCAGCGCTTCTACGAGGCCGCGGCGGCGGTCGACGACGGCCATCCGGCGCTCGCCCGCCGGCCGGCGCTGCGCGCGCTCTACGCCTACCTGCGCGACCATCCGCTGCGCCGCGCCCCGGAGCACGAGCTGCGGCACTCGTTCCCCGACGCGCGCGCCAAGCTGCGGGTGCTGCTCGACGCCGGCCTGGCGCGGGTGCGCGAAGAGGAGCAGTACCGGCCGGTGCTGCCGCCGGTCGCCGCGCGCGACGTCGCGGTGGCGCTGACGGCGGCGCAGCAGGCGGCGGTCGACGCGATCGCCGGCGCGCGCGACGCGGGGTTCGTCGCCTGGCTGCTGCACGGTGTCACCGGCAGCGGCAAGACCGAGGTCTACCTGCGCGCCATCGCCGCCATGCCGCCGGGGATGAGCGCCCTGGTGCTGGTGCCGGAGATCTCGCTCACCCACCAACTCGTCGAACGGGTGCGGGCGCGCTTCGGCGACGCGGTCGCCGTGCTGCACAGCCAGCTCTCGGTCGGCGAGCGCTGGGACGAGTGGCGGCGCATCGCCCGCGGCATGGCGCGCATCGTCGTCGGCGCGCGCTCGGCGGTGTTCGCGCCACTGCGCCGGCTCGGCCTGATCATCGTCGACGAGGAGCACGACGGCTCGTACAAGCAGGGCGACGGCGTGCACTACCACGGCCGCGACGTGGCGGTGATGCGCGCCAAGCTGGCGGCCTGCCCGATCATCCTCGGTTCGGCGACGCCGTCGATGGAGAGCCTCGCCAACGCCCGCGGCGGGCGCTACCGCCTGCTCGAGCTGCCAGAGCGCGTCGCCAACCGGCCGCTGCCGCCGGTGCAATTGGTGGACCTGCGCGCCCACGCCGCGGCGCAACCGCCGGTGCTCACCCCCGAGCTGGCGGCGGCGCTCGAGGCCAATCTCGCGGCCGGGGGGCAGAGCCTCGTCTTTCTCAATCGCCGCGGCTTCGCGAACTTCCTGCAGTGCCGCGCCTGCGGCGAGCCGGCGATGTGCCCGAACTGCAGCGTCGCGCTCACCGTGCACCGGCGCTGGGGCGCCGCGCGCTGCCACTACTGCGACTACACCGTCCGCCCGCCGGCGCTGTGTCCCGAGTGCCGCGAGGCGGCGCTCATCGAGTGGGGCGTCGGCACCGAGCAGCTCGAGGCGCTGCTGCGCCAGCGCTTTCCCGGCGCCCGGGTGGCGCGCATGGACCGCGACACGACGCGGCGCAAGGGCAGCCAGCAGGCCCTGCTCGGCGACTGGCGCGCCGGCCGCTTCGACATCCTGATCGGGACCCAGATGATCACCAAGGGGCACGACGTGCCGGGGGTGACGCTGGTCGGCGTCGTGCTCGCCGACGCCGGCCTCAACTTCCCCGACTTCCGCGCCGCCGAACGCACCTTCCAATTGCTGGCCCAGGTGGCGGGCCGCGCCGGCCGCGGCGAGAAGCCGGGCCGGGTGATCGTGCAGACCCTGCAGCCGGAGCACTACGCGCTGCAGGCGGCGGCGACGCACGACTACGCCGCCTTCGCCGCCGCCGAGCTGGCGGCGCGGCGCGAGCTCGGCTACCCGCCGTTCTCGCGCCTCGTCCTCCTGCGCTTCGAGGGACCCGAGGCGGCCGCGGTGGAGGCGCTCGCCGCCGCCGCGGCGCGCACCCTGCGCGAGCGCGCCGACGGCCGCTTCGGCGTGCTCGGTCCGGCTCCCGCCGCCATCGAACGGCTGCGCCAGCGACATCGCCACCACATCCTGGTCCGCGGCCCGCAGGGCGGCGTGCTGCGCCAGGCGGTCGGCGAGGCGGTGCCCGAGCTGCGCGCCGCCGCCCGCCCCAGCGACACCCGGGTCATCGTCGACGTCGACCCGCAGCACCTGCTGTGAGCGGCGCGGCGGGTCCTCCGGCCCGGCGGGCGCGGCGTCACTTTTGCCCTTCCTCCGCGCCGGCGGCCGGATACCCTGCGCGCATGACGACCCGCCTGCGTTCGCTGCCGCTCGTCGGCGTGCTGGTGCTGCTGGCCGCGTGCGGCGGCGACGATCACTCGGCGACGCCCACGCGCACCGCGACACCGCCACCCGCCACGCCGACCGCGACGCCGAACCCGCTCGCCCAGGCCTGCCGCGACAGCGGCGGCGCGGTGGGCAGCGCGGCGTGCTGCCTGGGCACCGCCGACTTTGCGTCGAGTTGCGGCGGCATCGGCGCCTGCGGCTGCGCCCCGTCCGCGAGCCACCAGGTGGCGCGCTGCGAGTGCCCGGGCGGCACCTGCTGGAGCGGCAGCGCCTGTGTCGCGCCCGCCACCGCGACGCCGACCGCGACCCCGGCGCCCGACCCGCTCGCCCAGGCCTGCCGCGACAGCGGCGGCACGGTGAGCAGCGCGCTGTGCTGTCTCGGCAGCTCCGACTTTCCCGCGACCTGCGACATCGGGGCCTGCGGCTGCGCGCCGTCCGCGAGCCACCAGGTGGCGCGCTGCGACTGTCCCAACGGCACCTGCTGGAACGGCAGCGACTGCGTCGCGGACCTCGCGCCCTGAACGCCGGCTCCAGCCGCGCGTCCCCTGGGCGCCGCCAACGGCCGGCGCGCCGCGCCCGCGAGCCTGACGTTGACATCGGCACGCCGGCGCCATAGGGACGCGCGGTCCGGGAGAGGAGGCGCGCCACTCGAGGGGCCGCCTCGCACAGGAGGGAGTCCCATGGCGCACACCCGATGGCTGCGGCGAGTCCGCGCGTTCACCCTGTCGCTGCTCGTCGCGGCATCGGCGACGGCGGCGCGCGGCGTCGACGGCGTGATCGAGATCAACCAGGCCCGCGCCAAGGCGGGCGGGGTCACGCCGAGCGACGCGGCGAAGTTCCCGGTCACCATCGATCGCCCCGGCAGCTATCGACTGACCAGCAACCTCGACCTCACCGACGCCGCGGCCCGCGGCGGCGGCGCGACGGCGCAGGACACGACGGCGATCCTCGTCACCGCCAACGACGTCACCATCGACCTCAACGGCTTCAGCATCCTCGGGGCCACCACCTGCGTCGGCACGCCGGTGGGCTCCTGCTCGCCGCTCGGCAGCGGCGTCGGCATCGACGCCACCGGCCGACAGGGCGTGGCGGTGCGCAACGGCGGCATCCGCGGCATGGGAGCGAACGGCATCACGCTCGGCACCTTCGGGCGCGTCGACAGCGTGCGCGTGCTCCACTGCGGCGGCTCGGGGATTCAGGGCTCCACCGGCGTCGTCACCAACTCGGAAGGGTCGGTGAACGGCGTCGACGGCATCGCCGATCCGTCGGTGGCCTCGGGCTGCGTCGGCAACGGCAACAAGGGCGACGGCGTTCGCGGCGGGTCGATCCTCAACGCCTTCACCCAGGCGAACGGCGGCAACGGCGTCGTCGCGTCGGTGGCGATCGGCTGCCAGACCGGCGGCAACGGCGGCACGGACCTCGTCGCCGCCGGCGCGCCGAAGATGAACAGTTGCGGCGCGCTGCCGTGCCCGTGAGACGCGGCGCCTCGCCTCGGTCGAGACCCATGACCGCCCGCCGTCGCCGCTGGCCGCTGGCGCTGCTGGCGCTGGCGCTCGTCCCATCCATGGCGGCGGCTGCGCCGGTGCTGCAGTCGCTGCGCTACACCACCGACGTCGCGGTCGAGCTCGGCGCCACCCTGGTGACGCCGCAGACCGTCGCCCAGGAGACCGCCAACGGCCTCGTGTCGCTGGTGCCCGTCGGCACCTATCCCGCGGGCAGCGGCATCGTCGCCTATGACCGCGCCGGCAACGGCGACCAATTCCTCGCCTTCGACGTCGACCTCGAGCTGCCCGGCGGCCTGATCGTCCGCCCCGGCGATGTCGTGCGCTTCGACGGCGCTACCTACGCGCTGGCCTTCGACGCCGCCGCCCGCGGCGTGCCGTCCGGCGCGCAGGTGGATGCGCTGCGCGTGCTCGGCGCCGGCAAGTTCCTCCTCTCGTTCGATACCAGCGTCGACTTCGGGTCGTTCGTCGCCGACGACGAGGACATCGTGCAGCTCGACGGCGCGGTGGCGACCCTGTTCTTCGACGGCTCGCAGCACGGCGTGCCGGACGGGTTGGATCTCGACGCCTTCGATCGTCTCGCCAACGGCGATCTGCTGCTGTCCTTCGACACCAGCGGGGTGATCGCGGGAATCGCCTTCAACGACGAGGACGTGCTCGCCTTCACGCCCGCCACCAATGCCTGGAGCCTGGTCTACGCCGGCGCCGCGCAACATGCGCGCTGGGCCGCCGCCGACCTGTCGGCCCTGTCGGCGACGCTCGGCGGCGTCGCGCCGCCGCCGCCGTCGATCCAGGGCAGCATGCCCGGTCCCGGTGGCATGGGCGGCAGCGGCGGCATCGCGTCCGGAGCCACGCGGGTCTTCGGCGTCGGCGCGCCGCACGCGCAGTCGGATGACGCCTGCCTCGCGATCTTCGCCGCCGGCGCCAACGGCGTTCCCGACCAGCCGCCGGGCAGCGTCGACGACGAGTTGCTGGGCACCGGCAGCACGGACGCGAACGGCAACTTCGTCGATGCCTCCGGACTGCCGGGCATTCCGCTCAACCGTCCGGTGACCCCGAACGACCTGCTCTTCGCGGCGGACCTGTGCGGAGGTCGCGTCGGCGGCACCGCGTCCATCCGCGTGCCCGCGCCGGCGCTGGCGCCGCCCGCGCTGGTCCTGGCGTTCGTGGTGCTGGTGGCGGTCGCCTGGCGGCGCCGCCAACGCTGGGCCTGACCGGGCGCCTCGCGGTCCGTCGCGAAGCCTGCGGCGGCGCCGCGGCCCCGTCAGCGCGGCGCCGGCTGGCCGATGCCGGCGCGGGCGCGGCGCATGCGGGCGCGGGCGGCCGTGATGGCGAAGAAGGTCGGGATGTTCACGTGCAGGCTGCGCATGGCCCACGCCCAGCGCAGCTCCGGTCCGAGGCGCGCGCGCAGCGTGCCCTGCGCGTAGCGCGGCGCCCCGAACAAGAGGTCGAGATCGACGGTGGCGCGCGTCGTCCGCTCGCGCGCGCCCGCGACGTCCGGCGGCGCCGTGTCGAAGACGGCTTCGACCAGCGCGAAGACGCGCGCGAGATGGGAGCGCATGCGCCAGCGCTCGGCGAGCGCCACGGTCGCGGGCCACTCGCTCGCGTAGCGCTGCGCCGCCCAGGCGAGATCGCAGAGGTGGAGGAGGCGGAAGTTGGCGAGGTAGTGCCGGGTGGCGTGCGCGGCGAGGTGCAGCAGCGCGGCCGGCGGCGACAGCGTCGGCACGGTGGTGCCGTCGAGGGACAGCGCGCGTACGTGTTCCCACAGCGCGTTCTCGTCCGCGGGCAGGCGGTCGGGGGCGATCCGCCAGTGCAGATCGACGCCCAGCAGCCCACGGCGCGGAGGCGCGGCCCAATCGTGCGCGGCGAGGTGGCGGTCGGCGAACCGGCGCGTCAATCGTTCCGCGACCGCGCGCTCCGCGGCGCTCAGCTCGCCGCGCGCGATCAGCCAGACGCCGAGGCGATAGCCGAGGCGCTCGAGCGCCGCTTCGGCGCGCGGCACGTCGGCGGCGCGGACGACGACGTCGATGTCGGAGAATCGCCGCCGTTCCGGCGCGCCGTAGACCTCGTGCGCCAGCACGCTGCCCTTGATCACGAAGTAGGGCACCGCGGCCTCGCCGAACGCCGTCGCCAGCATCGCCAGCGTGCGCGCCGCCATCTCCCCGCGGGCGACGGCGGTGCGCTGCGCCGCGGCGATCCGCTCCCCCAGGTCCTCGCCCAGCCGGGCGGGCAGGCCGGCAGCGGCGGCGCGCGCTGCCAGCAGCGCTTCGACCTTGTGGGCCTGGGCCAGGTCGAACAGCGCTGGCCAGTCCACCGCCGCCGACCCGGCCGCGGCGGCGAACGCCGCGCCGTCCGGGCGGAGCGCGAGCCGCAGCAGGGCACGGGTCGCCGCGTCTGCCCCACCTGCCGTCACCTCGGAACCCGCCTCGACACCGCCGGCGACTATGCCGGCGCGCCCGGCGCCTTGTCCAGGCGGGGCGGGTCCACGAGTGGCCGACCCTGCTGCATCGCCGGCGCGATTGCGGTAGCTTCCGCGCGATGGCCCTGCGACGCATTCTCAAATACCCGGAACCGGTCCTGAAGAGGACGGCGACCGATGTGACCAACATCGACGGCCAGGTCGACGAGCTGCTGCGGGACATGGTCGACACGATGTACGCGGCGCCGGGCGTCGGACTGGCGGCGCCGCAGGTGGGCGTCGGCGAACGGATGATCGTCGTCGACGTCGACACCGAGCATCCCGGCCAGCATCTCCTGAAGCTGATCAACCCGGTGATCGCGGAGCGCGAGGGGACGATCCTCTGGGAGGAGGGATGCCTCAGCGTCGTCGACTACACCGCCGAGGTGCGGCGCAGCGCGCGCATCCTCCTCAAGGCCTGGAGCGTCGATCAGCGGGAGATCGCGATCGAGGCCGACGGCCTGCTCGCCGTGGCCCTGCAACACGAGCTCGACCACCTCGACGGCAAGCTCTTCATCGATCGCATCAGCGCCCTCAAGCGCGACTCGTACAAGCGCCGCCTGCGCAAGATGATCCGCGACGGCATCGACCTCGACACCTACAAGCCGGCGCGCGCGGACGACGCCGGCATCTGAGCCCCGACGCGATGAGGGACGACCATCAACGCGGCGGCGTGGGGACGCCCAGCCCGGGGCGAGAGGCGGCCTCGACGACCCGGCCGCCGAGGCCGCTGGCGGGTGGGGTCGCGAACGCCGATCCGGGCCCGCAGGCCCCTGCGCCCTGGCGCGGCTTCGCTCCGCGGCGCTGATCCCGTCTCCGCCACAGCGAGACTCCCGCATCCCGCCCCGCCATGAGGTATCGCGTCGCGTTCTTCGGCACGCCCGAATTCGCGGTGCCGGTCCTGCAGGCGCTGATCGACGGGCCTGACGACGTGGTCGGCGTCGTCTGCCAGCCGGATCGGCCGGCCGGCCGGGGCCAGAAGCTGCAGGCGCCGCCGGTGAAGCAACTGGCGCAGGCGTGCGGGTTGCGCGTCGCGCAGCCGGTGAAGCTCCGCAGCGACGAATTCCCCGCCGCGCTGGCGGCCTGGCGGCCGGATCTCGCGGTGGTCGCGGCCTACGGCCGCATTCTGCCGCCGCGGATCCTCGAGACGCCGCATCTCGGCTGCCTCAACGTGCACGCCTCGCTGCTGCCCGCTCACCGCGGCGCGGCGCCGATCCAGTGGGCGATCCTCGAGGGCGATGAGCGGACCGGCGTCACCATCATGCGGATGAACGAGCGCATGGACGAGGGCGACGTGCTGCTGCAGCGCGCGACGCCGATCGGCGCCGACGAGACCTACGGCGCCCTGCAGTCGCGGCTGGCGCTGCTCGGCGCCGCGGCGCTGATGGAGGCGCTGGACGGCCTCCATGCCGGGACGCTCACGGCGACCCCGCAGGATCACGCGCGGGCGACGTTGGCGCCGATGATCCGCAAGGAGCAGGGCGCGATCGACTGGCGGCGGCCGGCGGCGGTGCTGGCGCGCCAGGTGCGCGGCTTCAATCCGTGGCCCTCCGCCCACACGACGCTGCGCGGCAAACTGCTCAAGGTGCACGTCGCCCACCCGGAGCGCGGCGGCGGCGAACCCGGCTGCGTGGTCGCGATCGGCGACCGCATCCGCGTCGCCACCGGGGAGGGGGTGCTGGCGATCGAGACGCTGCAGCTCGAGGGCCGCAAGGCGCTGCCGGCGCGCGAGTTCACCCGCGGCGGCGGCGTGGCGGTGGGAGAGCGGCTTGGCGCCGCGGCCGCCGCGCGCTGAGCCGCGACGCCTCGCCTGGCGGGTGCTGAACGCCGTCGAGGACGGCGCGTTCGCCGACGCCGCGCTCGGCACCAGCCTGCGCGGCGCGCACCTGGAACCGCGCGACCGCGGCTTCGCCACCCAGTTGGTCTACGGCACGCTGGCCTGGCAGGGGCTCCTCGACCACGTGCTCGCGCATCTGGGGCGCGCGCCGCGCCGGCTCGACGTCGAGGTGCGGACGCTGCTGCGGCTGGCCCTCTTCCAGCTCGTCCGGCTCGATCGCGTGCCGGCGTTCGCCGCCGTGGACACCGCCGTCGAGCTGGCGAAGACGATCAAGGGCGGCGCGCCGAGCGGCCTGGTCAACGCCGTGCTCCGCCGCTTCCTGCGCGAAGGCCGGCCGCTCCACCTGCCGCCCGAGTCCGACCGCACCGCTCACCTGGCGGTCGCGACCTCGCATCCGCCCTGGCTGGTCGAGCGCTGGCGCCGCGAGCTCGGCGACGCGGAGGCGGCGGCGCTGCTGGCGGCGGACAACGACGCGGCGCCCACCGTGCTGCGCGTGCTGTCGGCGCGCGTGCCGCGGTCGACGGTGATCGCCGCGCTCGCCGACGCGCAGGTCGCGGCGCGGCCGACGACCTACGCGCCCGACGGCCTGGTGCTGGAGACGGCGGCCGATCCGATCGCGCTGCCCGGGTGGCGCGACGGGTGGTTCACGGTGCAGGGGGAGGCATCGCAGCTCGTCGCGGCGATGCTCGGGGCGCGGCCGGGCGGCCGCGTGCTCGATGTCTGCGCCGCGCCCGGCGGCAAGGCGCTGGCGGCCGCCGGGCAGGTCGGTGGCCGCGGCGTCGTGCTGGCCCTCGACCTGCAGCACGGCGGCCTGGCGCGCCTCGGCGCCGAGGCCGGGCGACTGGGATTGCGGATCGTCCGCGCCCGCGCCGACGCGACGCGGCTGCCGCTGCCCGCGGCGGCGGCCTTCGACGCGGTGCTGGTCGACGCGCCGTGCTCCGGCCTCGGGACCCTGCGCCAGCATCCGGAGATCCGTTGGCGGCGCCGGCCGGCCGATCTCGCCGATCTCGCCGCCCTCCAGTCGCGGCTGCTCGCGGCCGCGGCGCCGCACGTCCGCCCCGGCGGCGTGCTGCTCTATGCCACCTGCACGATCGTGCGCGCCGAGAACGACGACGTCGTCGCCGCGTTCCTGGCGTCGCATCCGGATTTCGCCACCGATGATCCGCGCCGGCTGCTCCCCGCCGCGGCGCACGCGCTGGTGGACGCCGGCGGCGCCCTGCGCACCGCGCCGCACCGCCACGGCCTCGACGGGTTCTTCGCCGTGCGCATGACGCGCCGCTGAGCCCGGCCGCCGGGCGCGCGCGCCGGCGCGGTGGTCTCGTGGACCGATTCCCGGTAAGGTCCGGACCGTGAAGCGGATCGCGGCATCGATTCTGGCAGCGGACTTCGGCCGCCTCGGCGCCGAGGTGAAGGCGGTCGAGGCGGCGGGGGCCGACTGGATCCACGTCGACGTCATGGACGGGCACTTCGTGCCCAATCTCACCATCGGCCCGCCGGTGGTGGCGGCGATCCGGCGGGCGACCGAGCTGCCGCTCGACGTGCACCTGATGATCACCAATCCCGACCGCTACATCGCGGACTATGCCAAGGCGGGCGCGACCTACATCTCGGTGCACCAGGAGACCTGCCCGCATCTGCACGCCGTCGTGCAGGACATCCGCGCCCACGGCTGCAAGCCGTCCGTGGTGCTCAATCCGGCGACGCCGTTCCATACTCTCGACGACATCCTGCCCGACATCGACATGGTGCTGGTCATGAGCGTCAACCCCGGCTTCGGCGGGCAGAGCTTCATCTCCACCGCGCTCGACAAGCTGGCGCTGGCGAGTCGCATCAAGCGCGAGCGCGGGCTGGACTTCCTGATCGAGGTCGATGGCGGCGTGAAGACCGGCAACGTCGGCGCGGTGTCGGCGGCGGGCGCCGAGGTCTTCGTCATCGGCACCGGCATCTTCCAGACCGCGAGCTACCAGGCGACGATCGCCGAGATCCGCGGCGCCATCGGCTGAGCGACCGCCGCGGCGTGCGCGGCGGTGTGCGCGGTGACGAGCGCGGTCGCCAGCGCGCGAGCGGACGGCGCGCCGGCGCGCGGAGCGCCCAATCGACGCGGCGTCCGTCGCGGCGTCGCGGATCTGCCGCGGCACCGTGGGCGCGGCGCCCTTCCTGCGCCGCGTCGACTGCGCTGTGTGGGATGGCATGGCATCGGCAGACGGAGTCGGAGCGTTCTCCGCCTGTTCCCGATGGATCGTTCCCGCATCGCATCCCGCACCCGCCGTCGCGCCGCCCCGCCGGGCGCGGCCGGCGCGCCGCCGCCGGCGAGATGGCGAGGCGTATGATCACTCGGCGTCGCATCGGCCGGCGGAGCGTGCGGCGGGCGGCCGCGCCGCCGCCGGGCTCGCCGATCGACACGCTGCTGGCGGCGGTCCCCGACTTTCTGTGGAGCGCCGACTTCGACGCCGCCCGGCGCCTGCGCGCCCGCTACCACTCCCCGATGGCCGACCAGATCCTCGGGCGGCCGCTGCGCGACCTCGCCGACGACGAGACGCGGTGGGTGGAGATGGTGCACCCGGACGACCGTACGCGGGTGCGCGCGGCGGTGGCGCGCCTGTGGGCCGGCGAGACCGAGCACGAGGAGGTGGAGCTCCGGATCCTCCACCCCGACGGCGCCATGTGCTGGGTGCGCAGCCGGATGCATCGCGGCCGCAGCGACTACGGCGGCGTGCGCCTGCAGGGCGTCGTCAGCGACATCACCGGTCGCGTCCGCGCCGAAACGGCGTTGCGCGAGAGCGAGGGCCGCTACCGCGACCTCGTCGAGCGCAGTCCCGACGGCATCGGCGTGCATCGCGATCTGCGCCTGGTCTTCCTCAATCGCGCCGGCGCCGAGCTCCTCGGCGCGCGGCGGCCGCTCGATCTGATCGGCCAGTCGATCTTCGACTTCGCCCATCCCGAGGATCGCGCCCGTCTGATGACGCGGGCGCTGAGCGCCATGGAACGCCGCGCGCCGGTGGACACCGTCGAGCACCGCTTCGTGCGGCTGGACGGCGTGATGGTGGACATGGCGGTGACCCTGCTGCCGTTCGGCGCCACCGCCGATGGGACCCTGCAGGTGATCCTGCGCGACGTCACCGCCCAGCGCCGGGCGACGGCGGCGCTGCGGGCGAGCGAGGAGCGATACCGGGCGTTGTTCGACAACGCGCGCGACGCCATCTTCGTGCTCGACCTCGAGGGGTTCTTCGTCGAGCTCAACTCCGTCGGTCGGCGGGTGACCGGGTACGACGAAACCGAGGCGCGGCGCATGCACGTCGGCCAGTTGCTCGCCGACGAGGACCTGCCGCGGCTGCAGGCGCTGCTGCGGCGGTCGATCGCCAACCTGCCGGTGCCGTCGGTGGTCGAGGTCGAGATCCGCACCAAGGAAGGGCGCCGCCTGCCGGTCGAGGTCAGCACCCGCGTGCTGCTGCGCGACGGCAAGCCCTTCGGCTTCCTCGGCATCGCCCGCGACATCAGCGAGCGGCGGCGCGCCGATGGCGAGTTGCGGGCGCTCAACGACACCCTGGAGCGGCGGGTGCGCGAGCGGACGGCGCAGCTCGAGGCGGCGAACGCCGACCTCGAGGCGTTCAGCGCCTCGGTCTCGCATGATCTGCGGGCGCCGTTGCGGGCCATCGAGGGATTCAGCCGCGCCCTGCTCGAGGACGCGGGCCATCAACTCGACGCGCGCGGACTGGCGCATCTGCGGCGCGTGCGGATCGCCACGGCGCGCATGGGCGAGCGCATCGAGGCGCTGCTCGGCCTGGCGCGCACCGCCAGCGGCGAGATCGAGCGCGCGCCCGTCGACCTCGGCGCGCTCGCCCGCGCCGCGCTCGACGACCTGCGGGCACGCGATCCCGGGCGCGACGTGCGGATGACCGCCGGCGATGGACTGCAGGCGCACGGCGACCGCCGCCTGCTGCGTGTCGTGATCGACAACCTGCTCACCAACGCCTGGAAGTACAGCGCGCCGCGCCCGGTGGCGGCGATCGAGGTGGGGGTGATCGCCGGCGCGCCGGACGTCTTCTTCGTCCGCGACAATGGCGTCGGCTTCGACCCCGAACACGCGGCAACCCTGTTCCAGCCCTTCGTGCGCCTGCACGGCGAGCGCGAGTTCGACGGCGTCGGCATCGGCCTGGCGACGGTGCAGCGCATCATCCACCGGCACGGCGGCCGCATCTGGGCGGACGGCCGCGTCGGCGCGGGCGCCGCCTTCTTCTTCACCCTCGAGCCCGGCAGCAGCGCCGGCGCCGCCCGGGGCCTCGCCTCGGCCTGATCGCGGCGCGCCGCCCTCCTCACCGTGGTCGCGGATCCGCCGGCCGCCGCGGCGCGCGCGCTCCGCGCCGGTTGGTTTGCAAAGCCGAACGGGTGTGTTAGGCACCGTGCCTTCACTGCATTCGTTCCGGCCGCGGCCGGGCCCTTCGAGACGGGGTGTAGCTCAGACTGGTAGAGCGCACGGTTCGGGACCGTGAGGTCGCTGGTTCAAGTCCAGTCACCCCGACCATTCTCGCCCATGCCCAGGATGCTCGTCCTTTCCGCCGTCCTGGCCGCGTTGCTGGTGCCCTCGGCCGAGCGCGCGGCCGGGGCCAGTGTCGCCGGAACCATCACCGGGGCCGCGGCGGTCAACGTGCGCCGCGGACCGGGTCCGGACACCGCGGCGATCACGGCCCTGCATCGGGGGGCGCGGGTGCAGGTGGAGGAGCGGGTGGGGCAGTGGGTGGTGGTGGTGCTCGAGAGCGGCGAGCGGGGCTACGTCAACGCCGCCTTCGTCGAGCTGGCCCCGGGCGCGGCGCTGCCCGCCATGGCCGCTGTCGCGACGGCCATCGACACGCCGCCGGCGGCGACGCCTGACCCGACGGCGACCGCCGTGGTCGCCGCAGCGCCGGCGATCGACCGCGAGCTCGCCGCGTTGCGCGAACGCCTGGCGTCGCTCGAGGCCGCCGTGGAGCACTCCGGCTCGACCTCCGGCTCCCGCCCCCGGGCCGAGGAGCCGGCTGTCGCGCCTCCGCCCGTGCCGACCATCGTCGAGCCACCGGCAGCGCTCGACGTCGGCCCGTCATTGGCCCTCGCCGGGGTCGGCCTGATCATCGGCTTCCTGTTCGGGACGCTGTACGGGCAGCGCCAGGAGCGCAACCGGCGGTCGCGGGTGCGCTTCTGAGTCGCGGGTCGCTTCTGAGAGGAGCGGCACTGCCATGCGCTCGACCCCCGGCTAGGCGCTGGCACGCCCACGGCGTGCACCAGTCGGGGGCAGAAATTCTGGGCCCGGTACAGCCAACACCAACCGCGCAACCGCCTGCCTCGGTGCTCCCGTCCGAGCACCGCTGAAGCTTCCGACCCTTGCATCAGCGATGGCCCCGCTCTGCCCGCTTTCTGGGCAGTGCCCGGCAATTGAGCAGTGATGGCCGGGATGCGAGGGCTCTTAGCGACGCATTGCTGGATCGCTGACGTCGGCACCGCGGTTGCTCACTCGCCAGGTCGGGCTTTTCAACCACTGACAGAGCAATGCGTTCGGGAGCATCGGCAGCGAGGCCCGGGCGAGTTCGAAGGGGGTTCCAGACGATGAGACGGATAGCGCGGTACGGGTGCGTGGCAACGGTCTGCCTGTCGGCGGCGCAGGCGATGGCACAGGAAGGAGCGGCGTCGACGTTGGATACCGGCGACACGGCATGGATGCTGGCCTCGGCCGCTCTGGTGCTCTTCATGACGCCGGGACTGGCGCTCTTCTACGGCGGCATGACGCGGCAGAAGAACATGCTCGGCACGATCATGCACAGCTACTTCATCATCGGCCTGGTGAGCATTCACTGGGCCGTCATCGGCTACACGCTGGCCTTCGGCACCGACATCGGCGGCCTCATCGGCGGCTTCGATTATCTGTTCCTCAACGGCGTCGGCCAGGGGCCGAGCCCGTTCGCCAAGACGATTCCCGACATCCTCTTCGTCATGTACCAGGGGATGTTCGCGGTGATCACGCCGGCGCTGATCAGCGGCGCGTTCGCCGAGCGGATGCGGTTCGGACCGTTCGTCGTCTTCACCCTGCTGTGGGCGACGCTGGTCTACGCGCCGATCGCGCACTGGGTGTGGGGTGGCGGGTGGATGGGAGCCGGCCGCCTCGGGGCGCTCGACTTCGCCGGCGGCACGGTGGTGCACATCAGCTCCGGCGTGGCGGCGCTGGCGTCGGCGCTGGTGCTCGGGCGCCGGCTCGGTTGGCCGCGCGAGCCCGTGCTGCCGCACAACCTGCCCTTCACCGTGCTGGGCGCCGGCATCCTGTGGTTCGGCTGGTTCGGCTTCAATGCCGGCAGCGCGCTCGCCTCGAGCGGGCTCGCGGCATCGGCGTTCGGGGCGACGCATCTCGCGGCCGCGGCGGCGACGCTCTCCTGGGCGCTGGCCGAGTATCTCGAGCGCGGCAAGGCGAGCGTGCTCGGCGCCGCCTCGGGGTCGGTCGCCGGCCTGGTGGCGATCACGCCCGCGGCGGGCTTCGTCGGACCGATGGCGGCGGTGCTCATCGGCGCCGTCGCCGGCGGGCTCTGCTACTTCGCCGTCAGTCTCAAGTTCAAGTTCGGGTACGACGATTCGCTCGACGTCGTCGGCGTGCACGGCGCCGGCGGCACCTGGGGCGCGCTCGCGACCGGTCTCTTCGCCAGCGCAGCGGTGAACTCCGGCGGCGCGGATGGGCTCTTCTTCGGCAATGCGGCGCAGTTCGGCATTCAGGCGGTCTCGGTCGTCGCCACCATCGTCTATTCGTTCGCCGTCTCGTTCGTCCTCCTCAAGGTGGTGGATGCGACGATGGGTCTGCGCACCAGCGAGGAGGAGGAGGTGATGGGACTGGATCTGTCGCAGCACGGCGAGCGCGCGTACAGCCTGTGACCGGGCCGGCTCGCTTTACAGCTCTGGGAAGCTTGGCGTAGATACCGCGACGCCGCACGCAAGGAGAAGCCATGAAAAAGGTTGAAGCGATCATCAAGCCCTTCAAGCTCGACGAGGTGAAGGAGAGCCTGAGCGCGATCGGCGTGCAGGGCCTCACCGTCAGCGAGATCAAGGGGTTCGGCCGTCAGAAGGGCCACACCGAGCTCTATCGCGGCGCCGAGTACGTCGTCGACTTCCTGCCCAAGGTGAAGCTCGAGATCATCGCCGCCGACGAGAAGGTGGCGGAGGTGGTCGCCGCCATCGAGAAGGCGGCGAAGACCGGTCGCATCGGCGACGGCAAGATCTTCGTGCTGCCGATCGAAGAAGTCATCCGCATTCGCACCGGCGAACGCGGCCCCGACGCCATCTAGCATCGTTCGTTCGAGGTACCACCCGATCCCTCACCACCATCAACCGCGCTTCCGCACGCCGGGAGCACCCATCGCAATGGAGAAGGAGGTTTAGCCGGATGTCCGCAAAGGACGCGATCAAGTTCGCCAAGGACAACAAGGCGACGTGCGTCGACCTGAAGTTCATGGATTTCCTTGGCACGTGGCAGCACTTCACGCTGCCGATGAGCGAGTTCAACGAGGGCCTGTTCGAAGAGGGCAGCGGCTTCGACGGATCCTCCATCCGCGGCTGGCAGCCGATCAACGCGTCGGACATGCTCATCGTGGCGGATCCCGCGACGGCGGTGATGGATCCCTTCACCGCGGCGCCGACGCTGAGCCTCATCGGCAACGTCGTCGATCCGATCACCAAGGAGGAGTACTCCCGCGATCCGCGCCACATCGCCAAGAAGGCGGAACAGCACCTGAAGGCGACCGGCGCTGGCGACATCGCCTACTTCGGCCCGGAGCCGGAGTTCTTCATCCTCGAGGACATCCGCTTCGACCAGAACTCGCACAGCGGCTACTACTTCCTGAACTCCGACGAGGGCATCTGGAACACCGGCCGCGAGGAAGGGCCGAACCTCGGCTACAAGCCGCGCCACAAGGAAGGCTACTTCCCGGTGCCGCCCACCGACTCCCAGCAGGACATTCGCCAGGAAATGGTGATGTACATGGAGAAGGTCGGCATCGTGGTCGAGAAGCAGCACCACGAGGTCGCCACCGCCGGCCAGGCGGAGATCGACATGCGCTTCGCGCCGCTGCTGAAGAT
The DNA here is from genome assembly GCA_019637795.1 of bacterium. NCBI lineage: Bacteria > bacterium. Next base: position 16,616 of record JAHBUY010000001.1, on the reverse strand, counting down.
GGCCGACAACCTGCAGTGGTTCAAGTACGTGGTGAAGAACGTCGCCCGCAAGTGGGGCAAGACGGCGACCTTCATGCCGAAGCCGATCTTCGGCGACAACGGCAGCGGCATGCACGTCCACCAGTCGATCTGGAAGGGCGAGAAGCCGCTCTTCGCCGGCAGCGGCTACGCCGGGATGAGCGAGCTGGCGATGCACTACATCGCCGGCATCCTCAAGCACGCGCCGGCGCTGGCGGCGTTCACCAACCCGACCGCCAACAGCTACCGCCGCCTGGTGCCGGGCTTCGAGGCGCCGGTGAACCTGGCGTACTCGAGCCGCAACCGCTCCGCCGCCGTCCGCATTCCGATGTACTCGCCGAGCCCGAAGGCGAAGCGCATCGAGGTGCGCTTCCCCGACCCGACCGCCAACGGCTACCTGGCCTTCGCCGCCATGCTGATGGCCGGGCTCGACGGCATCGAGAACCGCCTGGCGGCCGGCGATCCGCTCGACAAGGACATCTACTCGCTGACGCCGGAGGAGCTGAAGGACGTTGCCGGCATGCCGGCCTCGCTCGAGCAGGCGCTCGCCAACCTGAAGAAGGACCACGCCTTCCTGCTCAAGGGGGACGTCTTCACCGAGGACGTCATCGAGACCTGGATCGAGTACAAGATGGAGAACGAGGTCAGCGCGCTGCGCCTGCGGCCGCATCCGTACGAGTTCTTCCTGTACTACGACGCGTGATCGGCACCGCCGATCGGAGCGACGGCCGGCGCGCGTGAGCGTGCCGGCCGTCGTTGTTTCGAGGCCGAGGTTTCCAACTCATGGTGCGGATCGTGATCGCGGACGACCATGCCCTCTTCCGCGAGGGCCTGGTCGCCATCCTGAGGCTCAAGCCGAACGTCTCGGTGGTGGCGGAGCTGGCGCGCGCCGACGAGCTGCTGACCACGCTCGCCGCGACGCCGCACGACATCCTGCTGCTCGATCTGCAGATGGACCGCGCGACCTTCTCGGACATCGAGCGGCTCGCGGAGCGCACCGCCGTGCTGGTGGTGACCGCCAGCGAGCGGTCGGAGGACGCCGTGGCCGCCCTGCGCGCCGGCGCCCGCGGCGTGGTGTTCAAGCGCTTCGCGATCGAGACGCTGATGACGGCCATCGAGGCGGTGGCCGAGGGGCACGTGTGGGTGCCGCCGGCCCTGCAGACGGAGATCGCCGCGCGCCTGCGCGATCCCTCCTTCGCGCCGCTCACCCGCCGCGAGCGCGAGATCGTCCGCCACGTCGCGCGCGGCCTGCGCAACGCCGAGGTCGGCGGCCGCCTCGGCGTCACCGAGGGCACGGTCAAGACGCACCTCAACAACGTCTTCCAGAAGCTCGGGGTGCGCGATCGGGTCGAGCTCACCCTCTACGCGGTCCGCACCGGGCTGATCAGCCCGACCGAACGCCGCGATCCGCCGGCGCCCAGATCCTGACGCGCTGCCGGGTGGACGCGCCCCGGCGGTCGCGCCGCTGCTACGGCCGCGGCAGGGTGATCCGCAGATCGGTGCCGGTGGCCTCGCGGCCGATGCGCATCTGCCCGCCGGCCTCGCGGACGCGCGAGTCGATCGACCAGGGCGCCTTCTGGCCGCGGAAGCCGACGCCGTCGTCGCGGATCACGACCTGCACCGAGTCGTCGGCGCTGCGGATGTCGATCGAAGCGGCCTGCGCCCTGGCATGGCGCACGATGTTGCTCAGCCCCTCGCGCACGATGCTGAGCACGCTCGTCAGGCGGTCCGGCGAGCCGGTGAAATCGGCGCGGAAGTGGATGCGGGTGTTCTGGCGCGGCGCCGGCTCGCTGGCGGTCGATCCGACGCCGGCGAGCGAGCGGACGTAGTCGCGCAGGTCGTCGTATTCGTGCTGGACGCTGGCCTGCAGCCGGGTCAGGTCCGCCAGCACCACATCGGCGGCGCCGTTCGCCAACTGGGCGCGCGCCGCTTCCAGGCGCAGGTTGACGCCGGCGAGCGCCTGCGCGTAGCCGTCGTGCAGGTCGCGGGCGATGCGATGTCGCTGATCGGCGACCTGCAGGGAGCGGATGCGTTCCTCGGCGTCGAGGCGCTGCTGGCCGAGATACACCAGCAGGTAGCCGGTGATGCCGAGATAGATCGGCCGCAGGATGTAGCTCTCGGCGTCCTCGTGGGTCGAGGCCAGCAGCACGCAGAGATACAGCAACAGCGTGACGGTGGTGAGCAAAGTCGCCCGTCGCGGACCGCTGAGCAGGCCGGCGCTGACGACCGCGAAGGCGAGGAACGGGTACGCCGGACTGGCCACGCCCTCGGTCATCGCCGCGATCGTCAGAGCGAAGGCGAGGTCGGTCCACGGCGTCACGGCGATGGTGCGCGGCGACAGCCCGCGCACCGTGCGCGCGTACAGGGCGACGCTGTAGCCGAGATACGCCAGCATCACCGCGAGGAGCCGCGTGTCCATGGTGAAGCGGCCGCTGACGAACGGGATCCAGCGCGCCAGCAGGGGCGTCTGCGAGTCGATGTAGACCGTCACGATCGCCGCCAGCGACAGCACGATGCGACAGCGCGCGATCTGCTCTTCCATCCGAACCGTCTTGGTCATGTGTGCCGTTCCCCTTGCCGACGCGCCGTTCGACCGCGCGAGCCGCCGCGGCCCTCAGTCGCCCCCGCGCGCCGCCTTGCCATCGAAGGCGGCCCGGAAGGCGGCGTGCAACGGGCGCTCGGGTCGTTGCGCGACGGCCGCCTCGACCTGGCCGCGGAGGCGTGGGTCGTGGCGGTAGAGGGCCAGCGCGTCGACGGCGGCGATGGCGTGCGACGCGGCCGAGTGGGCGGCGTGGTCGAGCAGGTAGGCGATGGCGGCGTCGCTCTTCAGCATCGCGATGGCGAGCAGCGCCGTGCGCCGTATCGCCGGGTCGAACACCCGTTCCCACCAGGCGGTGAGCGGCGCCAGGGCCGCCGGCAGGCGCGAGCCGCCGAGGGCCAGTGCCGCCGCCTCGGCGACCTCGGGCGGGTCGCGGTCGAGAAAGCCGGCGACGAAGTCGAGCGACGCCGCGGGCGCGACGGCCAGCAGCGCCAGCAGGCATTCACCGAGGACCTGTGGCTCGTCGTCGCCGAGCAGCGCCTTCAGGCGCAGCAGCGGCTGCGCCGCCGGGTTCTCGCTATAGGCGAGCGCCTGCGCCGCCAGGCGCCGGGCCGGCGCTTCACGGTCGGCGAGCAGCTCGGCGACGGCCAGCAGATAGTCGGGATGGCGCACGCGCACCAACGCCAGGGCGCAGGTGCCGCGCAACGGCACCGCGGTGTCCTGTTTGCCGCCGTACACCGGCTCGAGCTGGACGTGACGGATGCCGCGTTCGTAGACGCCGACCTCGGGGGCATTGATCCGGTACAGCGCGTCGGCGATCGCCGTCTTCGCCGCGCAGCCCGGGTCGCGGCGGAGCGGATCCTCGAAGAAGCGGTCGAACGCCGCGACCAGCTCCGGCACCAGGCCGTCGATCTCGTGCGCGGCGATGAGCGCCGCCGCCTGCGCCGCGGCGTGGTTCGAGCGGCCGGCGAGGACGGTGCGCAGGGTGGCGAGCGACGTCGGGGATGCGGGATCGGCGCGCACCGCCGCCAGCTTCTCGAGCGCCGCCTCCAGCACCGCGCCGCGCTTCATCGGAAGAGCCGCGCCCGGTTCACGCGGAGGTCACGGATGCAGGTCCATCCCGAACCGTGTCATCCGCGTGGGCCGTGGCGTGATCCTGCTCGCGAATCACCCCGCCGCGGCGCGGGGTTGGTCGGCCTCGCGGCCGAAGATCGAATGGGCGACGAGAATCGTCACGCCGATCGAGATGAACGAATCGGCGACGTTGAACGCCGGCCAGGTCCAGCCGCGGTAGTAGACGAGGAGGAAGTCGGTGACCTGGCCGAAGAGGGCGCGGTCGATGAGATTGCCGAGGGCGCCGCCGAGCACCGAGGCGAGGGCGAACAGCAGCAGGCGCTGGTCGGCGGGGATCTGGCGCACGAAGTAGATCAGGAAGCCGACCGCCACCGCCGCGGCGGCGAAGAAGAACGGCAGACGGATCGCCTCGTGGGTGTCGGCGAAGAGGGAGAACGCGCCGCCGCGGTTGGCGGCGTGGACGATGGAGAAGAAGCCGGGGAACACCGGCACGCCGTCGTGCAGGGGCAGCTCGTTGCGCACCATCCACTTGGTGAGCTGATCGACGACGACGATGCTGGCGCTGACCAGACCGACGAAGAGGCCCTTGCTCATGCCGTCTCCCGGGCCTCGCTGGGCAACGCGCGCACCACCGGCAGGCAGCGCTCGCAGAGCGCCGGGTGCGCGGCGTCGGTGCCCACCTGCTCGCTGAAGTTCCAGCAGCGCCCGCACTTGGCGCCGCGCGCCGCCGACACCGAGACGCCGAGGTGCTCGGAGGTCGCGACGTGGGCGCCGTCGCCGAGCGCGTCGGCCAGCTCGACCTGCGAAACGATGAACAGCGCCGGCAGCGTCTCGAGCACGCCGGCGAGCAGCGGCCGCAGCTCGCGGCTCGGCACGAGCTGCACGCGAGCGTCCAGCGAGTGGCCGATGGCGCCGCTCTTGCGCGCTTCCTCGAGCGCCTTGGTGACGACGGCGCGCGCCGCCAGCAGGCGCTCCCAGCGCGCGGCGAGCGCCTCGTCGACCAGCAGGGCGTCCACCGCCGGCAGCCCGGCCTCGAACACGGTGGCGGCGCGGCGTCCGGGCACGTAGGCCCAGATCTCGTCGGCGGTGTACGAGAGGATCGGCGCCATCAGGCGCACCAGCAGATCGAGCAGGCGGTGCAGCGTCGTCTGCGCGGCGCGGCGTCCGGGCGCGTCGGGGGCCGAGGTGTACAGACGGTCCTTGACCACGTCGAGGTAGAGGGCGCTGAGGTCGACGGCGCAGAAGTTCACCACGCCCTGGACCACGTGGTGGAACGCGAATTCGTCGTAGGCGGCGAGGGAGCGGGCGAGGAGCTGTTGGCCGCGGTGCAGGATCCAGCGATCGAGCTCGGGCATCGCGTCGACGGCGAGCGCGTCGCGCGCCGGGTCGAAGCCGGCGAGGTTGCCGAGCAGGAAGCGGCAGGTGTTGCGGATCTTGCGGTACGACTCGAGCAGGGGCGTGATCAGGCTCTGCGAGAAGCAGGTGTCGGCGGTGAAATCGACGGAGGCGAAGAGCAGGCGCAGGATGTCGGCGCCGTGCTTCGCGATCACCTCGTCGGGGGCGACCACGTTGCCGAGCGACTTCGACATCTTCTTGGCATTCTGGTCGAGGATCAGCCCGTGCGTCAGCACCGCGCGGTACGGCGCCGTGCCGGTGGTGGCGACCGACGTGATCAGCGACACCTGGAACCAGCCGCGGTGCTGATCGACCGCCTCGACGTAGAGGTCGGCCGGCCAGCCGAGGGCGCGCGCGTTGAGCACGGCGTCGTGCGAGCAGCCGGCGTCGAACCAGACGTCGAGAATGTTGTCGTCGCGGGTGAACGCGGTGCTGCCGCACTGGCAGGCGTAGCCGGGCGGCAGCAGCTCGGACTCGGACAGCTCGTACCAGGCATCGGAGCCGCGTTGGCGGAAGATCGCCTCGACGTGCGCGATCACCGCCGGGTCGGCGTGGGCCGCGTGGCAGCCGTCGCAGGCGAAGGCCGGGATCGGGACGCCCCAGGCGCGCTGGCGCGACAGGCACCAGTCGGGCCGGGTCTGCATCATGTTGCTGATGCGGTCGTGGCCCCACTTCGGCACCCAGCCGACGCGATCGATCTCGGCCACCGCGTTCTCGCGCAGGCCGGCGTGGTCGATGCGCAGGAACCACTGCTCGGTGGCGCGGAAGATCAGCGGGTTCTTGCAGCGCCAGCAGTGCGGATACGAGTGGGCGACCTGCTCGGCGTGCACCAGGCGGCCGGCGGCGCGCAGGTCGTCGACGACGCGCTGGTTCGACTCGAACACCCTGCCGCCGACGTAGGGGCCGGCGTCGATGGTGAACCGCCCCTCGGCGTCGACCGGCGTCAGCGTCGGCAGACCGTACTTCTGGCCGACCTGGAAGTCCTCGTACCCGTGTCCGGGCGCGGTGTGGACGCAGCCGGTGCCGACGTCGGCGGTGACGTGGGTCTCGAACATCGCCCGCGACGGGCGTGCGAACAGCGGATGACGGAAGGCGTCGCGCCCGTCGAGGCTGTCGAGAGCGACGGCGAAGCGGCGCCCCTCGTTGGCGGCGAGGCCGGTGGCGGCGAGGAAGGCGTCGGCCAGGCGCGCGGCGACGATCACGGTCTCCTCGCCGAGGTCGACGGCGACGTAGTCGAGCGTCGGGTTGAAGCAGATGCCGAGGTTGGCGGGCAGCGTCCACGGGGTCGTCGTCCAGATCACCGCCGCCAGCCGTCCCGCCTGCGCCGCGTCACGCAGGGCCTCGCCATCGCCCGGGTTCCGCGCCAGCGCCGCCGCTTCGTCGGGCGTGCCGGCGAATGGAAAGCGGACGTAGATCGATGGCGAGGTGTGGTCGCCGTACTCGACCTCGGCTTCGGCCAGCGCCGTGGAACAGGTGGCGCACCAGTGCACCGGGCGCAGGCCGCGATAGATGAACCCGCGCTCGGCGAGGCGGCGGAACATGCCGACGATCGCCGCCTCGTAGTCGGGCGTCATCGTCAGGTACGGATGCTGCCAGTCGCCGAGCACGCCGAGGCGCTGGAACTGCTCGCGCTGGATGGCGAAGTACTTCTCGGCGAATGCGCGGCAGCGGCGGCGGATCTCCAGCCGCGACAGGCTGCGCGCCCTGCCGCCGAGCTCGCGCAGCACCTGGTGCTCGATCGGCATGCCGTGGCAGTCCCACCCGGGGACGTAGGGCGCGTAGCGGCCCGCCATCAGTTGCCGTTTGACGATGATGTCCTTGATGATCTTGTTGAGCGCCGTGCCGAGGTGGACGTTGCCGTTGGCGTACGGCGGTCCGTCGTGCAGCAGGTACCGCTCGCCGCCGGCGTTGGCGTCGAGCAGCCGCTGGTAGAGGGCCTCGGCCTGCCAGCGCGCCAGGACCTCCGGCTCGCGAGTCGGCAGGTTGCCGCGCATCGGGAAGTCCGTCTGCGGCAGGTTCAGCGTGTGCTTGTAGTCCATCGCGGCGGGGGAGACTGGATGTACCAACCCCCCCTGGCCAGTTCAATTCGGGCTTGACGGCGGTGGTGATCCGACCTGGCAGCGCGCGCCCCGCCGGCGCCCCGCGTTGGCACGTCCGCGGATCTGCGGTAACTAGGCGCGATGGGGAAGCGGATCGTCAGTAACTTCTCGCGCGATGGATTTCCGAGCTCGCAGGCGATCGACGAGGACGGCCAGGCGAAGCCGTGCGTCTACGGGGTGCGGTGGGTGAACCCGGACACGCTGGCGACGCTCGAGAAGCACGGGCACCAGCGCACCGGCCCGCGCGGCGAGCCGCTCGCGGACGACGCCCTGGTGCGCCGTCCGCTGCGCTGACCGCGACGGGCGCATGTCCGCTGCTCCCCCGTCGCTCGCCGCTGCCCCGCCGCCGCTGCTGCAGGTGGCGTCCTGGGTCGGGCAGGGCGGGGTGGGGCACGGTTTCTTTGGCCGACGGGGCGGCTTCAGCGGCGGCGTTCTCGCCTCGCTGAACCTCTCGGAGCGGGTCGGCGACCGGCCCTGGACGGTCGGCGCCAACTGGACCCAGGTGCGCCGCGCCCTTCCCGGGCTGCGCATCGTCCGCATGCAGCAGGTGCACGGCGCCCGCGTGGTGCACGTCGCCACCGATCACGACGCGGTCGGCGAGGCCGACGGCCTGCTCACCACCGCGCCCGGGATCGGGTTGGCGGTGCTGACCGCCGATTGCGTCCCCCTGCTGGCCATGGCGCCGCGGCACGGGGCGGTGATGGCCCTGCATGCCGGGTGGCGCGGCTCGCTGGCGGGGATCGCCGCCGCCGGACTGCGCCGGGCGGCCAGCGAGCTGGGAATCCCGGCGGCCGACTGGCAGGTCGCGCTCGGACCGTCGATCGGCGGTTGCTGCTACCGGGTCGAGGCGGCGATCGGCGACCAGTTCGTGGACCGTTGGGGGGCGATGCCGGACGCCTGGCAACCTGCCGGCGGGCACGGGCAACTCGACCTCCGGCAGGTGAACCGCCTCATCCTGGTCGCCGAGGGGGTGCCGTCCGAGGCGATCGTCGACGTCGGGCCGTGCACCAGTTGCGCCAGCGACGAGTTCTTTTCCCACCGCCGTTCCGGCGGTCGGGCTGGCCGCCAGCTCAGCGTCATCGGGCGGCTCGCAGGCCCCGCGTCCCCCTCGCAATGATGCACAAATCGCGGTTGCGAGGCGCCACGGGCGGGGCTAGTTTGCAGCCGGAAGGGAGTCGGTCATGAAACGTCTGCTTCTGGCCCTGATGATGGCGTCGATGGTGTCGCTGGCGGCTCGCGCGGCGACCGCCGACGATCGGTACGCGGATGAGCAGGAGTACGAGGACGCGTTCAGCAACCCGCTCCGTCTCGCTTACTACGTGATCTACCCGGTGGGCTTCACGGTCGAGTGGCTGGTGATGCGCCCCTTCCACTACATCGTGTCCCGGCCCGGCCTCGACCGCGTGTTCGGCTACCAGCCGATCGGCGAGGAGGGGAACTACAACCGGATGGGCGAGCACATGTAGCAGCGCCGGCCGGCGCGCCCGGGGCATCCGCGACGGACGAACGACGAACCGCGGATCACACGGATTGCACGGATGAGGCCGCCTTCATCCGAATCGGTGTGATCCGCGGTTTTTTTTCGTCCCGAGGTCAGCCCGCCACGGCGCGGCGGCGGCGCGATTCGTGGCGTTCCGCCGCCAGCTCGAGGAGCCGCGAGACCAGAGCCGGTCCCGCCAGTCCGCTCGCCTCCCACAACTTCGGGTACATGCTGATCGAGGTGAACCCGGGGATGGTGTTGAGCTCGTTGACGTACACCCTGCCGCTGCCGTTCTCGAGGAAGAAGTCCACCCGCGCCATGCCGCTGCACTCGACGGTGCGGTAGGCGCGGACCGCGAGCTCGCGGATGCGCTCACCGGTCTCGTCGTCGAGGTCGGCTGGGATCCGCGTCTGCGCCAGGCTGTGGGCGGCGTACTTGTCCTCGTACGAGTAGAACGCCTCGCCGGGCACGATCTCGCCCGCAACCGAGGCCCGGGGGTCGTCGTTGCCGAGCACCGCGCATTCGATCTCCCGGCCTTCGATGGCGCGCTCGACCAGGACCTTGGCGTCGAGCGCCAGGGCGGCGTCGATCGCCGCCTCGAGGACGGCGGGGGCGTTCTCGCTCACCCGTGTCACGCCGAGGGACGACCCCAGGTTGGCGGGTTTCACGAACAGCGGTCGGCCCAGGGCGGCGATGGCGCCCCGCACCGTCTCGCGCCGCTGCGCCCAGTCGCGCGCGGTGACCAGAACGTAGGGCACGATGTCGATGCCGGCATCGCGCAACAGCCGCTTGCACACGTCCTTGTCCATGCACACCGCGGCGGCGAGCACGCCGACGCCCACATAGGGCACGTCGAAGCTGTCGAGCAGCCCCTGAATCGTGCCGTCCTCGCCGTACGGTCCGTGCAGGACGGGGAAGACGAGGTCGAGATCCGGCAGCGACGCCCCTGGCTGGCGCGGATCGAGCAGCCCGCAGCGGCCGCCGCGCGGCAGCGGCACCACCGGGCGGCCGGCGTCCGGCGTCAGCTCGTCGGCGAGCTTCCAGTACGCGTCCTCCGCCAGCAGGTGCCAGCCCCCGGCGCGGTCGATGCCGATCAGAGCCGGTTGAAATCGCTGCCGATCGAGCGACTCGACCACGAAGCGGGAGGAGCGGATCGAGATCGGGTGCTCACCCGATCGGCCACCGAACAGGATGCCGACGGTCTGGCGGGACGGGGTCATTGGGCCGCTCATGTAGCACACGCGGACCGCAGGCACGCGAACCCCCTGGGATCGGTCGGTCGCCAGCGCGAGCCGTTCCACGCTCGTAGGAGAAATCGTCTTGCGCCGAATCCGCGAACTGCGATACAAGCCGCCCATACCAATCGCGGACTAGATCGATGCAGACCGTGCACACGCAAATCACCCATCTAATCGCCGACGGCGGCGCGATGTGGTGCGTCGGCGCGGTGGCGTTCGCCTCGGTCCAGGTGGTGGCGCCGCGCGCCAATAAGGTGCGTACCACCATTCGACCGGCGGCGACCGGTGGTCCAGCGGGAGGGATCTCCTAGGGCAACACGACCTCAAACCTTCTGCTCAAAAAAGGGCCACCGGGAAAACCGGTGGCCCTTTTTTTTGGTCTCTGGCGCGAGGGACCGCGCGAGCCACGATCTGACCGGCCGGCAGGATCGCGGCTCACGACACGGCGCGTGGCGCAACACAACGAAAATGGAGGAGACAACGATGCAAGGGCTCGATGCGAACTTTGTGGCGGAGCGGCTGCGCGAGGTGGTGGCAGACGAGCCGAAGGCGTTCGCCTACGACATCGGCGTCAGCCTGTCGGCCATCTACAACTACATGAACGGCCGCATTCCCTCGACCGAGGTCCTCTTCCGGATCGCCCGGTACACCGGGCGGCCGATGGAGTGGTTCCTCGAGGCCGAAGGGTGCGGCGAGTCGGTCGAGCGGAACGTCGTCGGTGGCAGCGCCGGTATTCGGGCGGTTGCGGCGTAGATTCGGCGACCTCCGCGCTTCAGCGATGAGCTGAAAGGAAGGAGAGGCATGTTCTGGTATCCGTGCACGGGCTCGATTCCCTCCGCCTTCGACTGGTCCGCGGGGTTCTTCACCCTCGGCCTGGCGACGGTGGCCCTGGTGGGGGCGATCCGCATCGGATGGCTGGCCCTGCGGGCGCACGCAGACCCGCGCTGCGAGATCGTGCCGGTACCGTTCCACCCCCGGATGGTCGACGACCACGAACCGGCGGTGAAACAGGCTGCGGCATGAGGACAACCGATGGACGCGGCGGGGGGCGCCCCGCCGCGTGATCGGCGCTGGCCTTCTGCGCTAGGTAATGAGCCGGGAGGCCCGGTCACGAACGCATCCAATCCGACGACGCGCGTCGATCGCTGGCTGTGGGCGGCGCGCGCCTTCAAGTCGCGATCGCAGGCGGCTCAGGCCTGCGACGGCGGCAAGGTCATGGTCAACGACGCCGGCGCCAAGCCGCACAAGCTGATCCGCCCCGGCGACGAGGTCGCCTTCACCACCCCGGGCGGCCGGCGCATCTGGAAAGTGCTCGACCTCGCCGAGCGCCGCGGCCCGGCCAGCGTGGCTCGCGCGCTGTACGAAGACCTCACCCCGCCACCGCCGCCGGAGCCGGTTGCGGACTCGACCCTGCCGCGCCGCGACCCGGGCAGCGGCCGCCCGACCAAGCGCGATCGCCGGCAGATGCGGAAATTCTTCGGCTGACGGCGGCTCACCGCCGCAACGCGGCGCTGATCCGTTCCTTCGCCTCCGGCGTGCACCACGACGGCACCACCTCCTCGTGGAAGTGGCGCAACTGCCCATCGCTCAGGGTCAGCACGCCGTGGCGCAGCGTCCGCTTGGTGGCCTGATAGGTGGCGCGCGGCACCCCGGCCAGGCGCGCCACGGCCGCCTGGGCCGCCGGCAGCGGGTCGGCGGCGACCTCGTCGACCAAGCCGAGCTGGCACGCCGTGCGCGGATCGTGGAGGCCGGCTTCGAGAAGGACGCGCTCGAGGTGGCGGCGCGGCAGGCGATCGCGCACCAGGTTCATGATCATCGGCGGGAACTCCAGCCCGAGGGCGACCTCGTTGAGGCCGATGCGGACGTCGGCGCGATCGACGGCGACCCGCCAGTCGCAGCACAGCGCCAGCACGCAGCCGCCGGCGATGGCGTGGCCATCGATGCACGCCACCGTCGGGCCGGGGTACTCGTACAGCGCCTGCACCAGGGTATCGAGCAGGCACAGGAAGCGGGCCATGGCGCACACGTCGAGCGACGCGACCTCCTTGAGGTTCAGCCCGGCGGAGAACGCGCCGCCGGCGCCGGTCAGCAGCAGCGGGCGTCCGCCGGCGTCGCGCAGCGCGCCGACCAGGCGCTGCATGTGATCACTGCTCAGGGCGTTGCGCCCCGGGGCGGAGAGCTCGAGCTGGTAGACGTCGTCGGCCATGCGCGGGTCCGTATCCCGTCTCCGACCGGGTCGCAAAGCCATTTCAGAGGCGGCACGCGCGCGCGAGCGGCGGCGGCGCGAGCTTGACCAGGCGCGGTGGCGTTGATCGGGCGCGGCTTTCTGGCATCTTCCCCCCCATGGCTGGCCCACACGTGTTCGATGTCACCGACGCTGATTTCGAGGCGCGGGTGATGGACCGCTCGTACCATGTCCCGGTGGTGGTCGACTTCTGGGCCGAGTGGTGCGCGCCCTGCCGCACCCTCGGGCCGCTGCTCGAGCGCCTCGTCGCCGAACACGGCGGCGCCCTCGAGCTGGCGAAGGTGAACATCGACCAGAACCCGATGCTGGCCACGGCCTTCAGCGTTCAGAGCATCCCGATGGTCATCGGTCTGCGCAACGGCGAGATCGTCGGACAGTTCCTCGGCGCGCAATCCCAGACCGCGGTGCGCGATTTCCTGACCCGCCTGTTGCCAAGCCGCCCCGAACGGATGGCCGAGGAGGGCGCCGTGCTCCTCGCCGCCGGCCAGGTGGAGGAGGCCGAGGCGCTGTTCCGCCAGGTGCTGGCCGAGGATCGGCACTCGGACAAGGCGCTGCTGGGTCTGGCGACCGTCCTCGCCGGGCGCGACGCCCACGAGGACGCGCTGGCGCTGCTGGACCGGGTCGGTGGCGGCCCCCAGCGCATGGCCGCCGATCGACTGGCGGCGGCGGTGCGCATCCGCCAATCGGGGAGTGGCGACATCGACGCCCTGCGCGCCCGCCTGGCGGACAGCCCGGACGATCTCGAGGCCCGCTTCGCCCTCGCCCAGGCGCTGGCCGGCGCCGGATTCCACGAGGAGGCGCTGCAGCACTTCCTGGTGATCGTGCGGCGCGACCGCCGCCTCCACGACGACGGCGCCCGCAGGGCGATGGTCGACATCTTCGACATCCTCGGCAATTCCAACGACCTCACCGAACGCTTCCGCGGCGAGCTGGCGAAGGCCCTGTTCCGCTGATGCCCGGGCGCCGCGCCGGCGGCGCCTGACGGCGCGCGCATGGCGCCGCGATCCGCGCGCAAGCCCATCCAGCCGCTCGCCACCTGCGGGCGACCGGTCGCGCCGCTTTCCTGTTCATGCCGCCGCCGACTGTGCTTAGGTCGCGGTCGAACGGGGAGGGTGGATGAAGTTCGGCATCTTCTACGAGCACCAGTTGCCGCGGCCCTGGGAGCCGGACAGCGAGCTGCGGCTGTACCAGGAGGCGCTCGACCAGGTGGAGCTCGCGGATCGGCTGGGCATCGACTACGCGTGGGAGGTCGAGCACCACTTCCTCGAGGAGTACTCGCACTCGCCGGCCCCCGAAGTGTTCCTCGCCGCCTGCTCGCAACGCACGCGACGCATCCGGCTCGGCCACGGCATCGTCCTCACGCCGCCGGGATACAACCACCCGGCCAAGGTGGCGGCGCGCATCGCCGCCCTCGACCTGGTCTCCGGGGGCCGCGTCGACTTCGGCACCGGCGAGTCCGCCTCGCGCGCCGAGCTCGAGGGCTTCGGCATCGACCCGGCGAAGAAGCGCGCGATGTGGCGCGAGGCCACCGAGCAGTGCGCCAACCTGCTGGCCATGGATCCCTATCCCGGCTTCCAGGGCGAGTTCTTCTCCATGCCCTGTCGCAACCTGGTGCCGAAGCCGGTGCAGAAGCCGCACCCGCCGATGTGGCTGGCGTGCTCGAACCGCGACACCATCCACACCGCCGCCAAGCTCGGGCTCGGCGCGCTCACCTTCGCCTTCGTCGATCCCAACGAGGCGCGCCACTGGGTCGACGATTACTACCGGACGTTCGAGCGCGAGTGCGAGCCGATCGGCTGGGCGCCCAATCCGAACGTCGCCATGGTCACCGGCTTCTCCTGCCACCGCGACGCCGCCGAGGCGCGCCGCCGCGGTCTCGACGGCTTCCGCTTCTTCGGCTTCGCCCTGGCGCACTACTACCTGTTCGGCATCCACCGGCCGGGCCGCACCGACATCTGGAAGAGCTTCGAGGGGGTGCGCGACGCGATGCCCGACATGGGGCCGGTCGAGGGCGGCATCGGCACGCCGGAGATGCTGCGCGCCCACCTGCGCAAGTTCGCCGACGTCGGCGTCGACCAGGTCATCTTCATCCAGCAGGGCGGCCGCAACCGCCACGAGCACATCTGCGAATCGCTGCAGCTCTTCGCCGCCGAGGTGATGCCCGAGTTCACGGCGCACGAAGGCGAGCGCGAGCGCGCCAAGGCCGAGCGCCTGGCGCCGGCGATCGCCGCCGCGCTGCGGCGCAAGACCTTCATGCCGCAGCCGAGCGACGACCAGATCGAGACCTTCCAGGCCTACGGGCGCGCCGTCGCCGAGACCTCGGGGCAGGGCGCGGGCCTGCAGATCCCGCGCCAGCATCCGGCCCGCTGACCCGCGCCCGCCGCCGCGCCGACGTCATGGATCGGCGGCGATGATCGCCGTGCCGTCGGATTCGAGGTAGGCCCTCGCCTGCGCCAGGGCCTGCGGCACCACGAAGGTCACCAGGTGGCCGTTGCTGGCGGGCTGTCCGTACTCCGCCATCACGAAGCGCCAGATGCCGCTGCAGCCGTCCTCGGACTGACAGCCGCCGCTGGCCTTCACATCGGCGAGGCCGGCGGCGCGCGCCAGGTTCTCCGTCGTCTCGTTCGGCACGATGGTGTCGACGATGCCCTCGTGCACCAGGATGCGTTTCGCCGGCACGCCGGGGAGCCGCCGTTCCGGGTCGATCAGGAACGGTGCCGCGTTCACCGGATCGCCGGGGTCGAGCGCCCACTGCGAGACATTGATGAAGTTGTGCAGCAGGACCGGGAAGTACGGGTCGCCGCGCGGCACGCCGACCGCCTGCGCCAGCGTCGGCTGCAGCAGGTCGCCGATGAACGGCGAGCGGATGATGCCCGCCAGGCCGCCGCCCGGCACGCTCAGCATGCCGATCGGCACGTCGGGCGCGTGCGCCATGAACACCGTGCCCATGATGCCGCCCAGCGAGAGGCCGAGATAGCGCAGGTGCGAGGTGTCCGCCTGGTCGAACGGCGGCGCGTCGGCGCCGCGCACCATCGCGATCACCTGCAGCATGTCGGCGACCGACTGGCGAAAGTTGTCGCGGGTCGCGAATGGGTGGGCGAAGTCGAAGAAGTCGAGGAAGTTGCCGCGCCGGCCGTGCGACACCGCCGAGATGCCGATCATCATGCTGTCACGGCTGCCGAGCACGTTGGCGATGAGAATGGTGTCCCGCCCGCTCTGCCCCAGGCCATGGCCGAAGAGGGTGACCGGCCAGCCCGCCGGCGGCGGCGCTCCCTTCGGAATCGTGACGTAGAAGTCGAGCTGGTTGGTCCCCGGCGGGGTCGCCCCGGAGACCTTGTCCGGATCGAACGCGCCGTCCTCGCCGCGGAAGTCGTAGGCGGCGAAGGTGCCGACCGCCACCGCCGCGATGCTCGCCGAGGTGGCGGAGCCGACGAGCTGGCTGAACTGCGGCGTGCCCTCGGGGAAGATGCCGATCGGGAGGTCGGAAAGCTGGGTCGCGAAGTCCGGCGCGCCCGGCACCAGGGTGCCGGCGCTGAGCCGGCCGGCGATCGACGCCAGGTCGTCCGTGGTCGGTTGGGTGGTGAAGCGGTCGATGGCGACGATCGACTCCGGCGCCACGTCGAGGTCGTCACGCAGGTGCTGGATCGCCGGCAGCAGCGAGGCCCGCCAGCCGTTCAGCGCCGGCACCTCGCCGCGCAGCGCCGCGGTCAGGTCGGGGTCGCGGCGCAACGGATGGCCGTCGGCATCGCGCGCCGTGCTGGTCACCACGTAGACGTAGCTGGCGCGCGCGTCGAGCGGCACCGACGGCTGGATCTCGATCACGTTGGCGCCGGCGCTGCCGGCGGCCAGGCCGACCGCCGAGACCGCCACCGCCTCGAACGGCGCCTCGGCCCGCATCACGATCACCGCCCCTTCCGGAAGCGCGCCCGTCGCCGGCGGCGCGTCGAGCACCACCTGCATGGGCGCGAAGGTGCTGAAGCCGCTCAGGGCCGAGAACTGCGCCGCCGTCGACGCGAGATAGGCGCGCGTCGCATCGAAGCGCGGATCCGCCGGGACGACGGCCTCCAGCCGCGCGGCGGCGAGCACGACGTGGCCCGAGTCGTCGAGCAGGCGATCGCTGGGGAACGGATTGTCCGGGCTGGCGGGATCGGCGCTGAACAGCGCCACGGCGCCGACCGCCGGCGTCGCCGTGGCCGTCGCCGTCGGCGTCTCGCTCGGCGGCGCCGTGCGCGTCGCGGTCGCCGGCGCCGGCGGCGCCGTCGCGGTCAGGGTCGGCGCCAGGGTCGCGGTGGGCGGCGCGCTCGCCGTCGCCGTCGGCGGGGCGCTCGCCGTCGCCGTGGCGGCCGGGACCGTCGCGGTCGGCCGCGGTCCCGCGGCATCGTCATCACCGCAGGCGACGAGCGCGCAGGCGAGCAGCAGGACGGCGAGACGGCGCACGAGCGGCATCGGTGTTCCCCCCTTCGGACCGTCCGAGCTATGCCCCACCGCGTCGACCCGGGCAAACGACTCCGCGGCGACGACCGCTCGC